>NZ_NEVS01000001.1:364593-729186 GCF_002261215.1 Bordetella genomosp. 11 | reverse complement strand
CCCTGCGATTGACTTGCTCAACGAATTGATCACCAGCCCGGCGCCCACGTCGCGGGGCCTGAAGAGCGCCGGCGATGTAATCGTGTTGTCGACGACATATAACAAGCCGCGCTGCCGGCAAAGCTCGCCAATCGCTTCAAGATCGGGGACCTGAGTGCCGGGATTGGCAATCGTCTCCACGAAGACCATGCGAGTGTTTGGACGCAGCGCGGCCTCGATAGCCGACGCCGAACTCGCATCCACCTTGCTTGTGGTGATGCCGAGATGTTCCAAGGTACCGAATAGGCTGTTCGTATTGCCGAATACGAACTTGCTGGACACCAAATGATCGCCAGTCTTCAACAACGAAAGGAACGTAGCGGCAATCGCTGCCATCCCGGAGCTAAAGCATACGGAGCCGCGCCCCTGTTCCAGCCGGGTTACCTTGGCCTCCAGTGCGGCAGTGGTCGGTGTACCCTGGCGTGCATAGTTGAAGGAATTCTTTGCCGTCCCCTGGAACACGCCGATGAGGTCTTCCACCCGCTCGTAACCGAATTGGGTCGACGTATGAATTGGCGCGCGAATAGCGCCGTGCTCCACGCCTGCCCAAGGATCGGAATGCACGATGGCCGTGGTTATTCCTTGCTCTTTCAAGGTCGCTCCTTGCTTCCCTCTGTATTACCCAACGCCGACTTCGGCTGGGCGTCGCAATAGGTCGGCGGATATTATCCATCCGTTGCGCCAATAGCCGAAATTGGGAGGCATGGGCCATCTTGCCGCGGCTGCAGATAGGGCGCGGTCGTCGAGGTTTCAGGCGCGGCCGTAGAATGACGTGTCAAAGTCCCGCGTCAACGCGGGCTCCAACGGGTCAACGCTCGGCGCAGATTGACACCGTCGCGATCCTCAGAACTCCATGAAAAGACTGCGCAACACGACAGGCGCATCGGTGAAATTCTTCACGTCGTCCATCACCTGCTGTGTCTGTTGGCTCGCCAGGGCGTCAGATACCCCTTGTGCCGAGGAAAACGTATATACACCAATGGATTTCCAGTCGCCGGCTTCGGAGTACGGGAAGAAAGCCTCGGCAGACTGAAGTCCATACTGCGCCCAGCACGCCTTTGCCAGCTTGAGATGCTCGTTCGCGTAGTAGTCGCGATCGAATCTTACGCTGGCGTCGCCAGCACAAACCACAATCATCGTCGTCATGCTCTCTTCCTCTACGGTATGCGACAGCTTCTTCTAGCAAGACTATCCGTCCATGCGATCGGTCGAAGAAGCGCTGTGCAAGACAGATCGAAACAGTTGCTCTGGGTAATTCAGGCGTTTATGCCGCCATCGACAAGAATGCCCGAACCGGTAACATAGGCCGCGCCAGGTCCGGCGAGGAAGGCAACGGCCTCGGCGACCTCCCGGGCCTTACCGTAGCGGGCAATAGACAGGCTCGGAAGGATAGAAGGCGCGAGAGGCCCATCGGCAGGATTCATGTCGGTGTCGATCGGGCCGGGGCGAACCAGATTCACGGTAATGTCGCGAGGGCCCAGTTCACGGGCGAGACCGCGGGTGAAGCTCTCCATTGCCGACTTGGTGGCCGCATAGACCGCTATACCGGCGAACGGGACAGACAGACCCGCATTGCTGCCAATGGTGATGACACGGCCGCCATTCGGGATGTGTCGCAGCGCCGCCTGGGTGGTCACGAAAACACCGCGCACATTGACGTTCAACTGCAGGTCTATCTCTTCCAGCGACTGGGCGGCAAAGGGACCCGGAATCAGGACGCCGGCATTGTTGACCAGGATGTCAAGGCCGCCGAGGTCGGCGACAGTCTGTTCAACCGCTGTCTTCGCAGCATCGGGGCTGGCTGCATCGGCTTGAATGGCGACGGCCTTGCGGCCCAGAGCGCGAATCTCAGCGACGAGAGCCGCGGCCTTTTCTGCCGATTTCTCGTATGTGATAGCGACGTCCGCGCCGTCTTCGGCCAGCTTAAGCGCGATGGCCGCGCCGATGCCACGCGCTGCACCGGTAACAAGCGCTCGCTTACGAGCGAGACGAAGAGGGGTTATGTCCATAGCAGTATTCTGAGTGCTTACTTATTTATGTATCGATCGATACATAAATAGTAGCGGCATCGCTGGCCGAGCGCAAGCGCGCTTGGTTCGGAGAGCACAACGTGCCGCGAATCCAGCCGAATAGTCGACGGGGTGGAGTGCGCCCGCCCCGGAAGTCGCCGGTTATCCCCGCACCGCGCCTGCTGTCAGCCCCGCCACGAAGTGCTTCTGCATGAAGAAGAACAACGCGACAGGCGGCAATGCGGCAAACAGCGCGCCGGCCGATATCAGGTTCCAGGCCGTCAGCCACTCCCCCTTCAAACCCGCCAGGCCCAGCGTCAACGGCTTGGCCGCATCGCTCTGCACCAGCACGAGCGCCCAGAAATAGTCGTTCCAGACAAAGGTGAACACCAGGACCGCGACACCTGCCAACGCCGGTCGCACCAGCGGAATAACGATGGTACGCAGGATCTGGAATTCGCTGACGCCCTCGATGCGTGCCGCCTCGAACAGCTCCTCGGGCAGCGCGGCAATGAAGTTGCGCAGGAACAGCGTGGCGAACCCGGTCTGGAAGGCGGTATGGAAAAGGATCAATGCCCAGATGCTGTCGTACAGCCCGAGATGCACGACCAGGTTGCGCACGGGGATCATCAGGATCTGGTACGGAACGAAGTTCCCGGCGATGAACATGGCGAACAACCACGTCCTGCCGCGGAAGCGGTATTTGCCCAGGGCCACGCCCGCCAGCGTCGACAGGACCAGCACCAGGAACACGGTCACGCCGGTCACAAGCAGGCTGTTCACGAAGAACGTGCCCATCGGCGACGACGCGAATACCTCGTGGTAATTCGATAGCAACGAAAACTGGCTGGGCCAGCCCCAGTAGTTACCCGACAGCAGGTCGCCTTGCGAGCGCAACGCGGTCATCATCACGGCAAGCAGCGGCAGGATCCAAACCAACAGCGCAATGTATAGCGCAACGCGGTAGGCCAGGCGCTGGCCAGGCGGACGATCGGCAATGGGCGACGGATACATCAGAGCTGCTCCCGGGCTTCGTTGCGCAAGGTGTACCGCAGGAACAAGGCGATGTAGATGCTCATAATCAGGAACAGCACGGTAGCGATGGCCGCGCCGTAGCCCGCGCGGAAACTGAAAATCGTCGTGTCGTACATCTGGTAGGCCAGTACCGTCGACGAGCCGTAGGGGCCGCCCTGCGTCATCACCGCGATCATGTCGAAGTTGCGCAGCGACATGATGACCGTAATGATGACCGCAACGAACGTCACTGAATGCAGTTGCGGCAGCACGATGTGGCGGAACAGGCGCCATCCGGAGGCGCCGTCCATCTTCGCCGCCGCGATCAGCTCATGGTCGATCTGTGAGAGACCGGCCAGGAACAATACCAGGCAGAATGCGATCTGCGACCAAAGCGCGGCGATGATGATGCCGAGCGTCACGAAATGCTCGTCCGAAAGAATCGCGAGCGGCTGCAGGCCAAGCGCCTTGAACGCCAGCGCCAGCAAACCGAAAGTCGGATCGTAGAACCAGGTGAATACCACGCCGATGATCACGTGCGCCAGCACAAGCGGAATGAAGAACATCGACTTCACGAAGCGCATCTCGGGCAGCTTCTGGTTCAGGAACAGCGCCAAGGCCAGGCCGAAGACGGGCGCAAGCAGGAATAGGACCAGCCAGATGACATTGTTCTTCAGCGATACCCAAAACTGCGGATCGCTGAACAACTCGACATAGTTGCCCAGGCCCACCCACGTCTTGGGTCCCGTGCCGTCCCAGTCGAACAGGCTCAGCCAGATGCTCTGCACAATGGACGACACGATGACCAGCAGGAACAGGCCCGCCGGCAGCGCCAGCAGCAATAGCGGCGTTATCCAGGCCTGGTTGCGGCCCCAGAATTCTTTCATTGCAATCCCTGTGGCAACCTGCGCGAATGCAGGTTGCGCTGCGTGCCTGATGAATCGACTTATTGCTTGAAGATGCGCTCGCGGGCCTTTTCGAGGCGGTCGAGAATGGCATTCTCGCGGTCAGGATTTGCCAGGAATTCCTGGAATCCGCGCATGCCGATCTGCGCCATCTCCGGATCGGTGTCGCGATCATAGAACTGCGACGAACCCTTGGCCTGCTTCACGAGTTCGACCTGCGACTGGGCGAACGGATCGTCCGTGATCACCACATCGGTACGCGCCGGGATGACGGCGCCTGCCCTGGCGAACGCAAGCATGTTGTCGGGCTTGGCCAGGAAGGCGAGGAAACGCTTCGCCAGTTCCTTGTTCTTCGCACCTTCGGGGATGCCCACGCCATTGATGGACAGCTCCTCGAAATTCGGGACCGACGGGTCCACGACGGGGAACTTGAAGAAGCCGATATTCCCGTGCACATCCTTGGGCAGCGAGGTCAATACGTAGGGGCCCAGCAAATACATGGCCGCCTTGCCCTGCGCCAGGAAGGGAATGGCTTCCTGCCATCCGTACGAGCTGGCGTTTTCCTGGAAATAGCCCTTTTTCACCGCATCACCCCACATGCCGAAGACTTTCTTCACGCGAGGGTCCGTGTACTTCTCTTTGCCGTCCATCAGGCGCATGTGGAAATCCAGGCCGTTCACGCGCAGGTCAAGGTAATCGAACCACAGGTCGTTGGCCCAAAGGTCGCGGGTACCGATGGTGAATGGCGTAACGCCGGCCGCCTTCAACTTCGCGGCAGCCGCCATCAGCTCGTCCCACGTCTTGGGAGGCGCAATGCCGGCGCTCTCGAACACCTTCTTGTTGTAGAAGAATCCCCAAGTCGTAAGATTGGTCGGCATCATGTACATCTTGCCGTTGTCGCTGACTGCCGACAGGAACGGCTTCATCGGCTCGTTCAGCTTATTCTCGGAGAAGAACCCCGTCAGGTCCGCGAAGAGATTGCGCTTGGTGAAGGCGCGCATGCGCGCCCCCGTGAACCAGAAAGCCAGGTCCGGCGGGCTCGTTACCAGGAAGTTTCGGATCGAGGTCTTATAGGACTCGACATCGCTATAGTTGACGTTGACCTTGACCCCGGGGTTGGCCGCTTCGAAATCCGCGACGATCTTGTTGAAGGCGTTCTTTTGGCCGGTACCGCTGCGGTCCGTGTTGATGGTAAGCGTCTGATCCGCATGTGCCTGCATACTGCAGAACATCGCCGATGTGGCCAGTGCTGTCCCCATCAGCCATGCACGGATGGAAGAACCATGCTTGAACATTGTTGTCTCCTCGCTGGGAAGTATTGGTCTGTACTGGCTCGTACACCAGCTTGCCGTGTATGAGCGAAGAATAAACTTACTTATCGAAAAGTCAATACTTAAACTTACTTACTACTAAGTATTTTCCTGGAGGAGATCAGGCACCCTTGGGCAGCCTCTGTCCGCTCTTCTCGTCGAACAGATGGATCCTGCTCACATCGGGCAGAATGCGCAGCTGGCTGCCCGGCTCAGGCAGCAGGCGATCCCGAAACAGGCAGACGATTTCCTGCTTGCCGCAGTGCGTCATGATCTGGGTTTCCAATCCGGTCGGTTCGACAACCACGACCTCGACCGGCACGCCCTGGTCGGAGACGACGAAATGCTCCGGACGCACCCCGTACACGGCGCGTCGGCCTTCCTCCAGCCGGCGGTCGCCCAATGGCAGCGCCAGGCCGCAATCGGCGGCAAATACGCCATCGCGCGCCACACCCGGCAGGAAGTTCATGGCCGGCGAGCCGATAAAGCCCGCCACGAAGATGTTGGCCGGCTCGTCGTACAGGTGCAGGGGCGCGCCCGTCTGTTCGATCAGTCCGTCTTTCATGACCACGATCTTGCTGGCCATGGTCATCGCCTCGATCTGATCGTGGGTGACGTAGACGGTTGTGGTCTTCAGCCGTTGGTGCAGCTCCTTGATCTCTGCCCGCATCGCCACCCGCAGCTTGGCATCCAGATTCGACAGCGGTTCGTCGAACAGGAAGACCCTGGGATTGCGCACCAACGCCCGCCCCATCGCCACGCGCTGCCGCTGGCCCCCGGACAGCTGCCTGGGATAGCGGTCCAACAGTTTCTCCAGGCCCAATATATGCGCCGCGCGCTGCACGGCCTCGTCCATCTGTGCCTTGGGTGCGCGCCGCATCTTCAGCGAGAACCCCATGTTCTCCGCGACGGTCATATGCGGATAGAGCGCATAGTTCTGGAAGACCATGGCGATATCGCGATCCTGCGGCGGCAGGTCGTTGACCGCCTTGCCGTCGATGCGGATCTCGCCGCCAGAGGCCTTCTCCAGGCCCGCCAGCGTCCGCAACAACGTCGACTTGCCGCAACCCGAAGGCCCGACGAGGATGACGAACTCCCCGTCCTCGATGTCGATGGATACGCCGCGCAGGATATGCGCTTCGCCGAAACTCTTGCGCACATCGACAATCTTTACCGATGCCATTGTCTACCTCCGTTCTACGGCTTTTATGCTTGCCCCGTCCCTTGCACGGGCTAGTATACTTACTTATCGATAAATATGTATTATAAGACCGAGACGAGGAGAAATCACCATGCTCAATGAGGAACTTGTTCCTTCCCAGCCGCCGGGAAGAGAACTCGACGCCGGCGAATACGGCTACGACGCCCTGGAACCGGGGGATCACTATCGCACGGCCGGCATCACCATAACGGAATCGCACGTCGTCGGGTTCGCCGGCATTTCGGGCGACCTGTTCGATGTCCATATGGACGACGAATTCGCCCGCGAAGCTGGATTCAGCGGACGCATTGCCCACGGGCTGCTGGGCCTGGCCTTGGCGGATGGACTGAAGACGCGTTGCAAGGTGCGCCTGAAGGGCGTCGCCACGCTGAACTGGAACTGGTCATTCCGCGCCCCCCTGCTTATCGGCGACAGGATACACGCGCGACTGGCCGTCAAGGCCAAGCGCCCCACCCGCAAACCTGGACGGGGCATCGTGACGCTGGAGATGAAAGTACTCAACCAGCGCGGCGAAGTTGTGCAGGAGGGGGAAACCCAACTGATGATGGAATCCGCTTGAGTTGCTGTAGCATATCGGCTCACCACAACCACGTTTTTCCGCCAGAGGCCGACAGTGCCGAGAAAAAAGACCGCGAGCGGACCGGCAGCCGGGCAGCCGTTGATGCGCGACCGCATCAAAGAGGTCGCCACCGCTCTGCTCATTACGAACGGCTATAACGGGACGAGCTTTCGCGACATCGCGACCAGGCTCGATATCACCACGACGAATATCCACTACCACTTCGGCAACAAGCAGAGCCTGGTGGATGAAGTCGTCAAGGAATATGTCGATTCCGCGATCGAGCGTCATCGCGAGATCTGGTTGGACGAGAACCTGTCGCTGCCGGAGAAGCTGCACCGGGTCGTGGAGTACAACCATTCCCGCTACAAGCGTTTCAATCGCACCGGCCAAGGTGGAAAATCCTGGAGCCTGATCGGCCGTCTGCGCCTGGAAAACGAAGTGCTCAGCGACGCCGGCCGCGCCGATCTGGAACGCTTCACCGATTCCATACACGAGGCCATCCAGTCCGCCGTCCAGCAGGCCTCGGACAGCGGAGAACTCCGTGCCGATACGCCACGCGACGACCTGGCATTCCTGCTGATCAACATCGTCAACAGCTCCTCGGTGTTTACGCAGGGCACCGGCGGCTTCGATCGGCTGGAGTTGTTCTTCGGCGCGTTCTCCCGCGTCATGTTGTCCGCCTATGCGGGCAAGCAGCCCGCCGCCAGGAAGAAGGCCTCTACGAAGGCCGCACGCACCTGACACCCACGGGCCCCACGGGCCGCCCGGCAAGGCCAGCATCATAGGGATGGCCCTGGGCACCCCGCGTCTGGCGTCCCGTATCCGAGCCCTGCCGTTCCCGGCGCCAACGCGCGCCGACACTGCCCATCCCGCATCAGTCGACTTATTGACGTATCAGTAAGTTGGCAGTACGCTTGCCACGACCGATTCCAAGCAGGATGGAGACCATGCAAGTCATAAGTGCCGATCAGGCCGCACAGCTCGTTCGCGACGGCGACACCATACTCATCGGCGGCTCGGGTTCCGGCCACGCCATCCCCGAGTCGTTGATCGAAGCGGTGGAACGCCGCTTCCTTGCCAGCGCTCAACCGCGCGATATCACGTCGCTGCACCCGGTGGGCCTGGGCGACCGCAACCAGCGCGGTGTTTCGCATTTCGGCCATCCGGGCCTGCTCAAGCGCATCGTCTGTGGAACCGTGGTCGACGCCCCATCCGTGGCTGCCATGGCCGCGCGTGACGAGATCGAGGCATACACCCTGCCGCAAGGCGCCTTGTCGCAACTGATGCGGGAAATCGCCGGCGGCCGGCCTGGATTAATGACGCACGTAGGCCTGCACACATTCGTGGATCCCCGGATCGCCGGCGGCAAGCAAAGCGCGAAATGCCAGGAGGATCTCGTCGAGCTCGTGGATTTCAAGGGCCGGGAGTGGCTGTTCTACAAACCTTTCCAGATCGACGTCGCCTTCCTGCGCGGCACCACCGCGGACGAGGACGGCAATATCTCGATGGAAGACGAAGCCATCTTCGGCGAGATGCTATCGATGGCGCAAGCCACGCGGCGCTGCGGCGGCGTGGTCATCGTGCAGGTCAAGCGCCTTGCCCAGCGCGGCGCCCTACCCGGCAAGACCGTGAAGATACCCGGGATGCTGGTCGACGCCGTCGTGGTCGAGCCTAACCAGTGGCAGACCTACCAAACGGACAACGATCCCGCGTTTTCCGGACAGATGCGCATCCCGCTGGGGTCCTTTCCGCAGCTGCCGCTGGACGAGCGGAAAATCGTCGCGCGCCGCTGTGCCCTGGAGCTGCGCGACGGCGCGGTGTGCAATGTCGGCTCCGGCATTTGCACCGGCATCGGCATCGTCGCTGCCGAAGAGAAGCTTCTGGATCGCATCATCCTGACCAACGAACAGGGCCTGACCGGCGGTGCCCCGGCCAACGGCCTCGATGCAGGTGCAGCCCGCAACTACTGGGCGATGATCGACCAGCCCTATCAGTTCGACTTCTATGACGGCGGCGGCCTGGACATCGCTTTCCTGTCGGCGGTCGAAGTGGATGCCCGCGGCAGCGTGAACATCAGCCGTTTCGCCGGACGCGTTATCGGCATCGGCGGTTTCGTCAACATCAGCCAAAACGCCAAGAAGATGGTGTTCGGTGGCACGTTCACCGCAGGCGGCCTGAAGATACAGACCGGCGACGGTAAGCTGACAATCCTGAACGAGGGCAAGCACTCGAAGTTCGTAAAGGAGTTGGAGCAGACCAGCTACAGCGGTCCTTATGCACTGGAACGCGGCCAGGTCACGGTCTTCGTTACCGAGCGCGCGGTCTTCCAGAACACCGCCGACGGCCTGGAACTGATCGAGATCGCGCCGGGTATCGACCTGCAGCGCGACGTCCTGGATCAGATGGCCTTCCGGCCGCGCATCGCCGCGAATCTGCGCACCATGGATGAACGCCTCTTCCGCCCTGGCCCCATGCACATTGCCGGCGAGATGCCCGCGCAAGGGCCGCGCCACCACCCCCGCGTCGCCGCGCTGACCGGAGCGCATGCGTGAGTACGACGCAGGTGACGCCCGCCTTATCGGGCACGACACGGCTCTATGCCATCATTGGCGATCCGATCGCACAGGTCGGCTCGCCGCGCCTGTTCAATGCCGCGTTCCGCGCACGTGGCATCGATGCGGTGCTGGTGGCGATGCACGTGGCGCCCTCCGACCTTGGCGGCATGATCGCGAACTTCCGCGCGATAAAGAACTTTGACGGTCTTATCGTCACGGTGCCGCATAAAATCCAGGTAACGGGCTTGATCGATAGGCTCGGCGGAAATGCCGCGCGCCTGGGGGCGGTCAATACGATACGCAAGCTGCCCGACGGCGGACTGCTGGGCGACAACTTCGACGGTACGGGCTTCGTGCGCGGCCTGGCCGCGCGCGGCATCGAGCTTGCCGGCAAGAAGGTGCTGGTGATCGGCGCCGGCGGCGCCGGCTGCGCGGTGGTGAATGCCATCGCCGACCAGCGCGCGGCACAGATCGGCGTATTCGATGTCGACCAGAAGCGTTGCCACGAACTGATCAGGTCGGTAAGGTTGCACGTGCCCAGCGTGCATATCGAAGCCTGCGATCCCGTAGCCGCGGGGTTCGACGTTATCGTCAACTGCACCTCCGTCGGCATGAAGCACGGCGACCCGCTGCCGGTCGACATCTCCGGGCTCGACGCGCAAACCGTGGTCGCGGACATCATCCTGAAGCCCGTCCGCACCCCTTTGCTCGAAGCTGCGGCCCGGCTCGGCTGCATCACGCACGAAGGCCCCGCTATGCTGGAAGGACAGGTCGACGCCGTGATGGATTTCTTTTTCCCTACGTCTCCATAGGCACCCGCATGACGCTGACACTGAAACTCCCCCGCTCGAACGGCGTGCTGGAGAACTATCGGTTAAGCGGCCGCACCGCTGGCACCGGCAGCACGGAAGTCGGCCGTTTCAATCGGCTCGCCTATTCGGCGGCACACGTCGTCGCCGATCCCCTCGCCGATATCGATCCTTCGAGTCGCTGCGCGCTGGACTGGGATGCGACGATGGCCTACCGGAAGCGCTTGTGGAGTCTGGGCCTGGGCGTCGCCGAGGCAATGGACACGGCGCAACGAGGAATGGGACTGGACTGGCCCACATCGCTGCAACTCATCGATTACACGTTGCAGGCGGCCCGCGACGTGCCCGGGGCCGATGTCGTGTCCGGCTGCGGCACGGATCATCTGCCGCCGGATGCGGCTCGGGGCATCGACGACGTGATCGCAGCCTACGAACTGCAAATGGACGCGATCGAGAAGCTGGGCGGCCGCCTTATCATCATGGCCAGTCGCGCACTGGCGCGTGTCGCGAAGACACCGGACGACTATCTGCACGTGTACGACCGCATCCTCTCCCAGTCGCGTGAACCGGTGGTGCTCCACTGGCTGGGCGAAGCTTTCGATCCGGCGCTCGCGGGCTACTGGGGCACGGCGGACCTGGACGAAGCCATGGATCACGCGATAGCCGTCATCGCGGCGCACCCCGACAAAGTCGCCGGCATCAAGATCTCGCTGCTGGACAAGGACAAGGAAATCGCCATGCGGCGCAGGCTGCCGGCCGGCGTCCGGATGTTCACAGGCGACGATTTCAACTATGCCGAACTCATCGCCGGTGACGGCCAGGGCAGCCTGCCGAATCACGGCCACAGCGACGCGCTGCTCGGCATATTCGATGCCATCGCTCCCGCGGCGAGCGCCGCGCTGGCCGCGCTTGGCGCAGGCGACGAGGCGCGCTTCAAGGCCATCCTGGAACCCACGGTCGCGGTCTCGCGCCACATTTTCCAGGCGCCCACCCGTTTCTACAAAACCGGCATCGTTTTCCTGGCATGGCTGAACGGCCATCAATCGCACTTTTCAATGGTGGGAGGCCAGCAGAGCATGCGCAGCCTTCCCCACCTGGCCCAGCTGCTGCGCCTGGCCGACAATGCCAACCTGCTGGAGAACCCGGACCTGGCCGCACATCGCATGCGTGTCCTGTTGGCTTCGTACGGCATCGGCGATGCGTGACTTCTCGGCCGACCTTCGCTGGCTATCCATCAACACGGCTACCGTGCGGGCCCAGTGGCCGCTCGATCGCATCATCCAGGAATGCGCCCGTCGCGGCATCACGACGATCAGCCCCTGGCGCGACCAGGCCGCGGCGATCGGACTGGATACTGCCGCGCGCTGCCTGGTCGAAAACGGTGTAGGGTTGTCAGGCTATTGTCGCGGCGGAATGTTTCCGGCGGTGGATCGTGCGGGCCGTCAAGCCGCCATCGACGATACGCGCCGTGCCATCGACGAGGCCCGCATGTTGGGCGCGCCCTGCCTTGTGCTGGTCGTGGGCGGCCTGCCGGGCGCGCTGGCGGGTACCGCCATGCACAGGGACATTGCGTCGGCACGCCATGATGTCGTGGACGGCATCGCCGCCGTCCTGCAACACGCGCGCGACGCGAACATCCCCCTGGCCATCGAACCGCTCCATCCGATGTATGCCGCCGACCGCGCCTGCATCAACACCCTGGAGCACGCCCTGGATATCTGCGATGCACTGGATCCGCCGACGGAAGACACGACGCGCCGCATCCTGGGCGTGGCGGTCGATGTGTACCACGTCTGGTGGGATCCCAAGCTGGAACAGCAGATCCACCGTGCAGGAAGCGACCGGCTGCTTGCTTTCCATGTATGCGACTGGCTGCTGCCCACCCGGGACCTGCTGAACGATCGCGGCATGATGGGTGACGGCATCATCGACATCCGCCGCATCCGCGCGGCCATGGAAGCCGCCGGCTACCGGGGGCACGCCGAGGTGGAGATCTTTTCATCGACCAACTGGTGGAAACGTCCTGGCGGCGAGGTGCTCGACACCTGCATGGAACGATACCGCAGCGTGGTTTGACCGGGCTTGGCTGCCCCGCCGCGGAACGTCCCCCGGTGTTAGCTCCGCCGGACGGTGCCGAATTCAGCTATTGGATCTTTATATCCGCGCGCTGGATCAAATCCCCCCACTTCTTGATCTCGGTGGAGACCTGTTGGGCGAACTGTTCAGGTGTGCCGCCGACGGGCTGCACGCCCTGCTTGGCGAAACGCTCGCGGACCGCCGGATCCTGCAGCATGCGTCCAAGCTCCCGATTCAATTTCTCGACGATCGGCTTGGGCGTGCCCGCCGGGGCCTGTATGCCGAACCATACCGTGACTTCATATCCCCGCACGCCCGATTCGTCGACCGTGGGAATGTCCGGCAACATCGGCGACCGCTTCAGGCCCGTCGTCGCCAGGGCGCGAAGCTTGCCCGCCTCTATCTGCGGATAGACGTTTGGCACGTTGTCGAACAACATGTCCGTATCGCCGCCGAGCAGCGCCGTCACCGCGGGCGCACTTCCCTTGTAGGGGATATGCGTCATCTTGACGCCCGTCATCGAATCGAAAAGCGCCATCGATAAATGATTGGAGGAACCCGATCCGGTGGAGGCGTAGTTGATCTTGCCCGGATTCTTCCTGGCGTCATCGATCACGTCCTGCACGGTCTTGTATTTCGAATCGGCTCGCACCACCAGCGCATTCTGCGTGCTACCCGCCCAGATCACGGGAGCGAAATCCTTGACAGCGTCATAGGGCATCTTGTCCTGGTACAGACCCGGCAGCGCGGAAAACGGCAGCGGCGTCACGAGCAGGGTGTAGCCGTCCGGGGCGGCGCGCGCAACGATCGTGTTGCCGATCAGCGTGTTACCGCCCGGCCGGTTGTCCACGACCACCGACGTTTTCCAGTGCGTGCCAAGGTACTCGGCCGCCGTGCGGCCCAGCGTATCGTTGAACCCCCCCGGCGGATACGGCACCACGATGCGTATCTGCCTGTCAGGATAGGACTCGGCGGGATCGGCCGCGTGCGCCGACAGCGACAACAGAAGGCAGACAGCACCGGCAATAGTGCGCAGCAATTTCATCTTTGTCTCCTCGGGCCTTGGCGGCCTGTATTTTGTTGTTCAGAACTTCACGACATATCCAGGTCCATCGATGATTGGGTAACGCTTGAAAATATCCTCATCCACTTCCACGCCAAGCCCGGGGCCCGAGGGTGGTTCTACGCACCCGTCGGAACCGATCTCGAAGATGGTGCCGAACATGTCGCGGAAGGGATTGAACGCGGACACGCATGCTTCGAAGTAGCCCGCGTTCTCGGTCGCGGCCAGAAAATGCAGGCAGGCAGCGTGATTGAGACCGGTCGCCGAACAATGCACGTGGACCGGAATGCGGAAGGCCGACGCCATCGCGGCAATGCGCATACCCTCGGTCACGCCACCCGTCTTGGAGAGGTCGGGCTGCCAGACCTGGACGGCGCCGGCCTCCAGCATCTGGGCGAACTCGAAGCGCGTGTAGTGATTCTCGCCGGCGGCGATGGGTACCAGGGGCGTGATGGCGGCGGCCTGCCTGTACGAGGCGAAATCGTTGCAGGCGAACGGCTCTTCCAGCCAACCCGCCTGAATGTCGGCCAGCACCGGCAGGACACGGCGCGCCTGCGCGATGGTATATGCCGTGTTCGCATCCGTCAGGATATCGACCCCGTCGCCGAGCGTCTCGCGCACGCGACGCACTCGGGCGATATCGTTCTCTACGCTGTCGCCGATGCGCAGCTTGACCGCGCGATAGCCGCGCGCCACGTAGCCTTGCGCTTCCTCGGCCAGGGACTCCGGAGGCTGGTAGCCCAACGCGATCCCGCCGGCATAGGCCGGAATGCGTTTCCGCGCGCCCCCCATCAGCTCATACAAGGGCATTCCGGCCGCCTTGCCGCGTATGTCCCAAAGCGCCATATCGATACCCGAGTGCGCCATCGCCGCGCCGGCGCCCAGTCCATGGCTGGACAACTGCATGCGATGCACGCGCTGCCAAACGCCGATGACGTCCGTGGCATCCATGCCCACCAACAAGGGAGCCAGCGTGTTATGGATCAGGCTGACGATGGCGCCGGGACTACGTCCCGGATGGGATTCGCCATAACCGGTTATCCCTTCCGAAGTTTCGACCCGCACCACGATGGCATCGCGCTTGAGCGTGCTGCCTATGCCCATCATGACGGTCTTGCCCTCCGGCAATCGGTACGACAGTGGAACGGCGGTGATGCGCGTGATCTTCATGTCTCCTCCGTAGGATATGTGCCGATGTCGTGCCCGGACGTCTGGGCATCGCTCGGACGATCTGCTTGCGCCCGTGGCTTCTTTTTGGGACGGAGCCTTAAGGCGATACCACGTCAGTTGCTGGTGATATTGCGAGTCCTGACCAGATCCCCCCAGCGTTGGCGTTCCTGGTCCTCGAACTTCGCCAGGTCCTTGCCCGTCATGTCGCCGGTGGCCGCGCCAAGCGACTTGTACTGTTCCTTCACCGCATCGGTCCGCAACGCCTTTTGCACAGCGCTTATAAGCTTGTCACGGACATCGTCGGGGATGCCGGCGGGGGCATAAAGGGCGAACCAAGCCGTCACGTCCATATTGCCGATGCCGCTCTCCGACACCGTCGGCACGTCGGGCAGCGACGGCGACCGCTGGGCACTGGTAACCGCCAGCGCACGCACGCGCGTGCCATCCTTGAGTTGGCTGAACGTGCTGGGAAGGTTGTCCAGCAACACGTCGATCTGTCCGCCGATCAAGGCAGGCATCGCCGCGGAAACGCCACGGAACGGGACATGCAGCATCTCTATGCCGGCGATTTGCTCCAGGTAGGCACCCGTCAGGTGCACGGACGAACCGACGCCCGGCGAGCCGTACGACATCGGTTTACCCTTGCGGGCCTTGGCCTGCTCGACCAGGTCTTTCATTGATTTCAGGTTGGAGTCGGCGCGCACGACGATGACATTGGGCGTGGTCAACACCAATGCCAGCGGCGTGAAATCCTTCGCCGGATCGAAAGGCATATCCTTGTAGATGAACTGGTTGATCGCCTGCGTGCCGATGGTCCCCATCCCGATCGTGTACCCATCCGGCGGCGCCCGCTTGACCACGCCCATGCCGATGTTGCCGCCCGCGCCCGAGCGGTTGTCCACGATCAGCGCCTGGCCCAGGAAAGGCGCCATCGCCTGCGCGACGGTGCGCGCGGCGATGTCGGTCGTCCCGCCCGCCGGATAAGGTACGACAAGCGTCACGGGCCGTTCCGGATAACCGGACGCGGAGGCCGAACCGGCCACCGTCGCCGCCAGTGCGCATACCGCCGCCAACAGAGTGCACTTCATGCTTTTATCCCCCTAATGGAACTGGAATCACTGCGAAGGCCCCATCTTCTGCCCCGCGCTAGCTTAACCGTTGCGCGCGGCCTGTCATAGCGGCCGGCGGTCTCAAGCGAGCGAAGCGGGTTGGACTGACGCGCTTGCCGAGGCGCCTCGGCCGGAATGGCTGGGGGCACCGCTTTGCTAGAATCAGCCGATTTGCAGGGCGGATTCATGGGCAAGGATAGCAGCGGGCGCCACGCCTTGCTGGTGGCGGCCGGCATCCTGTGCAGCCGGTTGATGGGGCTGGTCCGCCAGCGGGTTTTCTCGCATTTTTTCGGGCTCTCCGACATCGCGGACGCCTTCAGTTCGGCGCTGCGCGTTCCCAACTTCCTGCAAAACCTCTTCGGCGAAGGCGTACTCTCGGCGTCCTTCATCCCCGTGTACGCGCGCCTGCTGGCGCAGGGCAAACAAAAAGAAGCGGACCAGGTAGCAGGCGCCGTCGCCGCCGCGCTTGCGCTGGGGATTTCCCTGATCGTGGTGGCCGGCATCCTGGCCACGCCCTGGCTGATATGGGCAATCGCACCCGGCTACGTCGGCGAAAAGCGCGAACTGACCATCCTTCTTGTCCGGATCCTGTTCCCCGGGACCGGACTGCTGGTCGGTTCGGCCTGGTGCCTGGGCATCCTGAACAGCCACCGCAGGTTCTTCCTGTCGTATTCGGCCCCCGTGATCTGGAACCTTGCCATGATCGTCACCATGGTGGTGTTCCGTCATTCCTCCCTGCCCGACCTGGCGGTCTGGCTGGCTTGGGGAACGACATTGGGTTGCCTGCTGCAGGTCGCCATCCAACTGCCACCGGTCCTTAAGCTGACCGGCACGCTGCCCCTGCGCCCGGACGGATCCAACGCCAATGTGCGCGAGGTCTTCCGCAACTTCGGCGCGGTCGTCATCAGCCGGGGCATCGTGCAGATCAGCTCGTACGTCGACCAAGCCATTTCCACCTTGCTGGGCGCGGGTGCCATGGCGGCCATGACCACCGCGGCCTCGATCAGCATGCTGCCCGTCAGCCTGTTCGGCATGGCCATATCCGCGTCCGAATTGCCGGCGATGGCCCGATCGCTGGGCAACGACGATAGCCCGGATGCCACCGCCGCCCTGCGCTTGCGCCTGAACCGCGGCATGCGCCGCATCGCGTTTTTCGTGGTGCCTTCCGCCATGGCTTTCTTCGTGCTGGGCGATGTCATTACGGCGGCGTTGTATCAGTCCGGCCGGTTCACGCACGACGATGCCGTGTTTGTCTGGGCCATCCTGGCGGGCTCGGGCGTGGGATTGCTGGCGTCCACGCTGGGCCGCCTTTACTCGTCCACCTACTACGCCTTGCTCGATCCGCGTACACCCTTGCGCTATGCGTTGGTGCGCCTGGTACTGACGATCGGATTGGGACTGATCTGCGCCCTCTATCTACCGCCGCTGCTGGGCATCGCGCCCCAATGGGGCACCGTGGGCCTTACCGCCTCTGCCGGGGTGGCGGGATGGATAGAGCTATTCCTGCTTCGCCGCACCCTGAACGGGCGGATCGGCGCCACAGGACTGCCGCGCTCCCTGCTTTACACGCTGTGGGGCGCCGCCGCGGCCTCCGCCGCGGCGGCATTCGGGATCAAGATCGCGCTCGGCTGGCAGCAGCCGATACTCCTGGGCATCGTCGTGCTGGGCGTCTACGGTTGCCTGTATTTCGCCATGACATACATCGCGAAGGTCGAGGAGTGCCGGACTTTCGTGCAGGGGTTCGCGCGACGGCTGAAACGATAATCGCAAGGGGACTCGCGAAGCGTACTAGGGGCCCCGCCCGCCGCCCAGCAGGCCGGACGAGCAACGATACCCAACGCCTCCCGCCTTTGGTGCGCCAGGCCTGGCATCACATCCCGTCAAACCACGATTTCCATTCAGGCACGGCATGCGCAAAGGTGCCGCGATGCGTGGTCGGCCCTGTGGAAATCGCTTCCACCAGCGCGTTGCCGGCGCCCAGCGCATGCTGGTAAGTCGCGGCCAACTGTCCCAGGCCCGTGCTGATCGCTTCGTCGCTATCCCCATAATAGTTGCGCACCGGCGTCTGGATGACCCATCGGTACGCCTGCGTCCTGGCGACCAGCCTTCCATAGGCAGAGGCGGCGAAGAACTTGGGGTTGAAATATTCGGCTCGAATGAGCTTGTGCAGGTCCGTCGGAACATCGGCGGGATCGAACGGTTCGCGCGCATAGGCCTTGCGCGACACTTCGTAGTAGGCCGGATTGATAAGCGAGCGGGCCAAGCCGGGTTCGCCGTAATAGTTCTCGAATGAAAAAGCCGACAGGATGAACAGGCTCGTCACCCAGCTGGCATCATTCGGCCGGGGGAAATTCAAGAAGCCGTTCAGTGCGACGAACACATCGACGGGCGCGCTGGCCGTGGCGGCCCCCTGCACTTTCACGCCGGCCGCTTCCAGCTTCTCCAGGAACACCATGGTCACGAAGCCGCCCTGGGACCATCCGGCCAGGAACAGCTTGCCGCTGCTGCGCTTGAGGTCCGCGAGCACGGCTTTGGCGGCCACCAACATGTCGTAGCTGGCCTGTTGATGACTGCCCTTGACCATATATCCTTCCGGCTCGGCCGAATCGCCCAGCCCGAAATAGTCGGCACCGATCACCGCGTACCCCTGCCCCGCGAACTGCGCAATCATCAGCTGCGTTTCGGGGGACTGCTCGGGATATGAGGGAACCTCGTGCTTGCCGTAGACGGTGCCGTGCTGATAGGACACCAGGGACAATGAAGCCTGCTCGATGTCCGGCACGGCAATCAGGCCCGTCGCGGTGGTAGGAAGATTGCCGCGCTCGGGAATAACGGACGCGTAGGTCACGCGATACAGATTCACCGCGTTGCGCGCCGGGGTGTATGTCACGTTCGTGCCGGCGAAACGGGGAGTATCGGTCTGCAGAATGCGATTGAGGCGATCGACGTCCCAGCGTGCCAGGAACTGGTAGCGCACGCCCGAGGGCAGCACGGCGCCCGCGACCAAGGCATTGGCGGGGGTGGATGTGGACGTGGGAGTGGTTGCCGTAACGGTGCCGGCGCTGGCCGTGGTGACCGTAGGCGTGGCGGAGGACGCCTGCGACGGTCCGCCCGGCAGGCCCGCCAGGATAACGCCCAAACTCAAGCAAATACGCGCTGCCAAACCGGTGGCGCGCCTGGGTACAACATGGCCCATCTGTATTTCCCCCCGAAAAGTTGCAAAGCAGCCGACGGCATTATCGAATAATCGGCCGACAGGCCTCGCCATAGTTTGATATATATCGGCTTCTCGTCAATCCATCAGCGATAGCTCACCGGGTCAGTTCCGGTTTTACGATCTCCATGATCCAGTCGACAAACGTCCTGACGGCCGGCGTAGCCTGCTTGTTAGGGTAGACGACCGAAACCGGCACGGGTGCGCATCGTACCCCGGCGAGCACTTCCTTCAGTCGCCCGCTGCGCAGGTACGCCGACACCGCGAATTCCGAAAGCTGTATCAAGCCCAGCCCCTCCAGGCCGCACTGCACGTAAGCCTCCGTCTCGTTGACGGAAAAGCGGCTCTGCATTGTCATGCTCACGTCTTCCTTGCCCACCCTGAAACGCCATTCGAAAGGCCGGCCCGTCACATTTGATACGTAGTTGATCGCGCGATGATCGCCCAGTTCGGATATCGCAATCGGCTCGCCGTGCTGCTTCAGATAACGAGGCGAAGCACAGGTCAGCCAATTGAGCTGGCCGAGGCGGCGAGCGACCAGCGTCGAATCGGCCAGGGCGCCGGTACGGACGGCGCAATCGATGCCTTCATAAACAAGGTCGGTAGGCCGGTCGCTTAGTCCAAGCACCAGCTCGATGTCGGGATAGCGCGTTTCGAATTCACTCAAGCGCGGCAAGACAATCGCTCGCCCGATGACGCCAGGCATATCGGCGCGAACCCGTCCGCGCGGAGCTTTACCAAGAGGCAATACCTGGCTTTCCGCATTCGCGATCTCCGCGAGGATGCCTTGGCACGACGCGTAGTAGCGCTCCCCTGCCTCGGTAAGACTCAGGCTGCGCGTGCTTCGGCGCAGCAGCGGCGCACCCAGATGCGCCTCCAGGTTTTTCACGATCGTCGTCACCGACGACCGGGGCATGGACAAAGTCTCTGCCGCCTTGCTGAAGCTTTGTGCCTCGACAACGCGCACAAACGTTGCCATCGCTTGAAGTTTGTCCATGGGTAGTGAGCATATCCAGTGCGTTCGTACAGGCCAGGCGGAACTGGGCTACATGTTATCAACTCAACCGCATATTGCATTTACGCTGGACGCTCCTGGCAACGCGGATCCGTTCGCGCGTATGTCCTGCGGATTTCCGCATGCGCGCACGGTCGTTCGCCGCACGCGCGTTCTGTATTCACGCAACGCGAACAATAGAGGATTTCCGTGCACCTACACTGCGAATCGACCTCTTACCTCACTCGGAGAACGCCTATGTCAAAAGGGAATTCAATTCTGGTCCTGGGTGCCGGCGAACTCGGCATGGCGATGCTGCGCGTGCTTGCGCGGCGCGCTGCGCTCAAGGCCGATCTGTCGCTCGCTGTGCTGCTTCGTCCTTCGACGATCGCGTCCAGCGACCCGGAAAAGAGCAAGGACGTGGCTGAACTACGTGGCCTGGATATCGAATTCGTCGAAGGAGACCTGGCGGCGCAGACTGATGAAGAACTCGCAACGACCTTCGCCCGGTTCAACACCGTTATCTCGTGCACGGGATTTGCCGGCGGCCGGGGCGTGCAGCGCAAAATCGCGCGTGCGGCGCTCGCGGCCGGCGTACGGCGCTACCTCCCGTGGCAGTTTGGGGTTGACTACGATGTCATTGGAAGAGATAGCGCGCAGGACCTTTTCGACGAACAGCTCGACGTGCGCGAACTGCTGCGCTCGCAAACCCGCACCGAATGGATCATCGTCTCGACAGGCATGTTCACCAGCTTTCTGTTCGATCCGGCGTTCGGCGTCGTCGATCTGGCCGAGCATACCGTGAACGCATTGGGAAGCTGGGATAACGCCGTGACGGTGACCACACCGGAAGACATCGCAACCTTGACCGCGGAGATTCTGTTCGCTGAACCGCGAATCTCGAACCAGGTCGTCTACGTCGCCGGCGACACGGTTACCTATCGACAAGTCGCCGATACCGTTGACGAGGTTCTGGGCATCAAGGTTCGCCGCAAGGAATGGACCGTGCCCGACCTGATCCGGCAATGGGACGAGAAGCCGCAGGATGCGCTGCGCAAGTATCGAGTGGTGTTTGCCCAAGGGCGCGGCGTCGCCTGGGACATGAAGCGTACGTTCAACGCGCAACGGAATATCCGGGTCTGCGGGCTGGACGAATGGGCTCGGGACAACCTGTCCTTCATGCCAGTCACCGCTTAGCCACGCAAGGTCCGCAGCCCTAGCAATAGCACGAATGCCATAGCGCTCAAACCGCCCAGGAGCGCGAAGGTCGCTGCTGCGCCGATGCCGTCCAGGGCGGTGGCCAATGCGGGCGGGGCAAGCGCGTTGATCAGGTTCATCGGAACAGCGATGGTCGCCATCGCTGCCGCATAGCCGGCCTTGTCATAGAAAACCAGCGGCATGGTGGCGCGCGCCACCGCGAAAGCGCCGCTGCCCACGCCGAACAGCAGCAGGAACACGCCGACCGGCCACAGTGCGGCTCCGCCGAGCCACAACGCGGCCAAGCCCAGCGGCATCAGCGCGCCCGCCACGACGCCGGTGGATAGGCCGTCCCAGCGCGGACCGCCGGCCAGGTCGAGCACGCGACCCGCCACCTTAAAGATCCCCAATAACGAGGCGATCAGAACCGCCCGGCTGAAGCCCATGCCCATCGCCTGCAGCAGCGGGACGCACACGGCTTGGATGCCGAAGGTGACGAAGCTATTCAGCGCGATCGCGCCGGCCAACAGCGCGAACACGGGTCTCGGCCGCTCGCCGTGGCGCGCAGTCGACGGCATGGGCGCGGTGACGGTCGGTGGGAGGCTGAAGCGCAGCAGCGGGCAAACAAGCAGCATGAGGGCCACGTAGGCCAGTAGAGACGTGCGCCAGCCGATGAGGTGTTCAAGCCAGGCCGTGATGGGCAGGAAGAGGCTGCCGGCCAGCCCCGTCACGAGCATCAACGTTCCGATATGGCCTCGCGCCCGGTCCGGCGCGTACTCGGCCAGGTAGGCGTACGCCGCGGTGGTCAGGAAAGTGGCGCCCGCCACGCCGATCAGCGCCCAGGCGGCCCAGTAGGCCAGGATGTCCGGCGCCAGGGCCAGCAGGCCCAGGCCCGCCCCGATGCCGGCGGCCCCCAATGCCATAGCCGAGCGGGTGCCCAGCCGCCGAAAGATACGGATGGCCACAGGCGCGGCGGCGCCCATTGCCACATACATGATCGATGTCCCCAGGAAGACCGACGGCAGCGAAGTCTGCAGGTCCCGCGCGATCGGTCCAGCCAGGACCGGCAGTATGCCGACCACGCCCCAGCCAATGACTTGGGTGAACGCGAGGAGCAGCAGGACAAGGGCCTGGCGGGGCATGTTGTTCTTCGGTGCGGGAGGGGCGTCGCGGGCCGGGCAGGGGCGTGCAGGGATAGGCAGCCGCCTGGCCCACAGTGTACTCATGCGTGCTTGCAAGAGCCTGTCCACCGCCGGGCGCCCGTCCAATAGCTGACGGGCATCCCGGAAATGGGAGGCCGCCGGGTGGCGCCCCCCCTGGAACGCCTTGCCTATTGCCGCGCGGCCTCGATCGCTGCCAACAGCTCCACTGGCGAGATCGGCACCTGGGTGATGCGCACGCCGCAATCTTCCAGCGCGTGTTCGACGGCCGATGCGATGGCGGCCGCCATCGGTAGCACGCCAGCTTCGCCGACGCCCTTGATACCCAACGCGTTCAGCGGGGTGGGCGACTCCATGTGAGCGAGAGCTATGGGCGGCATTTCCGTCGCGGTGACCAGCAGGTATTCGGCCAGGTTGGTGGTAAGCGGCTGGCCGTTCTCGTCGAAAGCCATCTTCTCGAACAAGGCGTTGCCCACGCCGTGCGCGATGCCGCCCAGCAATTGCCCCTCTACCACCTTGGGGTGGATGACGCGGCCGCAATCGTGCGAGAAGACGATGTTGCGCAGCTTCACCTCGCCGGTTTCGGCGTCGACCTCCACTTCGGCCACGGCGGTGGCGTTGCCGTAGGCCATGTCGTTGATGACGACGTGCTCCATGGCTTGCATCGCGGGTCCCGGGCCGGGCATTAGGAAACCGGGCATGCCGGCGGCGGCACGCGCCAGCTCCGCCAGCGTACGCCGCGCCTGCGCGTTCTTCGCGACGACTTCGCGGCCTTCGATGTCGAGGTCCGCGACGGGCAGCTGCATCACCGTGGCGGCCACCTCAAGGACCTGACGACGCACTTCCAGCGCGGCCTTGTGGGCAGAGCTGCCCGCCATGACGGCCTGGCGGCTGTTGAAACCGCCGAAACCCAGCGTGCCGTTGGCGCTGTCGCCGGCCACGACCATGATGTTGTCCATGTCGCCGCCCAGTTGCTCGGCGACCACCTGCGCAAGCATGGTCCGCGTGCTCTGTCCCATGGCCGCGGCGGCGGAGTACACGTGGATCGCGCCCGTCGTGCCGACATGCACCTTGATCTGTTCGTAGGGGCCGCGGCCGGTGCCTTCCACCGAATTGGCCACGCCGATACCCAGCCGCTTGCCTTGCGCACGCGCCACCGCCTGGCGGCCGGCAAAGGAAGCCCAGCCCGCGCGTTCCAGCGCCATGGCCTGGCAGCGCGGATAGTCGCCGCTGTCCAGCACCACCTGCATGCCGCCGCGCGTTTTCATGGGCGTGGGATAAGGCATGAGTTCGGCCGGCACCAAGTTGCGCCGGCGCACCTCGGCACGGTCCAGCCGCAGTTCGCGGGCCACGCGGTCCAGCAGGCGTTCCATGGCGAATACGCCCTGGGGCTGGCCGGCCCCGCGCACCGGCGTGACGGGGACGCGGTTGGTGGCCACGCACTTGATGTCCAGGCGATACACGGGCACGCGGTAGGCCAGCGTCATCGCCGCGGCGGCGCCGTAAGGCACATTGGTGCCGCGCACGTTGTAGGCACCGTGGTCGTGCAGCAAGGTGCCTCGCACGCCCAGGATGCGCGCCTCGTCATCGACGGCGATCTCGACATCCCAGATCTGGTCGCGTTCCTGCGTGGTGGCCGTGAAATGCTCGCGGCGGTCTTCGATCCACTTTACCGGACGTCGCAGGATCAACGCGGCGACCGCCGTGACTGCCTCTTCCGGGTAGAACACCAGTTTGGGGCCGAACCCGCCGCCCACGTCGGGGACCACCACGCGCACCTGGTCGGGTCCGCGCCCCAGCAGGTCGCACAGGATCTGCCTGGCGGGCAGCGGTGTCTGCGTGGAACTCCACACGGTCAGCACGTCGTCCAGCGGTTCGTAGCGCGCCACCACCCCGCGGCATTCGATGGAATGGCTGCCGCCGCGATGCTGCGCCAGCGATTCGCCGAAGACATGCGGCGCGGCGTCGAAAGCCGCATCCACGTCGCCATAGGACAGGTCGAATTCCGCGACCAGGTTGTGCGGCGCGCTGCTGTGCACGGTGGGCGCGCCTTCGTCCAGGGCGGTGCGGCAATCGCCGACCACGGGCAAGGGGTCGGCATCCACTTCGACCAGCGCCGCGGCATCCTCGGCCAGGTAGCGGTCTTCCGCGATGACGACGGCGATGGCCTCGCCCACGTAGGCCGCCTCGGTATGCGCCAGCACAGGGCGGTGCAGGCTCATGCGGAAGCTGGGGCTGGGCAGCGCCGTGACCAGGTCCGTGGTGGCCAGGTAGGGCCGCAGGTCTTCCAGCGTGAAGACCGCATGCACGCCCGGCGCGGCAGCCGCGGCCGCGGTATCGATGCCGCGGATGGCGGCGTGCGCGTGCGAACTGCGCACGAAAGCGGCGTGCAGCATGCCGGGGGCCTGGATGTCGTCGACGAAACGCGCCGTGCCGGTCAGCAAGGCGTGGTCCTCGAGGCGCTTCACACTGCGTCCGAAGGTTTTTCCGGCGGCATGCTGGTGGCCGGCGGCCGGGTCGTCCTTGGCGATGGGAAAGTCACCGCGCGGGCTGTCGGGCGGGCTCATGCGGAAACTCCTTGCGCGCGGATCTTCGCGGCGGCGGCCAGCGTGGCCTTCACGATGCCTTCGTAGCCCGTGCAGCGGCACAGGTTGCCGGAGATCGCCACGCGCACGTCCTCTTCGCTGGGGTCGGGATTCGCCTGCAGCAGTTCGGCCAGCGTGGTCAGCATGCCGGGCGTACAGAAGCCGCATTGCAGCCCATGCTCTTCGCTCAGCGCCTGCTGCAGCGGATGCAGGCGGCCGTCGCAGGCCAGGCCTTCGACAGTGGTGATGGCGTGGCCGTCAGCCTGCACGGCCAGCGTCAGGCACGCGCGCGTGGACAGGCCGTCCATCAGCACCGTGCATGCGCCGCACACACCGTGCTCGCAACCGACGTGGGTACCGGTCAGGTTCAGTTGATGGCGCAGGTAGTCGGCCAGGGTGTGCCGCACGCGCACCTCCGACTCGTACGCCTGGCCGTTGATGCGCACGGAAATATTGCGTGTTTGTTCGTCGACGATCGTGCTCATGAATCCATCCTGGCTGCCTGGCGCCGCGTTGTCGAAAGGATATGCCCTTCGCGCGCGGCCGGCACGTTCATGCCTGCGTAGGGGTTTGCGGAAAATGGGCGCCCGCGCGCGTGCAGGCCGCGACCAGCGCGCGCCGCGCCATGACGGCAGCCAGGCTGCGCCGGTAGGCGGCGGTGACCAGCGCATCGTCCAGCGCATCGATATTGCGACAGCGCTCGGCCGCATCGCGCACCAGCGCCTCGGACGGCACGTTGCCCAGCAGCATGCTTTCGACCTCTGTCATGCGCAGCGGCGCGGTGCCGACGCCACCCAAGGCAAGCGCGGCCCGGGCGACCTGGCCCCGGCCGTCCAGCATGACCAGCGCCGCCGCCGACACGATGGCGAAGTCGCCATGGCGCCTGGAAAATTCGACGAATGCGGAACCATGCCCCTGCGGCCACAGGGGGTAGCGCACGCCGGTGACCAGTTCGTCGGCGTCGATGGCGGGCATCATGAAGCCCAGCGGGAATTCCTGGAAAGGAATCTCGCGGCGGCCGTTGGGGCCCGCCACCTGGACGACCGCATCGAAGGCCGCGGCGACGGCCACCATTTCGGCGGCTGGATCCAGGTGGCACAGGGAGCCGCCCAGCGTGCCGCGATTGCGCGTCTGGCGATGGCCCACGTGCAGCAAGGCCTCGCTCATCAGCGGAAGGCGCGCGGCAATGAGCGGCGAGAATTCCAGCTCGCGCTGGCGCGTCATGGCGCCGATGGATATTTCTTCGGCGGATTCCGCGATACCCGCCAGGCCTTCGACGCGGTTCAGGTCGATGATGTGATCGGGCTGCACGAAGCGCATATTGATCATCGCCATGAGCGATTGGCCGCCCGCCAACGGACGCGCGTTCTCCAGGCGGCCGACCAGGCCGACGGCGTCGTCGATGGTGCGGGGGTCGTGATAGGTAAAGACCGAAGGTTTCATGCCAGGCGAAAACGCAGGATGTGCCTTAATGGGTTTCGCGGCCGGAGGGCCGCGATACGTGCGAAGAGAATGCCGCGCCAAAGAACGATGCCGTCAGGCAATTGTCTTCAGGGCGGTGCGTTCAGTCTACTTTTATATTGGCGTCCTTCACCACTGTCGCCCACATCTTGCTTTCCCCGACGACGAAATCCTTGGCCTGCGCGGATGTCATGGTGGGCGCGGCATACTCGCCGATTTTCTTCAGTGCATCCTTGACCTCGTCCGTCGCCCACGCCTTGGTGACGGCGGCGTTCAATTTCGCGACGACTTGCGGCGGAGTCTTGGCTGGCACGAACAATCCCGTCCAGAAGAGCACTTTGAAATTCGGCACGGTTTCGGCCACGGTGGGCAGGTTCGGGAAATCGGGGCTGCGCTCGGCGCCCGTGGTGGCCAGCGCGCGGATCTTGCCGCTGCTGATGAACGGCGAAGCGGCCGCCACCGTCGAGAACGAAAACTGCACCTGGCCCGAGATCAGGTCCGTCATGGCGGGGCCCGAGCCCTTGTAGGGAACGTGCGTGAAGTTGCCCTTGGTCTGCAGCTTGAACAGTTCGCCCGCCATGTGCGGCGTGGTGCCGATACCGGCCGACGCGAAGCTCAGGCCTTGCCCGCCGCTCTTTCCGAGCGCCTGCAGATCGGCCACGCTCTTGACCGGCAGGCTGTTGGTGGTCGTAAGGATCAGCGGCGACAGCGTCAGCAGCGATACCGGCTGGAAGTCGCGGTTGGCGTCGTAGGGCAGCGAGGCCATCAGGCTGGGATTGATGATCAGCGCGGGATCGACCACTATCATCGTGTAGCCGTCCGGCGCGGAGCGCTGCACGTACGAGGCGCCCACCGTGGCGCCGGCGCCGGGGCGGTTCTCGACCACCACGGACTGGTTCAGCTCTTTCGCCAGGGCGCGGCCCAGGATGCGGCCGACAGAGTCCACGCCGCCGCCCGGGGCATAAGGCACGACCAGGGTGATCGAGTGGTTGGGATAGTCATCCGCCGCCCGCGCCGCCCCGGCGGCAAGCACCAGGCCGACCGCGCACACCGCCGCCGACAGGACGCGAGGAAGGCGGGACGAGCCGCGGTGGGTACTCCCCTTGCGGGAGTCCGGCCAGATTGCAGGTCGATGAGCTTGCCGCGGCATGTTTCGTTCCCCAGAGACTAAGTTCCGGCCTGTACCGGCCATGGTCAGGACAATACCATTTTTGGTACCCGTTCCATATTTGGTACTTACCCTAGCTGGTTGGCGAACCCATGAAAAAGGGCCGGCCCTTCAAAGGCCGGCCCTGCATGCGGGCGGGATGCTGCCGGATCGGCGGGTTCAGCCTGGCAGGCGCGCCACGAAGTATTCCCAGGCGCGCTTGATGGCAGCGGGAGGCACCTTGCCCGCCTTGTCGATTTCACCCGGCGTCAGGCCTTCCACCGGCCCCAGCGATTTCGCGGCGAGCAGGAACTCGGCGTTGCGGCACGAGGTCGTGGCGCGGAACACCATTTCCTGCAGGTCGGTACCCACCACGGTGGCACCGTGATGGCGCATCAAGACCATCCAGTCCTGGCCAAGCGCGCGCGCCAGCGACGCGCCCTGCTCCATGTTCACGACCAGCAGGTTGGTATCGCCGAACTCGTCCCGGCTGTCCCAGAACGGCACGTGCCTGCCTATCATCGCGCCATGCTGGTACACCGGCACGATAGGCACGCCAGCCACGCAAAACGGCAACACCGCCGCCGCGTGATGATGGGCAATGGCGTGCACATCGGGACGCGCCCGGTAGATCTCGCCGTGGATGTAGCGCTCGATATACAGGGCCTTCGTCGTGGGCGCGACGGGTTCGGAGCGCTCGTCGTATTCGAGGATGTCGTCCACCTCGACCAGTTCGGGCGCGCGCGAACACGACAGCAGGAAATGGCCGGGCCGTTCCGGGTGCCGGATACTGACGTGACCGAAGGCGTCCAGGATGCGCTCGTTTGCAAGAATGCGATTGGCAAGCGCCACGTTCACGCGAAGATCGTCCGGACCGGTCATGCTCAGTACTCCTATTTGGCTGGACCGCGCCTGCGCGCGGCGGGGGGCAGGCTTTTCTGTCTATTCGCCAGCATGCCGCGCAGGAACTCGGCGGCGGTGTTGCCTTTCAATGCCGTGCGCCACGCTTCCTGCACGATGTTCTCGTGCAGCTTCAGCGCTTCGGGCGCGGAAGTGGCCATGGCCACGCCCACCCGGATGTTCGGTTGCTCGCCCAGGCGGAACGGACTGATGGTGATGGTGCTGCGCTCGGCCTGGCGGAAGATCTGGAAACCATTGTGCGGCAGGTTGTCCGTGACCAGGCCGATTTGCACGCCCATGGAGTCTTCTTCGATCATGTCGGCAAGATGTTCGATTTCCTGGCGCGCCATTTCCAGTCGCTTGGCGCGCTTGGCCTCGGACAGGTCCGCGCGGCCCACCATGCCGTTCACCAGGAAACGCTCGATCTGTACGGTCGAAATCAGGTTGACGATGCTGGGCCTGCGGCGCCGGTAGGTCTGCTTGCGCGTGTGCAGGATCTCCATGATCTTGTCGACATCGGCCAGGGTTTTATCCCGATGCGGCACATCGTCGGGAATGCTCTCGCGCAGCACCTGCTCCAGCACCACTTCGAATTGATCCGATGCCAGCAGGAAGGAAATCGGGCCGGCCAGGACGATGATCTGGTCCGCGGTTTCCTCGAGCTGGCGCGTGCGCTCGAAATAACTGACTGCCGAAGCCAGGTACTCCATGCCGACGCCCAACAGCGTCGGCATGGACACCTGCAGCAGCTCGGAAAGTTTTTCCAGGGTCTCGATCTTGGCCAGTTCGCCTTTTTCGAAGCGGTACAGTGCCGTGCGTGAAATACCGATACGCTGGGCGATCTCGTCGGCGCTCAGGCCTGAAGCCAAGCGAAACGCCTTCAACCGCCTGCCAATTTCGTCATACTGCAAAGTCATTCGATCCCTCCACACGAGCGGAGCATTGCATAGTGTGCCCGGCCCTTACCGATTTCCCGGGCGTCATAGTACAACGCGGCACTTGCGTGGCCGCGTGGCCGGGCGAGGCCGCGCGGCATCCGTTTCAGCCCTTTTTTGCCGAAGGAATCAGTATCTGCCGGCCGCGGGCGGTACGGTCCTGCAACTGGTGCAGCGCGGTCTTGACATCGGCCAGGGCGAAGGTGGCGACGGGCGGCGCGGTCAGCCTGCCCTCCTGGTACAGACGGAAAATCTCCGCCAGGCAATGCGCCATCTCGGCCGGGGCGCGTTTGCGGTAGTCGCTGACCTGCACGCCGCTGACCTCCATGTTCTTCAACATCACGTAGTTGACCTTCAGCGTGGGAATGCGGCCGGCCGCGAAGCCGATCACCACATAGCGGCCGCGCCATGCGACGGCACGGATGGCCGCATCGAAAATATCATCGCCCAGCGGGTCCAGCACGATGTCGGCCCCGGCACCGCCGGTCAACGCATGCACCTGTTCGCGCAGATTGTCGCGCAGGTCTGGTACCGACAGGTCGACGATGGCATCGGCGCCCGCGGCGCGCACCATGTCGGCCTTCTGCGAATTGGCGATACCTGCCAGCACCTTCAACCCATAGGCCTTGCCCAGTTGCACCGCGGCCAGGCCCACGCCGCCGGACGCGCCCAGCACCAGCACCGTTTCACCGGCTTTCGCGCGGCCACGCTCGCACAGCGCGAACCAGGCGGTGTCGAACGCCAGTGCCATCGCAGCGGCGTCGACGAACGACAGGCCGTCCGGCAGAAGAAAACAGTCTTTGGCGGCCACGACCGCCTTCTCCGCATATCCGCCATGCTCGGCCAGCGTCAGCACGCGGTCGCCCACCTTCAGATTGCTTACGCCCTCGCCCAACGCGGCGACGGTGCCCGTGGGCAGCTTGCCAGGCGAGAAAGGCCTTGGCGGCAGGAACTGGTACTTGCCGCTGATGACCAGCAGGTCGACGAAATTGGCCGCGGTGGCCTGCACGTCGATCAGTACCTGGCCCGCGGCGGGCACGGGATCGGGTACCTCTTCGATCTTCAGCTCGTCGATGGAGCCGAATTCACGGATGATGACTGCTTGCATGGCGTGGTCTTCCTTGCTGCGGTACGGGTCAGGCCCCGGGGGCCAGCGTGCTGAAGGTGCCGCGGCCCACGGCGTAGGGTTGCGTGCCGGCCCCGCCCACTTCCACGTCGGCGCGCGCGATGGCGCGGCCGAGCCTGAGCACGCGCGCGGTCGCGATAAGGTCCGCGCCGGGCGCGGGGCGCAGGTAGTCGATGCGCAAATCGACGGTTGGCGCCATGCGGCCGGTCTGCACGGCCACCGCGGCATGCGCGGCCATGTCGATCAAGGCCGCGATGACGCCGCCATGGATGAAGTCCATGCCGGCGGCGCCGCGCAACGACGGATCGTAGGGCAGGCGGATGACGACGGTGCCGGTCCCGGCGTCCACGGCAACGGCCTGTGGCCTGAGCAGGGCATGGAAAGGCGGATGCGCGAGTTCGTGCCGCAGCCGCTGCAGCAGCGCGGCGTTGTCGAGGGTGCCGGCCGCTGCGATGCCATCGGCTGCCCCGTCCGCGGCGGGCGTAACGACGGATGCCGGACCGGGCGCGGCGGCATCATCGGCCTTGGCACCGAAAGGCAGGCCGCTCATCACGCCTGTTTCTCCAGCGGCCGCCAACGTACCGGCTGCACCTGCATGCGGCCCGCCTTCACGTCCTCCACCAGGTCGCGCTTGAAAATCTTGCCGCTGGCCGTCAGCGGGATGTTGTCCAGTTGCACGTAGTACTCGGGCATGTCGTAGCGCGACAGGCCCGAAGCATCCAGGTGCTGCAGCAAATCGTCCGCGCCGGCCTCGCAGCCGGGCCGCAACGTGACGGCCAGGCAGACTTTCTCGCCCAGCCGCGCATCGGGCACGGGCAGGACGGCGGCGCGTGCCACCGCCGGATGCTGCATGGCCAGGTTTTCGATGCGGGCCGGATAAATGTTGTGGCCGCCACGAATGATCAGGTCTTTCTTGCGGCCGGTAATGACCAGGTAACCATCGGCGTCCAGCCTGCCCATGTCGCCCGTCATGAACCAGCCGTGCGCGTTGAACGATGCCTCGGTCGCCTTCTGGTTGTCGAAGTAGCCCAGCATCAGGCTGGCGCCGCGCCCGCCGATCTGTCCGGTCTCGCCGATGGGCAGCTCGACATCGGGATCGTCCGCGGACCAGATCTTTACTTCATAGCTGGCGCAGGCGCGCCCCGAGGTTTCGATAATGCGGCGCGGCGAGTCGCCCGGCAGGGTGTAGTGATGCGAACATGCTTCGGTCATGCCGTAGCCGCTTTGCGGCGTGACGCCGTAGCGCAGCAGGTCGGCCACCACTTCCTGCGGCGCGGCAGCGCCCGAGATGCGAAATCCCTGCAGCGCCCCCACTTTCTCCAACCCGCGTGCCTTCAATTCGGCCAGCAGGTCGATGGCATGCGTAGGCACGCCGAACAGGAAGGTCGCGCCGGTCTCCAGCAGGCGATCCAGTACGCTGCCGCCGCGCGGCAGGTCGTGCACGACCAGTTCGCCGCCGGTGGCCAGCGCGCTGATCAGCGCACCCAGGCCCAGGTTATGGCTGAGCGGGCTCATGGTGTAGATGACGGACGCGGGACCGAAATTCCAGTCCTGCGCAATGGCGCGCGCGTTGGCCAGCAGCGTATTGTCGCTGTGCATGACGCCCTTGGGTGCGCCGGTGGTGCCCGACGTGAAGGCCAGGTAGACCAGGCGATCCGGGTCGGTCGAGTAATCCACCGCCTCGGCGGCCTGCTCGGTGGACAGGCCCGCGGCCTGAACGGCCGCATCGAATCCATCGATACCCTCGCCGGCGACTGCATCCAGGCGAACGATGCGGCGCATGGTTTGCACCTGGCCGATCATCGCGAATATGTCGTTGCGCGCCGCGTCCGCGCCGTAGCCGGCCTCGCCGATAAACGCCACCGCCCCCACGCTCTCCATCAGCGCCAGCACATCTTGCGCCGTGTGGTCGCGGTGCAGCGACGGGCAGCACGCATAGGCGTTGCGCGAACATGCCAGCAAGGCAATCGCGGTCTCGACGCGGCTGGACATCCACACGCCGACGCGCTGGCCCGCGCGCACGCCGGCGGCATGCAGGCTGGCTGCCAGCCTGTCGGCGGCCGCGATAAGTTCGGCGTAGGTCAGGCGGCGCGAACGATCGCGCACCGCGCAGGCCTGCGGGCGCGCCTGCGCGTGGCGGCGCGCGGCCATGTAAATGGTCTCGTCCCGCCAAAAACCCGCCTGGTAGAACGCGGCCATCCGCTCGGCGCTCAGCAGGGTCAGCACGGTGTTGATCAGGGGCTTGGTCAAGAAGAACTCCGGAGGCAGGCGTTTACCCTGCAACAACAGCATAAATTCAGGAAAATTATCTTTTTTGTTACTTCGCTGACGCTCTCGTCCGTTCGCCGGACGCCCACCGGCAGCGCGGCGTCGCGCGCGACACGGCCTTGCGCGCGGTTTCCGACGGATGCTTACTGCCGCGAACCGCCGAACCAGCCGCGCACCATGGCCCACAGCGACGACAGGATCAGCGAGAAACCGCTGATCGGCTTGGCGGGCGGCGGCGGCGGGCGGCGCGCAGCCGGAGCCGGGGTCGGGGTCGCCGCGGGGGCCTCGCCATTCTGCGCAGGCGCGGCGGCCGCGGGTGCGGGCGCGGCGGCCTCTTCCGCGCGGCCGGCCGAGATCTGTGCCTCCAGGTTTTTGGAGAACTGCGAGATGATCTGGTTGGCGACGGTCTGGATCATGCCGACGCCGCGGCCGTACTGCGCCACGGCACCCGACAGCGTCAGATCGGTGTCGATGATGACCCGCGAGCCCTTGGCGCTGGGCTGCAAGCGGAATTCGATAACGGTGTTGGCGTTGCCGCGGCCCTTGGAGTCGGACCCTGACGCCTTGATGCGGGCCTTGTGCGCATCGTTGTCCACTTCTTCGAACGCGGCGTTGCACACGAAGACCAGCGCGACCGGGCCCAGCTTCACCGCCACTTTGCCCTTGAAGGTTTTCTCGTCGATGATCTCGACCAATTCGGCGCCGGGCATGCAGGGCACGATGCGCTCGATATCCATGAGCACCGGCCAGGCCTGGGCAGGCGGCAGGGAAACGTCGAATTCGTTGGTGAACTGCATTGATGCTCCTCCAGCGGGTCTGTCCTGCCCTGTCGATATGCCTGGTCCGGCGGCGGTATCGCCGCCAGGCATCGGCGACGCGGACTGGAATTGCCGGATAGTTTAACCCGGCAAGTACCAAAATCAATATTTTTACCAAAACTTTTACAGTGCACGGCTGGCCAGGAGTTGCCGCACCCGCATTGCCTTGATCGGCAGGCGGGTAACGAAACCCGGCGCCTGCAGCGCATCGTCGACCGCCGCGGCAACCGCCGCGCCCACGCCGTTCGTGCCGCCCTCGCCCGCCCCTTTCAGTCCCATCGGGTTCAGCGGACTGGGCGCGTCCTCGGTGATCAGCACGTCGACGTCGGGCATCTCGTGCGCGCTGACCATGACGTAGTCGGCGAAGGTGGTCGACAAGGGCTGGCCGGCCTCGTCGTAGGTAAATTCCTCGAACAGCGCGCCGCCCAGGCCCTGGGCCAGCCCGCCGACGATCTGCCCGTCGATCAGCATGGGGTTTACCGCGCGGCCCACGTCATAGGCCACCAGGTATTTCTCGACGACCACCTGGCCGGTAGCGCCGTCCACGCGCACCTGCGCGGCATGCACCCCGTAGGGATAGTTCATGTGATCGCTGTAGAACCAGCCCTCGGCCGACAGGCCGGGCTCATGGCCGTCGCTGGTGCGGGACGAGGGATGCAGGTAGCGCGCCACGTCCGCCAGGGTCGTCGCCGGCCCGCCCGCGCCGCCGCGCGGGCGCACCTGGCCGTCGACGATTTCCAGCTCGTCCGGCGTGGTGTCCAGCATCCTGGCCGCCACGCCCAGCGCCTTGGCGCGCACCTTGCGCGCGGCAATCTGCGTGGCCGAGCCCGACATCACCGTCACGCGAGAAGCATGCGCACCGTTGCCGAACTCGATCAGGTCGGTACGGCCGTGATGCACGCGCACGCGGCGGTAGTCCACGCCCAATTCCTGCGCGCAGATCTGAGCGAGTACAGTCTCCATGCCCTGCCCGACCGAGCCCGCTCCGGTCACGAGCTCGACGGCGCCGGTCACGTCCACCGTCAGCCGGACCATATCGGAAGGGCCCAGTCCGGACTTCTCGACGAACATCGCCAGGCCCAGTCCCACGTACTCGCCGGCCGCGCGCCTGCGCGCCAGTTCGGCCTGCAGACGATCCCAATCGAGGCGCGCCAGAGTCTTGTCCATCAGTCCGTCGTAGTCGCCCGAATCCAGGACGACGTCGGTGCCCAGCGCATCCAACGGCCGCGCATAGGGCATTTCATCGGCACGGATCAGGTTGCGGCGGCGCGCCTGCACGGGGTCGATGCCCACGCGCCGCGCTATTGCATCCATCAGGCGCTCGCGCACGAACGTGGTTTCATAACGGCCCGGCGAGCGGTAGGTGGCCGCGGGCGTCTTGTTAACCAGGCGGAAGTGGCCGGCCACCTCGTAGGCCGGCACCCTGTAGGGTCCGAGCAGCAGCCCCGCCGACATGTCGGCCACCCGCGCGCCATGCGTGCGCGAGTAGGCGCCCTGCGCATGGAAGAACTTGTTGCGGATGCCCAGGATGCGGCCGTCCGCGTCGATGGCTGCTTCCACCAGGTGGCGCTGCTCACGCGAATGATTGGTCGCCATCAGGTTCTCGCGGCGATCCTCCTGCCACTTCACGGGCCGCCGCAGGCGCAACGCGCCCAGGCATACCAGCACGTCTTCCGGATAGATTTCGCCACGCACGCCGAAACCGCCGCCGACATGGCCTTCGTACAAATGGAAGCTGGACGGGCTGCGGCCCAGCATTTTGGCCATTTCGTCACGATTCCAGTGCGATTTCTTGGCCGCCCCGTACATCTCCAGCACGTCGCGCGCCGCGTCGTATCGCGCGACGGCACCGCGGCACTCCAGCGGCACGCCGGAATGCCGGCCCACCGACAGGTCCAGCGCCACGACGTCATGCGCGGCAGCGAACGCCGCGGCCACATCGCCATAGCCCTTGCGAATGACGGTCGGCTCGGTGCTCAGGCCCGGCAGGAATTCGCCCGGCTCGGCGTCGGCAAACATGACGGGCGGCAACACCTCGATGTCGGCCAGCACCAGTTCGGCCGCGTCTTCCGCCAGATAGGCGTCCTCGGCAAAGACCACTGCCACCGGCTCGCCCACATAGCGCACGCGCTCCTGCGCCAGGATGGGCTGGCAATAGGGCTCCAGCCCGGTCACCTTGGTGGCTCGGAACGGAATCGGCGGAATCGACGCCACGTCCGCGCCGGTCCACACGGACGTCACGCCTTTGAGCGCCAGGGCTTCCGCGGTATCGATGGATAGGATGCGGCCGTGGGCCACTTGCGAACGCACCACCCGCATGTGCAGCTGGCGCGGGAAATTCACGTCGCCGGCGAAGCAGGCCTCGCCGCGCACCAATGGGGGATCCTCCAGCCGCGTCACGGACTGCCCCACGACCTGCACGCCTTCGGCGCGCTGCTGGCGGACCTCGGATTCGGCGTGGGCGCTCATGCCGCCGCCCCCTGCGCCATGCTTGCGCGCGCGGCACGCACGGCGGCGAGTATGTTCTTGTATCCCGTGCAGCGGCACAGATTGGACGAGAGCGCGTCCAGCAGATCCTCGTCGCTGATATCGGGCTGCCGTTCGAGCAGGCCGGTCGCAAGCATCAGGAAGCCCGGCGTGCAGAACCCGCATTGCAGCGCATGGTGATCCATGAAGGCCTGCTGCAGCGGATGAAAGCGGCCCTCGCACGCCAGCCCCTCCACGGTGCGGATCTGCGCCCCCTCGGCCTGCGCCGCGAACATCAGGCATGAACGCACCGGCTCGCCGTCCACCAGGACCGTGCAGGCGCCGCACACGCCGTGCTCGCAGCCGGCATGGGTGCCAGTCTGCCCGCAGTCGTCGCGAATGGCATCGACCAGGGTACGGCGCGGCTCTACCCGTATGGGGTAGTCGACACCGTTGATGGAAAGAACCACGTCGCGTTGACTCATTGCTGCATCCCCTTGTCCAGCGCGCGGCGCACCACGGCACGCACCAGGTCGCGCCGGTACGCCTGCTCGTCTGCGCCGCTGTCCGACGGCTGTACCTGTTGCGCGGCGGCATCCGCCGCGCGCTGGAATTCCTGCGCGTCCGGCGCGATGCCTTCAAGGCAGGCCTCGGCGGCCGCCAGCCGGCGCGTCCTGTCCTCGACTCCGCCCACGCCTATGCGCACGTTGCGCATGACACCGTCATGCAGCTCGAATACAGCCAGCGCCATCGCCTGCGCGAAATCGCCGGCGCGGCGGCTGTATTCCTCGAAACCGAAGCGGGTTTCCTCGCCCAGCAGGGGCAGGCGCGCGGCCACCAGCAGTTCAGCCGGCTCCAGCGCGGTAGCCATATAGCCCAGGAAGAACTCCGCGGCCGGAATCCGGCGTTCCCGCCCCACGCTGCGCACGACGAATTCGGCGTCCAGGGTGGATGACACCAGGCACCATTCCGAGGCGGGGTCCGCGTTGGCAATGCTGCCGCAGAACGTGCCACGGGTGCGGATGGGCAGGTGGGCGATATGGCGCACCACCTGGGCCAGCAGCCGGCCCAGCGGGCCCGGCACGACCGGCTGGTGGAAAGCGGCATGACGCACACAGGCGCCGATTTCAAGCGCGCCGTCGCGGACTTCCGCCCGCCGCAGTTCCTCGATGCGGTTGATATCCACCAGGAAGGCCGGCCGCGCCAGCCGCAGCGCCATCGCGGGCACCAGCGTCTGGCCGCCCGCCAGCACGCGACCGTCCTGGTCTGCCACGTCCGCCAGGATCATCACCGCCTGATCGATCGAGGTCGGTTCGTAGTGCTCGAATTTACCGGGCTTCATGGCACATCTCCTGTTCGGCCGGAGTGTTATATTTGTGGAATTATATCTATTTTTGGTACATCCACTACCGCGCGCTGCTGAGCGTAAACCCCAAGGCTCAGGCGGCACGCCGCCACCTCCAAAGGAAACACCGCCCATGCTGTTGCCCCACCATAACCGCTATTCATACAGCGCCATCGGTGCGCGCAAGGACTACTCCTGGCCGGAAGGCAAGCGCCTGGCCATGCACATCGGCCTGAACATCGAGCACTTCGCATTCGGCACCGGCTTGACGCACAACCTGACCGTGCCGCTGCCCGCGCCCGACCAGCGCGCATTCGCGTGGTCGGACTACGGCAACCGCATCGGCGTGTGGCGCATCCTGGACATGCTGGACAAGCTGGGCCTGCCGGCCTCTCACTTGTGCAACACCGAGATCTTCCACTACTGCCCCGAACTGATCGGCCCCATCAAGGCGCGCGGCGATGAGTTCATCGGCCACGGCCGCACCAATGCGGAGCGGCACGGCCTGATGTGGGAAGCCGACGAGGCCCGCTACCTGGCCGAAGTGCGGGCATCCATCCTGGAGCATACCGGCCAGGAAGTGCGCGGCTGGATGGCGCCGTGGATGTCGGTCAGCCACCATACGCCCGACCTGCTGCAGGAAACCGGCTTCAAGTTCCTGATGGACTGGCCCGCGGACGACCAGCCTATCTGGATGAAGACCCGCGCGGGCCGCATCATGTCGGTACCGTATCCGCTGGAACTGAACGATTCCCCGCAGATGCTGGTGCGCGCGCACACGCCGGACCAGTTCGGCCAGATGATCATCGACCAATTCGAGGAAATGCTGGAACAGAGCGCCACCCAGCCCCTGGTGTTCGGCATCGCGTTGCACACGATGGTCAGCGGCCAGCCTTATCGCCTGCGAGCCTTGCGGCGTGCACTGAAATACATCGTGGACCATCCCCGCCGCAACGAGATCTGGTTCACGCGGCCGGGCGCGATCTACGATCATTGCGCGAACCTGCCGGAAGGCACGATTCCGGGCTGAGCCCGCTGCAGCCGAAAACGGCGCCGGCATTGCTGCCGGCGCCGTTTCGCATTTCGCGGCCCGGAACAAGCACGGGCCGCGTGCGTCGCATCCGGCGTCAATCCAACTTGATGTTGGCCCGCTTGACGATCGCGTCAAAGGATTTGAAGTTCTCGACGGTCTGCGTGGTGAAGGCGGCAGGCGTGGTGTAGCGCACATCCAGGCCCTGCGATTCCAGGAATTTCCTCAACTCGGGCTGCTGCAGCGCGTCGGAGATTGCCTTGGACAAGGTTTCCGTGATTGCCGGCGGCGTCGCCTTGGGCGCATAGAAACCGAACAGGTTCTCGGCGCTGAAATTCTTCACGCCCGCTTCGGAAATGGTCGGCACGTCCGGCAGCATCGGCAGGCGCTTATCGGCTGCCACGGCCAGCACGCGCACGGCGCCGCTCTTCATGTGCGGCACCGCGGCAGGCGCGCTCAGGAACATCAGGCTGGAGTTGCCGGCGATTAGGTCCATCAATGCCTGCGAACCGCCGCGATATGGCACATGGGTCATCTGCACGCCGGTGGTCAGCATCAGCAGTTCGCCTTCCAGATGCGACAGCGTACCGATACCGATCGAAGCGAAGTTGTGCTTGCCGGGCTCTTTCTTCAACAGCGCGATAAGTTCCTGCAGGTTCTGCGCCGGCGACGACTTAGGCACCACCAGGATGTGCGGAGCCAGCGCCACGCCGGCAACGGCCGCGAAATCGTCGCGCAGGTTCACGGACGGCGGCGTCTGCGCGGCGGCCTTGTAGATGGCGGAATCGGTGGTACAGCCGAACAGGATGGTGTAGCCGTCAGGCGTCGCGTGCGAGACGACGGACATGCCGATCAGGCCGCTGCCGCCGGTGCGGTTCTCCACGATGACCGATTGCTTCAGCGTCTCGGACATTTTCTGGCCGATGCTGCGCGCCAGCGTATCGGTGGCACCGCCCACCGGGTAAGGCACGACGATGGTAATGGGCCGGTCGGGGAACGCCGCGCGCGCCTGGCCCGGGGCCAGCACACCCGCCGCCGAGGCCATCACGGTAAGTCCCAACACCGATAGGCAGCGGGCAAGGAGGCCGGTGCGCGACCGGCGTTGCAGAATCTGGGCCATGAGAATTCCTGACGGAAAGTGAACGCAAAGGGATGCCTGCACCTGCCAGGCCGGGTACTAATGTTGGTATTTTTCCCGTTTTTGGAACACTTCACCATCCGGGGAATACCCGGGTATGGGATCTGGCTCCCACTAGGGCGGCTGCTTCGGCAGGTACCCGATGATTCTTGCCGGCCCCACCTTATCCCGGCGCAGTACTGGCGCCGGGCAGGCAGGCCAATTCGGGCTAACATCGCGCTGCTTAAATCGTCTATTTCTACGCGGCTGGCTGGAATTGCCGGCTGCATCAACGGTGAGCGTCATTGCCTCTTGCAAGCTCCGATCCAGGACCTGGATCGAAAAACCATCAGGAGATGAATATGTTTGTCGCCGCGCAGGCCCCGGCAGCGCCGGTATATCTGGAGTGCATAGTCGACAGGCCGACCCGGAAGTATCCCTTCAAGGTGACCATCGATGAACAGAACCAGTTCGTCACGTTCGAAGACTCGGGCTCGAATTTTGTTTACCGTCTCCCGGCCACTTTTTCGGCGTCAACCGTAAGTTTCGTTTATGAGCGGTACGGGAACGGGCCGGCGTACCAGATCAGCCGGGTGGATTTATCCGTGAGGGAAACATTCAGCGCGACGGGCCAATCCTCGCCGGGAAAATGCGCCATGGAGAAGGTTTTGAAGCGGGCCTTCTAGGCCCATGCCATCCCATGGCGATGGCACGGGACGACTTGTGACGCTCGACCAGCGGGCGCAGTTCCGGAACCTGGGGGAGTTTGGGAAGACAGGCGGCCCGCAGAGAAGGCGGACCTACTTCCCCATTTCCGCCGCGCTGATTCTGCAGCCCGCGCCAGCGGTTCCCTCACGCCCCGGGCGATAGGCGCCAGATCAGGCGATCTGGCCGCGCATCCAGGCCACCAGGGCCTCGCTCAAGCCGCGCAGGTCAGCCTGCAGACGCGCATAACCCTCATGCGGACGCAGGGTGACCTCGTCCATGTAGAGCTTGCGATTGACTTCGATCTGCAGGCTGTGCCGGCCCGCGGCGGGATTGCCGAAAGCGCGCACCAGCTCGACGCCCTTGTAGGGATCGTTCTCGGTCACGTCGTAACCCTTTTCGCGCAGCCAGGCCGCCACGAACTGGCGGAATTCCCGTGCGCTGGTGCTGCCGTCGCGATCGCCCAGCACGAAGTCGGGATGGACCAGCCCCGGCTTGTCCGTTGCGTAGGCGCCGGCCACGCTGGGCATGGAATGGCAGTTGATGTGCCACACCTTGCCGAAGCGCTGATGGGCGGCATCCAGCAGTTGGCCCACGGCCTGGTGGTAAGGCTTCCAGCAGGCATCGATCCGGTGGTGGACTTCCGCCACGCTCAGCTTGCGGTTGTACAGCGGGGTGCCGTCATCCAGCATGCGCCAGATCAGCCCCTTGCCCAGCTTGACCTTGCCCGTCTCGTTCAGCGGACCATCCCAGGCCCCGTCCAGCAAGAGCGCATCGATTTCGTCGGCCGCGCGGTTGGCGTCGATATAGGCGCGCGGGAAAGACGCCGCCACCATGGGCACGCCGAGCTCCAGCGCCCCGCTCCACAGATCGTCGATCCAGGTGTCCTCCGCGGTGCGCAACGCACCGAAATCGATGGCGGGCGCGAAGTCGGGGGGATAGGTGGTGCCGCTGTGGGGCGAATCGAGGACCAGCGGGGAGGAGACGGGAGCGGCCGGGTAATTGTCCGGCGCGTAAAGGCGGTAGGAAAGCGGCTGGGTTTTCAGCATAGGGAGAACAGTTCGGATTCGAGAAAACGGGCCGGGGGATGTATCGCCCGGCCCGTTGCTACGGTCAGTCGACCTTGACGTGGGCTTCAGCAGCCACACGCTTGTTCTTGGCGATCTCGGCGTCGATCTGCTTGGCGAAAGCTTCCGGCGTGTTGTTGGCCGGCGCGGCGCCCAGCGCCTCCAGGCGGGCCTTCACGTCTTCCTCGCCTTCGACCTTGGCGACGGCGGCATTCAGTTTGTCGACCACGGCCTTGGGCAGCTTGGCCGGGCCCACCAGGCCGAACCACGCCGCGTCGTTGACGGCGGGCAGGCCGACTTCGGCGAACGTCGGTACATCCGGCAGGGCCTTGACGCGCTGGGGCGCGGCCACGGCCATGGCGATCAGGCGGTGGGACAGCACGTGCGGCAGCGTCGAAGGCAGGTTGTCATACATGACATCGACCTGGCCGGCCAGCACGTCGTTCAACGCAGGACCCACGCCGCGGTACGGCACGTGGACCAGGTTGGTGCCCGAGGCCATCTTGAACAGCTCGCCCATCATGTGCGAAACCGAACCGTTGCCGGCCGAGGCGTACGTCAGCTTGCCCGGCTCGCTCTTGGCCAGCTTGATGAACTCGGCCATGTTCTTGGCGCCGAGCTTGGGATTGATGGCCATGATGTTCGGCACGGCCGCCAGATTGGTAATGGGCGTGAAGTCCTTTTCGGCGTCGAACGGCAACTTGGCGTACACGGCCGGGTTGATGCCGTGGGTGCTGGCGGTGGCGATGCCGAGCGTGTAGCCGTCCGGCGCGCTGTTGGCGATGGCCGCGCTGCCGATGGAGCCGCCGGCGCCGCCGCGGTTCTCGACGACCACGGTCTGGCCCAGTTCACGGCCCAGCTTGTCGGCGAACAGGCGGCCGATGATGTCGGTGGTACCGCCGGGCGGGAACGGCACGATCAGGCGGATGGGCTTGCTGGGGTAAGCGTCGTCGGCATGGGCCAGGACGGGCACGGCGGCCATGACGGCGACGGCGGTCAGGCCGAGGATGCGTTGCTTGAAGAGCATGGGGATCCCTTGTGGAAGTGTTTTAAATGCAGTGGGGTTATGCAAGCCCGGCGATTCTTGGCTTCCGCAACAAATTGTGCAAACGAAGAATTCTCCGTATGCTATGAAAATATTTCATACCTGACGGCATCTGCTGATCCTTGCCGCAGCCTGGACCGCCGCGGCGCCGCCCGCTCGCGTTAGCAAGGCACAAGCCGGCCGGATCGGGGCCGACCACGCCTCACGGCCTCCCATCCAGCCGATCCCGCCCTTTCCAATCCCTATTTTCATGCGCCGCCTCTGCCCTTCCCTGACTGATCTGCAGGCTTTCGAAATGGCCGCCCGCCATGGCAGCTTCACGCGGGCCGCCCAAGAGCTGTCCGTCACGCAAGGCGCGGTGAGCAAGCAGGTCAAGCAATTGGAGCAATTCGTCGGCGTCGAGCTATTCCTGCGACTCCGGCATGGATTGGTGCTGACCGAAGCGGGACAGGCTTATCTGGCCAAGATCCAGGTGGGGCTGGGGCAGATCGAGGCGGCAACGCTGGAACTGATTTCGCACAAAGGCCAGGGCGGCATGCTGCACCTGACCAGCATGCCGACCTTCGGCGCGCGCTGGCTAATTCCACGCCTGGCTGGTTTCATGCGCCTGCGGCCCGATATCCATGTCGAATTTCTGCCGCACCGCCAGGGCTATGACTTTTCGACGCCGGAACTGGACGCCGCCGTGCGCTTCGGCGAGGGGGTATGGCCGGGTAGCGGGGCAGACTATATCGTCGGCCGCGACGTCGTGCCGGTGGGCAGCCCCAAGCTTTTCCCGCAACCCTGCGCGACCCCGGAGGAATTGCTCAAGCATCCGCTGATGCATCACACCTCGGCGCTGGAGGGCTGGACCGACTGGTTTGCCCAGGCCGGCTGCGACATCCGCCGCGCGCGCGAAGGCGCCCGCTTCGATCAATACAACCTGCTTTCGCAGGCCGCGGCGGCGGGCTTCGGCATCGCCCTGATCCCGCGCTGCCTGATCGAAGACGAATTGCGCGACGGCAAGCTGGCGCCCGTCATCGATCTGCAGATCCGCGCCCGGCAAGGGTATTACCTGTGCTATCCCGAGACCAAATCCTATCTGCCTACGCTGCAGGCTTTCCGGCAGTGGCTGATGGAGGCGTCGCGGGTGGCGGAACCGAGGACGGACGGCGGCTGAAGCCGGGTGGGGCCGCATGCTGCTACCCGGGCCATCCGATCCATGTCATGGCTCCCTTCCCGCCCGAGGTTCCGCTTCTGTTTAACGAAATTGCCTGGGGATCTCACGGACAACTCGCGTCAAGCCCAGCGATTGCCGCAGATAGCGGTTAAGCGGCGTGGAATAACTGTGCGACACCAGCGCGCCCAGCAGGGTCGAGCCAACAAAATAAGCCAGCAGCAAGCCGAGCCTGGTACCGCCCTGGTAATGTGTGGGCGGCATGCAAGTGCGCAGCAGGCCCAGCACGAGCAGATGCAGTAGGTAGATCTCGTAGCAGTCGCGCCCGCAGCGCCTTAGCAGGCGCCAGGCCACGCTGGGCGAAGACGGGGTCACCGCGGGCCGACCAAGCAACAGCAGTGCCGATCCCAGCGCCATCGCACTGACGCCGAGGACGTTGCTCTGGCTGATTGGCCACGCCAGGTAGAGCGCAGCCATGGCGACGCCTGCGAACGGCCGGACGATAGGGCGCCGCAACGCCGGCCACGCCTGTCGTTGCGACAGCACCGCGGCGCAGCAGCCGATGGCGATCGCGTCGAAGCAGGCGAGATAGCCATAAAGCCAGGCCTCGCCATTACCCTGATTCGCAAGCCGGTAGAGCGGGCCAACCACGATCAGCAGCGCAGCCAGCGCCGACAGCCACGCCTCGCGCCGCAGCAGCCCGCAAGTCAGCGGAAACAGCAGGTAGAAGGCCATCTCTACTGACAGCGACCACATCACGCCCAAGACATAGTTGATCCATCCTTCGCGGATGACCAGCACATTCATCCAGGCGCCGAGCGCGGCGGCGTTGGCGGTCCAGAGCGATACCGCGCTGCCCGCGCGGTTACCGAACAGCGGCAGGCCGCCCAGCGCCAGCGCGTCGACGGCCACTAGCGTCAGCGCCAACGTGGGCAGGATCCGCGCCAGCCGCAACACCCAGAACGGAATCGGCCGGATCGCATCCAGCCGGCCCCAGCGCTCGAGCGCGTTGCGGGTGATCAGAAACCCTGAGATGACGAAGAAGATCGTCACGCCGTAATTGCCGTTGCGCGCGATGGCCTGCAGCAGTGGCCAGCCCGCAAAGCCGGCCAGCGCCGTATCGCGCAGCGGATAGGCGATATTGAAGTGATGCAACAGCACTAGCCCGATCGACAGTCCGCGCAGCATGTCGATGCCATCATCGCGTGTCGCGGCGCTCATGGCGGGCGCCAGCTTACTCGCGGGGCGCGTCGGCCATGGCGGGCCAGTCGCGCATCAGGTCATCGCGGGCGCGCAGGCCGGCGTTGGGCTTGGTAGCCTGCTCGTCCTGCACCAGACGGGCGAACACCAACTGGCGGCCGTCCTTGCGCGCCCAACCGACAAACCAGCCGTAGGCATTGGCCGGCGTGTAGACGCCGTTGCTGCCGGGCGAGCCGGTGCCGGTCTTGCCATACAGACGCCAGCCTCCGGCTTCGCCGATCTCGAACAGGTTCTCGGCCAGGTCGTATGCCGCGGCCTTGACCGGCAATTGCCGGTTGACCACCTTGCGCAGGAATGCCAGCTGTTCCAACGGCGAGATGCGCAGCGACGAGATGATCCACGCACCGTCGGTGCCGTTGTGCTTTCCCGGTTCGCCCGAGACGTCTTCGTTACCGTAGTGGAACGCGGAGGTATAGCGCTGGAACCGCTCCTGCCCCAACGCCTTGGCGGTCCGCTGCGAATACCAAACCACCGAATACTTGATCCAGCGCGCCGGATCCGTGGGCTGGCGCCAGGCATCTCCGCCCCAGTCCGGATAACCGGACTGGTAATTCCAGACCGGCTCGTGCGGGCCTTTCAGGACGCCGGCGTCCGCGCCCATCAGGGCGATGGCCAGCTTGAAGGTCGAGGCCGGCGTGTAGCGCGTGGCGCAGGCCTGTTGCGTGCCTTGTTGGAACACGATACGGCCGTCGGCGGCGTCGGCCACCACGGTGCACAGGACCGCCGCCTGGGCGGGGACCGCGACCAAGGCAGACAGGGAGAGGATCGCGCCGAGGGCGGACGAAGCAAATTTCATGAGCGATGGTAGCCAGAAGCGGGCGAATCGCATGATACGTCAACTTCCTGGGCGGTCTGCTTTCAGTCATCGCGCATTGCGCCGCCAGGCGAACTGATGGCAATGAGGCCACGGGGCACCGTGTATTGAGCATCCAACTCTGTTCGTCCAACTCTATTTCAGAGGCCCTGGACTCATGCTTCTTCCAGCTTTAACCAGCGAATCACGGCAGCGGATGCCGCGCCTGAATTTCACCGGTACGAATCCAGAGGCGCGTCGAGGTATTGCTTCAGGTCATGTATTGAACTTGCCGCGAGTGTTGAGTCGCGTCTACCAGCTAAACGTAAACCTGTCGTCTCATAGATGCGGGTGCACGTTCGAGCCAGATCACGGCTTGGCGGCGACGGGAAGCCGAAATGGCGCTCCCAATCGGTTGAAGGCGTTCATTGCGGCGATCGTGATCGTGAGGTCGACCAGGTCTTTAGGGGTGAATTGTGCCGAGACGGCGGCATACGCCTCATCGGAGGCATGCGTTTCGCTGACGCGAGTCACCTCCTCTGCCCAAGCCAGCGCGGCGCGCTCCTGGTCAGAGAATAAATGAGGCACCTCGTCCCACACCGGTACCAACGTGATCTTGTCGATCGACATGGTTTTCCTGAGATCGCGGCTATGCATGTCGATGCAGTGGGCGCAGCCGTTGATTTGCGAAACGCGTAGGAACACGAGATGCACGAGTTCCTCCGGAAGGTCCGTCTTCTTCGTGACGTAATGGTGTATACCGAAAAGTGCCTTCGCGCCGTCAGGTGCGATCTCTTGCCAATTCAAGCGGGTCATCTCAGTTCGTTCCTGTCGTTGGTGATGAGTAGCGTCGCGGCCGGCGCGCCCCGGGTCGCCTATCGCCTTCGGCCGCGACCCATCTCATGACGCTAAGTTACCCCACCGGGGTATTGGTGAAACAGGCCCAAAAATTATCGAAACGACTGGCCCAAGATGACTAACGTTTCCCTCCAAGCTCTGGGCCCGCGTGCGGACGCGTGCCGTACGCGCTCAACCTCGTTCGATACGCTCAGATCGGCCACCACTCACCACCGCTACCTGATTCATCGTCCCCCCTCGAACTCAAAGCTCTTCATTCGAAGACAACCATTCAGGTTCATACGCGCCGAGCGCGCGTGCTGGGAGCTTGGCTTGCACTCGCTGTGCCACCACTTCGCGCCTGGCCGACGGCATCAGGATTCTCGACTCAAGACATCCTTGGTCGCGGCATTCTCCAACGCCAAGCCGACCACTATAGGATCGTTTCATCGCCGAAACCGGCCGCAGCGGGCGCGATAAGGAGCACCGCGGATAGTCAGGCACTTGCCAGTCGCATCGATCGTTTCTTCCACATGAATAGCGATGCCGCGCAGATCGCCATGCTCAGCGCCAGCGACGTGGCGGACAGCGGCCGCAAGGCAAAACTGGAAAAATCCCCGCGCGACAACAGCAGCGATCGGCGGAAGTTTTCTTCCACAAGCGGGCCATATACCAAACCGAAAAACAACGGGGCGCTTACGCAATTGAGCCTATTCCACAGATAACCGGCGGCACCGAATGCGGCTGTGGCACAAATGAAGAACGTATCGAAATTCAGCCGCCAGTAGATGCCGATCGCGGCAACCAGCACGGCGCCCAAGAACACCGTGCGATAACGCGAGCGCGGCAGCTTGGCCCACAGGCCGATTCCCAGCGCGCCCAGCAACACGCTGGCCGGAGGGATACCGTGTTGCAAGGCGTCAATGCCGAAGGCGAAGCGCACCACACCGGAACTGACGTCGGTGCCCACCAGACCCAACAACAGTCCCAGAACCACCATCGCTATCGCCTTGAGCAACGATCCGCGAGCCAACGCCGCTGCACACGTCAGATTAAGCACCAGCCACGAAAAGAATTCCGGAGGTCCCAATTTGAATGGAAAGGAAGAGACAAGACTGGGATCGAACAGAGTTTGAAACGCCTTGCTTAGCACCCACGGCCCAAGCGCCAAGATCAAGATTCCCCAGTTGAATGCTGGGATGCGTCTCTCATGAACATTCTTGAAGAACGACCTGATCAGGATGGCCGCCCCCAGCAGGACCAACATGACACCCAGCCAGAACGGAAGGTAACCGGGCCCCATCCGGCCGGCGGTTCCCAGCGGGTAGCTCAAAGCTTTCCAGGCGAAGCCCGCTCCGAAAGCGGCGAACATCAACCCGGCCGCGCAATCCTGATTACGGTAAGGACGCATGGCTAGGTCCTCCTCCAATCCAACACGACTTTCTTCCTCTTTGAATATGACCAGTAGTTGGGGGTAACCCCCCAATTTATAGCGATTGCGGATTCAGCCAGTCACCCAACACCCTATTTGAGTTCGAGAGATGGAGGGGTGCAATGGTCGGTACTTACGGCGCCGTGGCAGCAGAGAGGAAGTCTCAGATCTGGAAAGACGGCACCTCTTTAGCAATCCCCCGGCGTCCTGCACATCACGAAATGGGCCTTCGGGAGCGAAATAGGGCCAGAGCCCGCGCCAATGCTCGTATAGCTGAAATTCCCCAATCCCGAGCCGGCTGACCGAAGCCCTAAGTCAGGTGAATTTCGACGGCCCTCGTGTCGATGTCCGGTCAATTTGGAACCACGCCTCCTTATAGATCAACGACTTACACAGATCGCATCATCCACTCTGGAACTGGCGTGTCATCGACGACGGAATTTTGCGAGTGAGTTTTCACCCAACTTGGAAATTTGCGAACTACGCGTGGACGCCCGCTGACGACCCAGAGCGGTCCTTCGCGCTTCCCCGAAGCGGACGTTCCGGTGCTATCTCCGTTTCCGCGCCTTCATAGTTTCCCGTTCGCGCCAACCTCGCAAGTTAAGGCAGATGCCCACGTTTTGTCCAATGCATTGCTATGGCGAACGAACGATGTCTGAACGCCGAGGAACGCCTTCTAGTGGGGGGTCGCAAGGAGGAGGGCGGCAATTTTCTCGTTGCTGGAAGCCCTTCCTCAACCCAGATGAGTGCCAGTTCGGCCCGTATTCAGCCGGTCATTTGAAGGCAGCGATCACAATATCTGGAACTCAAGAGCTGTCGAGTGGTAGGCGCTCCATCGTCCGCTCAAGATGGATTACTAGCTTGGATGGGCTCATCTGGAGTCCAGTGCATGCTTCCTTCATTTCAGTCAAGCCGCCTGATCTCTAGACAATTATGTGTGTCGCCTCAATGATGCCGACTGGCGTCATGTCGGGAGCGAACCTCCATTCCTTTCACAAGCCGGACTCTGGACGGCGGTCTGTTAGATTGCGCAATCAGGAGCCGCTCGTTGCCCTCGCTCGTCGAACAGTGAACACACTCTTCGCTTCGATGGAACTCGAGTTTGACACAGCGACCTTCGAGAAGCTTAGAAAAAGCTCCTTAAGCGAAGATGAACGGCGGCCGCGTTCTTGGGGGTATCAAGGCGGAGAGCGCTCCCGGAAAACGGCGCCAGTTGCGGTAAGATTCTTTCTACAAAAGGCAGGGCATACCGCGTTGGGTCAGCGCATAATCAAAAGTTGGTGAAGCCGTACCTCGGCAATGCCACACAATACGAGAAAGAGCGTCGTCAACAATGGGACACATTACTGTATTGGTTGATTTCGACAACTGCCGAAACGATCGTTTGGAGCGTGCAATGGGCCGAGGCAATCCCAGCTTGGCCGATTACAGGGATGTATTCGATGAGATGGTCGGCGGCGTGGTTTCCAAACTCCGCAAACCCGGCATGCGGGCCGAATTTAGTTTTCGCTTTTATGGCGGCTGGTTTGAGTCGGTTTCGGGTGACCCGACGGACCTGCATAACATGGTAGTCCAATGCATCTCAGCGCACCCCCGACAACTCAGCGGGCAGCGCTTGAATTTCAATATCGCGTACGCGCCGCTTTTTCGCGGGGAAATGCGTTTTGAAGCGACGCTCCGCACGGAGGCCTGGAATCGCCCAGAGGGAAAAGTCAGCGATTTGGCGACGTGTATGAGAGCCACAGGGAGCGATCGGTGCCCAGCCGTGCAGACGCTTAAATGCTGGATTCGCGGTAAGTGCCCAGAATCCGACTGCCCCGGGCTCCTTCGCGATGTGGCGAGCCGGCGCGGTCAAAAGCTCGTCGATACGTTGTTGGTCGCAGATGCAGTGATCGCTGGTTCATCCGGCCTTTATGATCAGGTTGTCATCTTATCGGCAGATGAAGACCTCCTCCCCGGACTGCTGTTTCAGAGCAATCGGAAATGCACAATGGCGCTGGCCCGATTGAACTATTCTTCACGCGTCGGGAGGTATGACCGAATGCTGCAATTGGAAGGAGTTGATATCCATGACCTCTAGTATGACGCCAAATGTCGAAGACCGAGTTCGTCGGGACCTCGTAGCATTCGCGGACTCTCGGACGCAAATCGAGTGCAACGGCGATGAGTTTCGATGGACTTGGAGGCGCAAAGTCTGCGTGCTCAAGGTGCTCGAACTCGGCAGCGGCGATGTTCCGGAACGTGTCGCGTTCAATGGTGAGGAATTTACGTACCCCGATTTCTTTGCCTCAGAGGAGATGGGAGCCTTAGCATGGCTCGCTGAGGAAATAGAGCGAAGTCTGGCGATTCTGAAGAGCAATTACCCCACTGAGATCATTCCGGCAAAGGTGCGCGTTGAGGACGAGGGATCTGTCACTACGTTCGAACAGGCACTTAGGGAAATAGCGGGTGCAGACGCCCAGCGCACGTCCCTCGTCTTCTTGCAAGGTCGTGCGGGTGATGGGAAGAGCACCAGCCTGATAGACCTTACTCAAAAACAAGCCGCCGATTTTGCGAGCGGGAGAGGCGACTTCCTTTACCTTTACATAGATGCACAGGGACGTGCGTTATCTAGGCTGGACGAGGCTGTTGCACTGATTCTTGACGACTTAAATTCCAATTTTCGCTATCAGTCACTGGCCGTCTTAACCCGTCTTGGGCTGGTCGTTCCCGTAATTGATGGCTTCGACGAATTACTCGGTTCCGGCGGATATGCGGAGGCGTTCGCCTCTCTTGAGGCGTTCCTTTTCCGCTTGGAGGGCCAAGGGACAGTAGTCACTTCGGCGCGATCAACCTTCTATCAGCAGTCAGCTTTGAGCCGAGCGGCCGCGCGCCTTTCAGGCGCTTCGACTTCTGTCAACATCGTTATCCATAACATTCATCTTCTGCCGTGGGACCGAGAAGCTACACAGCAGCTACTGCAGAAGCTGGGTGCAGCGAAGTACCTACTCAGTGATCCTGACGATGTACGCGAGGTCGATCTTTACGCGATGGCCCAACGACACATCGGTGCAGGGGCGGACGAAATTCTTTCTAGTCCGCTTCTCACAGCTGCGTATGCCAGCTTACTTAAGGAACAGGGAACAACCTCTAGAACCAATGGCTCCATTGTAGAAGCCGCCATCCGAGCACTTGTTCAGCGCGAGATAAAAGAAAAGCTGTTGGGAGCACAGGGAGATCAAATTCTCGACGAACGCCAGTTTGAGCAACTCTTCGCCGCCGTGGCGGAAGAGATGTGGTGGCAGGAGACAAGAACGCTCGATGACGAGACGCTCGTGCTCCTAGCAGACATGACTCTAGAACACTTGGGAATTGATAAGAGCAAGGCCAGAGCGCTGCTTGGGAAACTCTCTAGTAACGCCGTTATCGAGCTCGGTGAAGGCGCTCGAAAGCTTTCGTTTCGCCATGAAATTTACTTTAGTTTCTTCCTTGGAAACTACTTTAAAAACACAGTGCTCGCAGGGTCTCCGAAAGAGTTGGCCCGCCTGCTGAGCCGGACAGTTTTACCGGCCACGCTAGCGCGCCAGTGCGCTTGGCTCTTGAAGGATGACGAAGAACTTGGTCGTTATTTAAGTATTTTGTCGTCCCCCCCTGGCGAGTCAGCTGCTTCAGATTTAATTAATACGAACCGCGGCTCTCTCATCGGAGGCGCGCTGAAGCATTCGCCGGAGAGTATCAGACCGCTAACGGTATCGCACGCAGTATTTTCCGGAACTGATTTATCCGGCGTGCGTGCAAATGGACTGATATTTTTGGCCTGCAAGTTTGACGAAGTGGATATGACCGGGATGTGCGCAGATCAAACCACCTTTGAGGACTGCACTTTCCGCCTGCCACTGGTCGATGACAACACCAACGTTAGATTTCAAGGACTTAGATTAGGAGAAGAGATCATCGGTATGCGAGTGCGTAGGGATGGCAATGAGTTCGTTCTCTACAGAGCTGCTCAAGATAAGCAATTTCTGGAAAACCTTGGTTTGCTAGATACCGGCAGCCAGCCACTACGCTCACTGGACCAACGCGAGCGTCGAGTTCTTGAAAATGTCGAACGAGTCGTTAGGCTTGCATCTAGATCAATTTATTTCTCCGAAGAGGATCTAGAGAACCGTAAGCTTCGAACGGACGTTCTTCCGATAGGAGCGAAACATGGTATCTGGACGGCAGCAGATAAACAGCGAAGCGGTTCGCGGACACTATACCGACTCAACAAGACGCAGGATTCGTTGATTGCCGGTGCTATGGGGGATGGCTCTGACAATGACGTCCTTGCCTTCTGGCAGGATATGTTCAAGCAGTGGTAAAACTGAAATGTCATTCGAGAATGGCGACTAGCAGCTTTAATATCTCGAACACACGTCATGTCGGACTGAGCGACTGCTTCTCTTGCTGCCAACCACTATCATTCGTGACGGTATAACTACTGCTGCAATCATCGTGACACTTGTTCGCATGCCGTTCGGAAGGTCGGCCTGGGCGCTCGCATTTTTGGATTGTGCAATCAGAGCTCGCATGTTGAGCGGCGGCTCTTGGCCGAAAGGGGTCTATCGGTGACCTCGACGGCGATCCATTGCGCCAATTTGAAGCAAGGCTGCATTTATTGAACTCACACGACCGCACGCAGTCCCTCTTCAAACTTTGCGGCCCCCCCATTGGCAGGGTGACGGACGTACGGCGCTGCAGTAATGCCGCTATCCGCCAGTAGTCTTTCTGCCTTCTTGCCAATAGGAATAATGGTTGCCTGGGGAAATGCCTTACGCAATAGACGAAGTGCAGGAGCACCCAACGCGACCTCATGCGCTGTTGGTGGGCGGTTTGACCACGGTACCCCCGGAAGATGTGGATGAAGTTGCACTGCATTCCAGAGGATCGTCTCATCTTGAAGGCCCAACTCCATTAAAACGCGCCACACAGTCGTCGCGGAAGGTTCAGAAAATGCACGGTGTCTGTCCGTCAGTCGCTCCTCCGGCGCCTGGATCCGAGGGACCTTGCCTTCCATGAGGAGACGTTCACTCGTGAATGCTACCCCGCTATATCGGCACCCCTGATATCCAGGTGCCTCACCGACCAGGATCATCCTCGCCTTGCAGTCCAGGTGTTGCCTCAACCGGTCAATGCGTTGCTTGTTCGCGTCATGCAGGGCATCGTGCACGCAGCGATCTTTCCAAGGGTTAAAGAGGCCAGGGCTGCCTTGCGGTAGCGTCTTTAGGAGAGAAGCGATCAGGTCCGGCATGGTTAATAATTCTAAAGCGAATAGCCCCTGTTGGCCGGGAGCCGCGCGACGTCAACTCCCGACCCGATGCGGCCACTTACTCGAATTCGTCGTATTGCGGCAGATCGTCAGTTATGGAATACCACGGAGCTTTGGACCCTACAAAGATATGGGCACTGGGACGAATGCTGGGCGTGTCGGCTAGCGTTCCCAACGTTACGTGAACGTATTCGCCGCTCCGGACTACTGAAAAAAGAAGGCTTCCACATTTCCTGCAGTGCAGGTCGTGTGAGGCATGCTCATCGCCGAAAATTGATACGTCCTCGTCGCCCCGTGTTATACGCAATTTGTTGCGCTCTATTCCCGCGAAGGGTTTGAATGCCGAGCCAGTAGAGCGGCGGCAATTCGAGCAGTGGCAGTTCAACGCATAGACGAATTCGTCTTTTACCGAGTATTGGACAGCGCCACACAGGCATCCGCCAGCAAGTAACGGGTTCATGTCAATTTCCTGGACGGAAAGCACATTCGGGAGTTACGCAGCCGCGATGAGGTCGCATTGTCATTCGAGGTCGAAAGGCCGCTTCTGGCCGATCGCGGCCGTCGCAACGCCCCTTCGTGCGGGCCCCGCGGAGGCGCTTGCAATCGATCATGGCGAGAGGTGAGACTAACAAACCGCTTCTACGACTCACCGTCGCCCAACCGATCGCGCCCCGCCTTTCCAGTATGCAGCCCATGCACGCCGATAAGGCGGCACGACTCCTCCAGCATCATTTTGGGGAGACAGACGCCTCACTGCACGACTCTGCCGCGTCAGCGGCGGCCAAAAGGCGATTAGCGACTAACCGAGCCTGCACAGGTGTCAGCTCAAGCTCCGTATTGCTCTGAATGTGATGCTCCTGCCAATCCGACGCGTCCACGGACATAGCCGAAATGTCCACCTGCACGCCCACCTGCCACGTTTCAACGTTCACGAGCCCTTGGTGAATGTTGTCCAGCACTTCTATGAAGCCCTTCCGATACTCCACAGCGTCGCATCGGATTCGCGTGTTCTCCACCGCCTTAGACTCCGAAGATTCTCGATCATTCATTTGACTACCTCGCTTCCCACAAGTTTCTTCAAGACGTTCTCCCGCCAGATCGAGCCACGGTGATCATCGTAGCTGCCAATGTAGAAAGACTGAAAGTGCGAAGTGGGTCAGCTTCGCCCTCGCTCAGCCCTCGGCCAACCGCCACGCCTGCAAAGGCCAACTCGCTTGGACTAATAAAGCGCGCATACAGTGCCAACTCTGCTAACGTCGCGGCGCTCCCCATCCACACAGGTCCGTCGCGTGCACTTATTGACTGGCGTCTCCTCGGATAGATGCCCTCCGCTCCAGTTCTAACCGCGTGTCTCATTGCCGACAGCAAGTCGTCAACCAACCTGGGATCAAGACGAACCTGCGACTCGGTCCCGTATGAGACCCCCGCCATCAGCATCCCGGGCAAAAAGCATAACGGCACTTGGCGGCCGATTCCAGCAACGTGCAAGCCTCCGTGAAGCAGCGACGAGGTTACAGCCATCTGTAGGCTTACCAAATCCCCGACAAGTGGTGACGCCCACGAAGGTTGTTTAGCGGCTTGAATGAGGCTCGAGCCGCATTTCATGCAAACCGTGCAGAGGGGTTGCCATGTCGATCTTTGAACACGCTGTAAATAAGCGTGCATAGTCACCTGAGCAGAACAATGCGGACACTCATCAAGTATGCGCCGACCATGCGCGGGGCATACCACCCAGTATTTGAAGCGCCACACAGCCCGCCAATATGGACACTCATCAACGGCTAAGCATTGCGGGCAATAGCCGACAGCTCCTTTGCCGTCCTCGGTATTCCGAAGCCATGCTGATGCCCACCTGTCGCGGCGAAAGAGCTGAAAGAACTGAGAGATATTTGACAACCGCTGCCGGGGCAGCGTCACGCCCTTAGCAAGGCGTTCAACGGTCCGCGAACGGAAGGCAACGTCGAGATCCCTTTCGCGCCGAATATTCATCCTGCCCAGAAGCTCGCGCACGCTGACGCCGTGCGAACCAGCGATGCGCATGATCCAAGAAGTGGGCGCCTCATCGATGTTAGGGTCGAGGACGTGATAGAGAAGGCCTGGTTCAGACACTCGTCGCCTCATCTAAGTGGAAAAAGAAGTTGGCAATGGTTGGATGTAGGGCCTGCTAGATTTTCGTCTGGACCTACCGCCATCGCCTGCGTTAGGTAGGACTGCTCTGCGCTCTCGGCGTCACGCAACAGCCCTTGAATGTCCCAAATCTCGTCAGTCTTCAATTTCGTTCCGCGCAAACAGGACATCCATCGCACCATCCCTATTTGCACGACAGCGCGTGCGGATTCGGTAGAAAGAGCGCGTGTGACCTTACCTGGCACGGGTCGTCGACCCGGCATCAGATCGCAGATGCCTATGGAACGGATTAGCCGCATGCTTGTATCCAGCGACAGGGCGTCGAACATTGAGAGTGAAGGCCTACCGGATAGCTTTTCTCGCAGGCAGAGGTTGAACGCCAATTCTGCGCCGCCTACGAGATCACTCGGGCAATCCGCGAGATCTGCCCCGCACCAGCAAAGGCGCAAGCCCGGGCGACGCCATGAAAGTGCCCTTGAACAATTTGGGCATCGCTCAATAAGGCAACATCGATGGTCCGTGCATGCCGTAGCCAATGCCAGGTCCCAATAGGCCCTCGCGTAGCCAATGTCTCTTAAGCACAGCGCACAAACCTGCGGCCGGGTGTAGCGCACAAGGTAGGGACGCTTCAGGGCACACCCCATGAAGGCAAGCGCTGTGGCGCCCTGCCTACGAATTCGTTGCGGGATCGCCCGGTGAACATCTTGGGGGCGCGCACCGAACAGGTAGCCTACGTACTTCGCCGCCTCGGCGGGGATATAACGATGCCCCGCTGAAGCGACCAGGTCCGCGAGTGCGCCAAACGGCAACCCATTGCGCTCAGCCATTCTTAACGCGTATCCGTTGCCGGACTCGTCGTCGCGGATGCCGTCCGCCTCTGGCATTGGGCGCCCGTATGTCGGATCAAGAAATAACAAAAGGATTATCCCGATCCGCGGTTGGCCCGATTTGCATTCGATATGCCTCCCGAAGCACTTCAATCGACACCGCGCCAGCCCCACTGGTGAGCGCAATCGCAACGGCGTAGATCAGCAGTCCTTTGGCAAGTCGAGGGGAACCTTTGGTCGCACGGAACATTGCCACGGCATGCTGGGAATGGACCTCGGTCAAGTCGACCTCAACGCAGGATTGCGCCAAGGCCCGAAGGAAGCCCTTCCACTGCTCATCAAGTTGGAAAGAGGTCAGCCGCACTACCGTCGGGATGCGGCTGGTTAGCTGCGGGTCCACGTCCGTGAGCCGGTCGATCGCTTCGGTTCCCACTAGGGTGACCGGCACCTTGGTAAGGTTCATCAATCGCTTAAGCCAATCGATAACGGTCGTCGCCACCTTCGGACCTCCCGTCAAGAACACATGCTGAAATTCATCCAGTGCGACCAGTTTGACCCGGTGATGCTCAATGGCGCGGACGAGGACGATGTTCACATCATTATTAGTCCCTAGACGCGAGACGCCGGTAAGCGGATAGTTGAAGTTGGCCAGAAGCTCACCCTGAATCTGCGATACCGAGGGGTTCTCTTTCAAACTGGCAGTAATCATTGCGATCGTGCCGTCTTCGCCATAGTGCTGGCGTAGACGCAGTGCGACATATTTCAGCAGTGATGACTTGCCGGCGCCGCTTGGGGCGGAGACCCTCACACCTGAGAAAATCCCAGTTTCGGTTCCAATCTGGACCGCACTGGTGAGATAGTCTGCCACCGACTCGAAGTTGGTATGCGGGACAATTATCGATTCGAGCGCCCGGCCCGCTTGCAAAGCCGATTCGGTGAACCTCATTTACGTACCTCCCAGAATTCTTGATCGCTTAGATGTACTGGCTGGAAGGTCGGAATTTCTTTAGTTGGAGCTTGTAGATCCTCCTGGGTAACCACCTGCTCTGCCAGCATCGGCACAGCGGGCTCGTCTTTTCCTGCTAGAGAAACGGAAGTTAGCCCCTGGAAGATCGCCTGGCTTTTCCTGCGCTTGATGAGGCCCTTCCCCCGATTGAGCGCGCCATCGAACATATCCTGCAATTGCCCCTGCGCGCGCATCAGCTCGTCATAAGCGCCATCACCCCTGAGCTTCGCCTTGGTCTGGCCGCGAATCATCTGGTGCTGCCGCCTCGTGAGGCCTGTAGCGTAGTCCTGATACATGCAGGGCACATCTATCCATGACCGGTCCGTCGGATCCTGCACCCATATTCTTCCGAGATCATTGGGGTCGTACTTGATGGTCGTTCTAAAGCTCGGTGATCGTTGCTTCCGGGCAAGTTCCGCCAGTTCAGCGCTCCTGTACGGTAGGTACATCAGCTCGACACCAGAGTGCCGCACCGCCACCTCTTTGGACAACCCAGTAATAATTTCTAAGCTCGAAATTCCTGTGACGACAGCTGGCGCAGGCATATCTCTCATGCCAGTCTGTAGACGGTCAAACGGACGCTCCAGTGTTCTCTCGCTGATGGACATTGGGTAGACGTCGACCACCCACTTTGTTAAACAGCGGCAAAGGTCGGAGAACATCACGCATGCGTCCTTCACCGGATCTCTTGGATTGACGATCCCACGCATTTTTTCCGGCCTGCCACGCATCGGTAGGACGCGAGTCATTTCGCCAATGACGCGCTCTACGGTCGGTTTGAACCAAGGCTTGCGGACAGGGCAGTACTCCAGTTCACATCCTAGAGCCAATGCGATCTTCCGTAGCTGGGGAGACTGGAACGCCAAGCCATTGTCGACAACGAGGCATTCCCAGAGCCCCGGGGTCAGCCATTCTTGCTCCGTAGGGATCTGCTGCGTCAGGTCGTCCTTCGGCCGCAACGCCAAACGTATAGACCTGGACAGTCGCCCAAGCGTTTCTCCCTCAAAGCTCAAGTAGATGGAGAGGATGTACCTCGTGAAGGAGTCAATTAGGACAGTTACGACGGGGCGGCCGATAGGCAACCCACGGATGTCATCAATCACGTACAGATCCAGCTCCGTATGGTCCATTTCCACACGCTCTAACGGGCGCTTCGCGTAGATTCCGCCAATTGCATGTCGCCATTTAGCGTTTGCCGCAGAGGGACCAATACGGGCACGATCTCTCTCATACCCAGATACCGAACCGGCCAGCCGATAGAAGGAACTCAGGCTTAACTGTGAGCTGGCACCGTCCGCACCTTTCCTGTCAGGGCCGGACTGCTGTTCACGTGTGTATCGAGTGAACACCGCTTTGACGCTTTCGCCCTGACGGACGAAATAAAAGCGCTGAAGTAACTTCCAAGCTAGAGCTATGGCGTGTGCCGGCGCTCGGGGCCTTGCCTTGCGCACGACAGTCTGCGGAACCAGGGATACAGGATTGCCCCCGGACTTCTCGTAGCGCGTGAGCCAACGGATGACAGTTGACGATGAAGGGGGACAGTCATCTCCGAGCTGGGCGGCTATCTCGGGCAGACACTGTCCGATCCGCGTGCGATGCGCGCGAGATACGCCACGACGGCGCATTGCCAACACGTACTCGTGTCTTCGCTCCCATTCCTTCTGTCGTTTCTCATCCAATCGGTCTATAACCGCAGCTGCCCCCAACGAAGCGTCCGTGTCGGTGATCCAATCTGAATCCTGAAGTTGGCACCCGATGACTGCGATCTTGCCGTCCATTACTTGCGTCACGAGGTCCGCTCGGCTCATGGTGCGGTATGCCCCAGTGTCGATATCCTCGAACTGCACAGTCCTCGAGTCCAAATCCCGGTGGAAGGCGAACCGCCTCTCACCAATCTGCACAACGAAGCCACGCGCTAGACGATAGACGCCCATATTCGCTCTCCCGGTAAGTCTGATGGTCGAAGACGTTGTCCTCATGCAGGCTCGGCAAGAGGAAGAGTGCTCGGCGACCAATAAGACCTCTTATGTCGTGGACCTCCACACCTAGGCTCCCGCTTAGCCGTTGGGCCGATATAGGAAAGCGCAGTCGGTCTAGCGACTCGCGGCTAGACCGCACGAGCGCCTCACTTTCCGATGACCGCGCGTACCTGAGCATGACGGCCGCGCGATCATGGCGGTCATCAAGGTGGATCTCTTCGTCCGTAGCGAGGTGAAAGTCGAAACCATGGCGTTCGAGCACATGCTTCGCAGCCAACAGTTTCTGGCGATGCTTCGATACGAAGGCCATCGGCTTCACCTCGACGACGACTCGCTGGGCTTGATCACATTCGAGAAGGAAGTCAGGGGTGTAGAAGGCTCCGTTCCCCAGTTCCAGCTTGAAAGGTTGCGACTCTATCGAGCGCACGGTCGGGCACAGCATTGCGATCCGTACGAAACTCAACTCAAGCAGGCTTTCGTACTGGATTTGAGCGCCTTGGAACCACGGGCAGCTAACGTAACCCACGCGCCGATGGGGTGACCTTGTGACTACCTTCCGGCCTGGTGTGAAGATCATTTCGGCCTCCGACAGAAAACACGAGTCCGTAGCTAGGCATTGCTAGCCTCGAAAAGGGCTTGACGGGGGTCGCGCAGGAGAGGGAAACTTGATGTACCGCTACACGGAGGTTTCCGCCTCTGTGGCGACGCCGGTCAGCCTTCGGGTTGATCGGCGTTGTTTTTTCTACATGGTGGTCTCCTGTTCCGCCGGACGCGACGGCTCCGGAAATTGACGGCCGTGATCAATTTTCTTTTCCTCGCCACGGCTGATCACATACGCGCGAAGGAACGCCCGCAAAGCGAGATAACCTGTTTCGTCGAACACGTCCTCGTAGCGAATGAGCTCTTCCGCCACTTCCATAGCCGGTGCGCGGACATCAATGCTCGAAATGGCACGGAGCAGGCGTTCGTTCGCAGCGGCGCGGCCGAGTTGCGCGGCCTCATGCGCCTCCAGCCCCAAGGCTTTGGCGAGCTTGTCGATAAGCACGCGGCGCGGGGGATCCCGCCGGCCTCTCTCTAGTTGCGTTATGTATGAGGGGTCCAAGCCGACTAGCGCTGCAAGCTGCTTCGAACGCAGCCCTCTTGCTGCGCGAAGCCTTTCAAGCCGCATTCCGAATGTCTGAAGCATGCTCGTCCCCATGCTGCGGCAGTGCCCAGTTGACCGAGATTGCCGCGGATTGCTCACGACTATATCCCTCTAGCAACGAGCAGGGAAAAAAATTTCTTCTACTAGTTTTTCCCTTTCCATTGCCGCTTCGTCGAAACTTGAATTTCGATGATCACTTTTGGAGTTTTGATGAGTTCTCACCAATGGTGCTCTACGTCGCACCGGCAGCGATGACCTTGTGCACTCGCTATGTTTGTTCCTGCCAGCCATCACGGGGAGCTCCCCACATCCCCTAAACAGTCGGCGCCACCGCGCCCGGCTATTGCATTGGAGCGCGAGTAAATGTGCCAGCAACCTGGCGCTCTCAACACTGGTTGTAAATCTACGGACATGGACCGCCGAGATGGGACCTCAGCGGCTGCGTGAAGATTATTGGCCTATAGCCGTTTGGTCCTGGCGACGACACACAGTGGCCGTCGATGTTGGAGTCGGCGAATGGATTCAACACAAAAACCTCTCGTTGAACTTACGTGTCCCGCGTCCGCGATTTAGAAGCGTTTTGATGCGCTCATGCCCGGGGGGTGTAGTTCCTCAAAGTCGCTAGACGTCCATGATCCGAATGCCCGGTTCCGGCCAAAATGGGACATTCGATCCAGTGAAGCAATGGCCGATGTGGCCTCGAAATCGGCCACCCAGGTAGCTCCCGGCGACAGCCACTTGGCTAATCACAGCAATTAGCCAAGTGGTTGCGTAGAAACAGTGGGACCGACTCTGGACCACGCCCCGCGCACTACAATATCCCGGCCAACCCACGGAGAACTCGCATGACCGACATAGCATCCAAGCGCGCCGCGGCGCTGACGATCCTCGCCGGCTTCGAGGACCTCTTAAGACGGGCGAACGTATCGGACTCAGGCGAAGCGCGAATGTGTGCGTGCCTGACGCTGACGATCTTCGAACAGTTCCGTTCGGCGATGTGCCTTATCGACAACGGGCTTGGGACTCACGCGGCCGGCCCGATACGTTCGATGCTCGAAGGTGTGGCGGACCTCGTGAATCTGGCGAAGGACCGGAACTACCTGAGCCAACTGCACTACGACGACGCGCGCAGCAATGTGGCGCTCTACGACGACGCTATGGGCCTTGAAAACGTGCCGCCGCACATGTCCGAGTTTCTGCGCGAGAAGAGAGACCGGGACGAGCCTGTGCGCAAGGAACTGCGCGAGGCAGGCGTAGGCAAGATGTACCTCGAAGAGCGGCTAAAGCTTGCTAAGCTCGGCGACGCCTACGTGCAATACCGCATCCTCTGCTCGATGGTGCACACGAGCGTTACAAGCCTCATGGCCCGTCACGCGGGCCGCGGGCGATTGACTGAACTCGCGTATTGCGTGCCACCTGAAGAGCCGGTATTGGGCATGCTGCTGCTCATTGCTGCTGACCTGCTGATGCGCGCAGGTTCCGAAATGCACAACTTTAGCGACCTGACCGAAGCCGAGGTCAATGCCGTCGGAGAGGAAGTGAAAAAGGCGTGGACTGGGGCCGATCCTGACTACTTGCAGGCTTCCGCCGATGACGCGACGACGGCCAAGCCAGCAGACCCGCCGTGCCGCCCGCAGATCGATAGGGCTGACATTGGAGTTGCTTCGATTCGATGCGTAGCGGACGATGCAGCACGGATCTCCATTGAACCCTCACTGACACATGAACACGAAGAATCTATTCCAGAAGATCGGTGAGAAAATGCGCCTCGATTTCGAAGCGGCAGCAGAAATCGAGCACAACGGGTCTCGCGGAACGGTGCGCGAAAATATTCTGAAGAAGTTTTTGAGTGAAGGACGGTTGCCGCCTAAATACGGGCTTGGCGCTGGTGAGATCGTAGGTCGTGCGCGCGATACGTCCCGGCAGTGCGATCTCATCGTGTATGACAAGTTCAATGGCCTGGCGTTGATATACGACGAGAGTACTCAGGTCTACCCGATCGACTGCGTCTACGGAATTATCGAGGTCAAGTCTGCGTTGTCTAAGGCTGAGTTCATCGACGCACTGGAAAAGGTGAAGCACTTCAAGGCGATGGCCCCGACGGGCAACGTTTCACAGTCGCTGGGAAACTCTTGGGTGATGACCCGCGAGCGACCGAAGCCATTCGGGGTCGTCTTTGCGTATGCCTTGGGCAAGAATTCTCTTGATTCGCTTATCGACAACCTGAGGGAGTGGGAGTCCAATACGCCTCCGTCTCTTTGGCCGAACTATGTCTGCGTTCTGGGGCATGGCGTGATTTATCACAATGGGCAGCCGTTCGAGGATTGTCTTCATAGCGACCAAATAACATCTGCGTGCTATCCGTCGGCGATGCCGTATGGGTCAGACAGTTTGTTCAAGTTCTATTGCGCCGTTCACGACATGTGTGCGCACATGCAGTTGGGGCCGGTGGAGCTTCTTCGCTACTTCGACCCCGCGATTCAGATCGGAAAGTATGTCGTGTATGGCCGAGGCGTTGAGGTTGAGATAACGAAGGATGGCGGCGATCCGCGGCCGGCTCGCTTGAAGGAATCGACAGTCTCAAAGATAGTCGAGTGGTGCGCGGGCCGCGAGAAAATCAGCTATGGAGATATTCTTTTAAAGAGATTCGGATCGCTGCCGGTAGGTATGCATGACTCTCCCACGATGAAGCGAAAGGTTTTCTTCTACAACCCGGATAACTTGAAGGGGCTAAGCGAATTGAGGGATGCGCTGCAAAGCGATGGTGAGCCCCCCGATCTCGGCCGAACCTTGATACACACATTTGACTTCATCATCGACGAACAATCTTATGTCGTTGCAGGGCTGTCACACGAGGACTTCGAGTTCGCGGAATCCAAATAACGTCCTCAATGCATACGGGAGCCGACGTTGCGGACCGATCCAAGAACGACCAAAACGGGTCGGATAGCGCCCCTCCGTAGGCGCACACTGAATCTCCCTTTACTCGAAAGGAGATTGTCATGGAATCCGAGAATGCCGAAGTTGACCGTCGTGTGCCATGGAACAAGGGCAAACTAACCGGGCAGAAGCCGCCGCTAAAGCTGCGAGAAATTTTGGCAATCCGAACGAGACTCCAGATGGCATCGAACATCCGCGAACTCGCGATGTTCAATCTCGCAATCGATAGCAAGCTTCGAGCTTGCGATCTCACGCGATTGCAGGTGCAGGACTTCCGTCACGGAAGCCATGTGGCCGTGAGAGCCACCGTCATGCAACAAAAGACACAGCGTCCAGTTCAATTCGAGATCACGGAGCAAACCCGTGATAGCCTTGAAGCATGGATTGAAGTGCGAGCCCTAAAGGCGGCGGACGTTCTATTTCTCAGCCGATTGCATGCGTCGCCGCATCTGTCGACTCGGCAGTACGCCCGGATTGTGGATCGCTGGATCGCATCGATTGGTCTCGACGATACCGCATATGGCACCCACACTATGCGCCGTACAAAAGCCTCGCTGATCTACCGTCGGACGAAGAATCTTGGAGCGTACAGCTGCTCGGGCATACGAAGCTGGAAAGCGCAGTCCGCTATCTCGGCATCGAGGTCGACGATGCTCTTGAGATCGCCGAGCAAACTGAGGTTTGATGCATCCTGGCCGGCGAGCGGTCGCCTGCCGGCCAGTTTGGGACATTCGTTTTTAACGAGACGCGAAGCCAAGGCGTCGCTTCAATGCCAGACTGCGGCCGTTCGGTTGGGGGCCCGACTAACGAGATGTCTTCCCCGTGCTCATCGTCAGTACGAGTCCGGCTAGGACGAGCAGTGCGTCGCCTACGAATAATGCCCCGAGCGTATCGTCAACCAACCGATGAAGCTGTATTCAATTCCTTCGACCGTTCCCCTTATACGGGAAAGCAAAGGGCTAGATAACAAAACAAGCATTAGCCAACGTCTGACCGGATCACATGCGCCTCGCCGTTTTGCAGATTGACGGCGAAACACACGATCCGGTCCCGCCATTCCGCCGGAATGAGATCGGCCCGTGTGCAATCGGACGCGATGTTGATAAAGATCGCAAGGGGATAGTCCAGAATCTCGATCATGCTGATCAGGCTCGCGAAGTCGTCGATCGCGTCTTTTTGAGACGCCGCCCGCTTGATCTCGATGACGGCGTGATTCCCGTCCCTGCGTGAGCCATGGTGGTGCTCGTCGTACGGCTCGTGAACGATGATGTCTGGCCGGATTCTTAGACCATGCACTTTTAGCTTTTTCTGGTGTTCCTGTTCGATGATGGCTTCGTCCGGCAGGAAATCTGCCGGGATGGCCTGTTTCAGCTGGACCAGCAACTCACCCTGAAATCCGTGCTCGTTCTGGTAGAACCGCGGCGTAGTGATGGTGCGAAGCGCTGCGGTCAGGTGATCAAGAAGGGTCTCTCGGTCCATAGCTTCTCCTTCTGTCACTGAGCCTTACGTTCGCGCCATTTACGTTCTTCCTCTTCCAGGTCGATCCCATCCACATCGAGGAAGAATTGTCGCTGGCTGTATCGCTTGATCCGAATGAGGCTAGGATCGTGTCGGCACGGCATGGTGAGATCGAGCTTCTCCCCGCCGAAAGCTTCAACGGCGCCGGAGAGCAATTCTCCGAGAAGCGTCCAGGCCTCAAACGCGACATCGAGCAAATCTCTGTCCGGAAACTCCGGGATCATCCAGGTGCGCCAGATCGCCGGGGCGGAATCGCAATCCGGCCCAAAACCGCGCATCAAGGCATTTGTCTTGCAGAGTGCCTTGTACCGCTCATATGCTTCATCGGACGATTCCCACGGATGCACGGCGAAGGGAAAAGTGAATTTGATTTTCGCGCCCTCGGTCGTGCCGATCTGGCCGCGGCTGTGCGGGTTCAGCGATCCGTGGTGAACGATAAAATCGCGCTGTTTCCCAAGCTTCTGGAACAGACCGTTCCCGGAAACCGCCTCTTGGAGCGGCTTGATTTTTGCCCTCACTTCAGGATGGCGCTGCAAATCGTTGTGCAGTTTCAGGGGTACTTCCTTAACGGCACGAATGAACGAATTCAGGGAATAGCGGAATCCGTCCGGCTGATGGTAATGGCCTTCCATTTGGTGCAGATGCCAGTGGCATTCCTGCCACCGGTCAAGGGAAAGCCCCAGATTGTCATGTGCGCAAGATTCCACGAGATTCCATCCTTTCGTTGTTACCCCGCGCCTATCATTGACCGGCTCCAGCCGACAGTACAAGCGCAACATCCGGCCGTCGGATTGTGTCATGTTATTTTCCGCCAGAGACTTGCCCGATTCAAGTCTTCGCGCTAGATCGATCTTTCCGATAGAACCTCTGCACGCCACTATGACCTTTGCTCTCGTAGCCGCCAACGCGGATCAAATCATTCAAGTCAGCGATCGGCGCCTTACAGGCTGGACCGGCGACATCGTGACAGAAGCGTCGGGCAAGGCAGGACATCTTCTTTGTGACGATGCCTCTGCACTTTACTGCTACACCGGCCTAGCATTCATCAATGGATTCAAGATGTCGACCTGGCTAATGGAGGCCCTGCAGGCCGCATCGAGGAAAGACGCGCGATTCCGCGAGGCCATCGAACACTTTGCTGAGATTGCGACGGAGAAATTCAGGTCAGATCCGGATGTGCTCTCGATAGATGTTCGCAACCGAAAGCTGACGGTGATGATCACCGGATACACTGTGGACGGTTTCATCACCAACGCTTTGATCTCGAACTTCCAAGACTTCATCAACTTCATCAACCATCCCGTCCCACAAGAAAAATTTACGGTCCATTGCGAACGCAGCAGAGACCCAGCACCCAGTAATCCGACGATGATTCAGGCAATCGGTGCATTCAGCGCAATGACGGGGGCCGACGAACGGGAACTGCGCGCGCTGCTTGAAAGACGGGCTTCTCATACCGCGATCTGCGCAAAGGCCGCCGCAATCGTCGCAGATATATCGAGCTGGCACCGTTCCGGCGGCACGGTGGGTAAACGCCTTAACACAGGGATGCTTGATTTCCAGTCGCCGCTGGCCGCAGTCGCCGGCTATGAGAGCGACATCGTCGAAAACGAGTTGCCGATGCTGGACATAGTGGACGGGCGATCGAACAGCCCCGGCGTCATGATCGGCCAACTCCAAGTCACCGCAGCTGCGCCGGTCGTTTTCCCCAAGGTGCACCGGAATGCGCTCTGTCCGTGCGGGAGTGGGAGGAAATACAGGAACTGCCACAGGGTCCCGGGGCAGTAAGGTCCGTCCGATACTGATCCGAAACCGGCCGTCGGCCGCTTTCTTGTGGGATGGCGGCAACGGGTCGATAGCGGTCGTCCGCGTTTCCATGACGGGGAGTGATGGCGCCTTGAGATCATCCGTCACGTGGCACGGATCTCCTGCCGAACGCCGGTCGAATGGTTCTTGCCCTCAAACTTCGCCAAGCATGTCCGGCACCTAAAATTGGGGACACCTAGAATTCCAACTTGAATGACATAAATTCCAAGTTGAGTGACATTCGACACCTCGCCGTGAACCCCAACCCGACAGAGTTGTAACAGCCGCGCCGCCCCCTCTTGAACCCTTCGGAACCGCCCCTATAATTAGCACTCGCCGCCGATGAGTGCTAACACCCCGGCGGCCCCTAGAGACAATCCCCTATCGTACCGAACTACAGGAGTTCTTCATGGCCCTGCGTCCTCTGAATGATCGCGTGATCATCAAGCGTCTGGACAACGAGCGCAAAACCGCCTCGGGTATCGTCATCCCCGAAAGCGCGGCCGAAAAACCTGATCAAGGCGAAGTCATCGCCGTTGGTCCCGGCAAGCGCACGGAAGACGGCAAGGTTCTGCCGGTTGACCTGAAGGCTGGCGACAAGGTGCTCTTCGGCAAGTATTCCGGCCAGACCGTGAAGGTCGATGGCGAAGAGCTGCTCGTCATCCGCGAGGAAGAAATCCTCGCCGTGATCCAGTAATTCCCCATCCCGATACCGAATTCCAGTAAGGAAACACTATGGCTGCCAAGCAAGTCCTGTTTGCCGATGACGCCCGTGTGCGCATCGTGCGTGGCGTGAATGTCCTCGCCAACGCTGTCAAGACCACCCTGGGCCCCAAAGGCCGCAACGTCGTGCTGGAGCGCTCCTTCGGCGCCCCGACGGTGACCAAGGACGGCGTGTCCGTCGCCAAGGAAATCGAACTGAAGGACAAGTTCGAGAACATCGGCGCCCAGCTGGTCAAGGACGTTGCGTCCAAGACCTCCGACAACGCCGGTGACGGTACCACCACCGCGACCGTGCTGGCCCAGGCCATCGTCCAGGAAGGCCTGAAGTACGTGGCCGCCGGCTTCAACCCCATCGACCTGAAGCGCGGCATCGACAAGGCCGTTACCGCCGCCGTCGAAGAGCTGAAGAAGCTGAGCAAGCCCGTCACGACCAGCAAGGAAATCGCCCAGGTCGGCTCGATCTCGGCCAACAGCGATGCCTCGATCGGCCAGATCATCGCCGACGCGATGGACAAGGTCGGCAAGGAAGGCGTCATCACCGTCGAAGACGGCAAGTCGCTGGACAACGAACTGGACGTGGTCGAAGGTATGCAGTTCGACCGCGGCTACCTGTCGCCCTACTTCATCAACAACCCGGACAAGCAAGTCGCCGCGTTGGAAGACCCCTTCGTTCTGATCTTCGACAAGAAGATCAGCAACATCCGTGACCTGCTGCCCGTGCTGGAGCAAGTCGCCAAGTCGAGCCGTCCGCTGCTGATCATCGCCGAAGACGTCGAAGGCGAAGCGCTGGCCACCCTGGTTGTGAACAACATCCGTGGCATCCTGAAGACCACCGCCGTCAAGGCGCCTGGCTTCGGCGACCGCCGCAAGGCCATGCTGGAAGACATCGCCATCCTGACGGGCGGCGTGGTGATCTCCGAAGAAACCGGCATGTCGCTGGAAAAGGCCACGCTGCAGGATCTGGGCCAGGCCAAGCGCATCGAAGTGGGCAAGGAAAACACCACCATCATCGACGGCGCTGGCGACGGCAAGTCGATCGAAGCGCGCGTCAAGCAGATCCGCGTCCAGATCGAGGAAGCCACCTCGGACTACGACCGTGAAAAGCTGCAAGAGCGCGTGGCCAAGCTGGCCGGCGGCGTGGCGGTCATCAAGGTCGGTGCCGCGACGGAAGTCGAAATGAAGGAAAAGAAGGCCCGCGTCGAAGACGCCCTGCACGCCACGCGTGCCGCGGTGGAAGAAGGCGTGGTGGCTGGTGGTGGCGTGGCCCTGCTGCGCGCCAAGCAAGCCATTGCCAACCTGAAGGGCGACACGCCTGACCAGAACGCCGGTATCAAGCTGATCCTGCGCGCCGTCGAAGAGCCGCTGCGCACGATCGTCACCAACGCCGGCGAAGAAGCCAGCGTGGTCGTGAACACCGTGCTGAGCGGCAAGGGCAACTACGGCTACAACGCCGCGACCGGCGAGTACGCCGACCTGGTCGAGCAAGGCGTGCTGGATCCGACCAAGGTGACCCGCACCGCGCTGCAGAACGCCGCGTCCGTCGCCAGCCTGCTGCTGACGGCCGAGGCCGCCGTGGTCGAGCTGGTCGAAGACAAGCCCGCTGCCCCGGGTGGCATGCCCGGCGGCATGGGTGGCATGGGTGGCATGGGCGGCATGGACTTCTAAGCAAGTCCTATCCGCTGGCCCCGGCCTTGCCGGGGCACTTGCTGCAAAAAAGCCAGGTTCATCGCGAACCTGGCTTTTTTATTTGCGGCAAGGGCCGCCGCGCTTATCGGCGCGAGGCCGGGGTGTATTCGTTGGGAACCGAATAGTCGGGAACGAAGGCAACCAGCGCATCGTACGGCCGCGAGCCGTCCATGGGCTGCCGGGACGCGTTCCCCACGCCCATGCGCGTCTGTACCGAGCGCCACATGCTCGCCATCCCCTGCACTATCCCCCGCCCCAGGCGCTGGCGCGGTTGCGCGGCTTGCGACGCGGCGTCCTCGGCCGGCGCCTGCGTGGCGCGCGGGCCTACCGCGGCAGTGCTTGCAGCGTCGTTCCGCGAAGCGATACGAGACGGCGGCGCGGCAATGGCGTGGACCGGATCCTGCGGGTGTTCCGGGCTGGACTGGCCTTCAATGGCGTGGCTGCCTTGGATGCTGTGGCAGAACTCTTCGCTCGCGACGCGGCGGCTCAACCAATTGCGCGCTATCCAGTAGGAATCCAGGCCGAGCTTCTTGCCCAGCGTGTCCCGTGCCGCGATCAGGTCGACGAAGGCCGAATAGAGCGGCTTGCCCGACTCGGAAAGGCCGCGCTGTATGCAGCGGCGCGACAGATCGCCTTCGTCGAACAGCCATACCACTTCGCCCTTGCGGGTGGTGGTCAAGCCGGACTTCCCCTTGCCTTCCGCGACGATCAGGGTGCCGCCTTTTCTGGCGCACACCGCAAGATCGTCGAGAACGAGCCGACCGGCCATGTGCCGGCCGATTTCGCGCAAAACGTTCAGGACCTCGTCCTGTCGAAGACCCAGTTCTTTGCTGACGCGTATGGAGAGATCGTCGCGCAGGCGCACGGACGTCGTTTCCCCCTTCCAGACCGGCAGATGATAAGGACGTGCCGCGTTCAGGGCCTGCCTGCGGCCATTCGAGGCGGACACCGGATCGACGGGTATCGTAGATCCCGACCCCGCGGGAGGGGGAGGCGCCGTGCGCGCGGCATCGGAGGCGAAGACGTGTTGGGAGTTAATGGCCATCAGTTGGTGGCAGAGCTCGATCAGGCCATCCTCCACCTTCCTGTATTGGGCGGGATAGTCCGTACTGCGCGGATCCAGGGGAAGGCACAAGGGATCCCATAGGCAACGGCCGTTGTCCAGCTGTACGGCCGGCGAGGCAGGACGCGGCGGCGATGCTGGCGCGGCCTCGGCGGGGCCGGCATCGGTATCCGGGGGGAGGACGAAATCCAGCACCGGGTAAACGCGGTGCCGGTCGCCGAGCGCGGTGAGCCTGTCGAACAGAAGCCGGCCGGAATCCTCCGCATAGATCAACCTGAGCCGCTCCATGTACTCCCCACGATGGCGGGCGTATTCGGGGCTTACGAGCGTGGTGAACAGCCCGTCGAGATTGTCTTCGATATACCCGTCCCGGTTTATCGCAACAGGCTGCGCGGCGGGCATCACGAGCATATTGGCCACGGTGCCGGTCAGGGATAAGGTGGGATTCAGGGGCATGTTGATCTCCGATGATTAAAAGGAAGACGACAGGGCAAGCAGTTCGTCGGGGTCCCGCGTGCCGGCGTCCGATACGTGAATCGCGCCCATACGGCCCGATTGCGTACATCGGCGATCCCGGCCGTTCCCCATACGGTTCATCATTCGGATCAATCCGGGATCGAGGAAGCGGGAAGGCGGATGCTGGGATAATCCCCGATATTTTTGGCGCCAATTTGGGATAAACTTTTCCGCTACCCCACCCCGCCACGGATGCGCCGCGCCGACGCCCCGGCGGCGCCCCCCTCCCCCGCCTACCCGGATATGCCATGCCCACCACGCCCGAACAGTTCCCTTTCATTTCCGTGGCCGGAAAGCCCTACGAGCGCGGCCTGCAGTACGGCCGCGCGGCGGTGGACCGGGTGCGCAAGAGCGCGGCGATGTATGGCCAGACGCTGGTCACCCTGGGCTATGACGGCGCGGCGCGCAAGCGGCTGGTCGCATCCTTCGCCAAGGAGATCGAGGCCTACGGCGCCCACTACATCGAGGAGATGCGCGGGATCGCCGACGGCGCCGGCGTGTCGCTCGAAGACATCGTGATGATCAATGCGCGCACCGAAGTGGTTGCCAAGGCACGCGCCGAGAAAAAGAAAGCCGCCGAACTGGAGCCGGGCGACGGCTGCACGGGTGCGCTGGTGCTGCCCGAGCGCTCGGCCACCGGGAACCTGCTGCACGGGCAGAATTGGGATTGGCGCGCGGAATGCGCGGAGACGTCCATCGTGCTGCGAATTCGCCAGGACGATGGCCCGGACATGCTGACCTTCGTGGAAGCAGGCGGCCTGGCGCGCAGTGGATTGAACAGCAAAGGCATCTCGATTACCGCGAACTACCTGGAATCGGACCGCGACTTCACGCAGCTGGGCGTGCCGCTGTCGCTGATCCGCCGCAAGGTGCTGGAACAGCAGCACTTCGCGCTGGCGATCAAGGCGGTGGCAACGACGCCGAAATCCTGCTCGAACAACATCATGCTGGGCATGGCGGACGGTTTCGGTATCGACTTCGAATGCACCACGGACGAGGCTTTCCCCATCTATCCGGGGGAAGACGACCTGATCGTGCACGCCAACCACTGGGTCAGCGAGGTGGCCCTGTGCAAGCTGCGCGATACCGGCCGCGCCAGCACCCCGGAAAGCCAGTACCGCGATTGGCGCGTGCGCCGATTGTTGAACAAGCGCGAAGCGCTGACGCGCGACGATCTTCGGGCGGCCTTTTTCGACGATTTTGGCGCGCCCTATTCGGTATGCCGGCCGCCGCGGCCGGGCAGCCACGACAACCTGTCCGCCTCCGTCGCGATGGTCGTGATGGAACCGGCGGTCGGCGAGATGGACGTGGTGCCTTTGCCGGCGCTCAACCGCGTGTACACGCGCTATAGCCTCTCCGCCGAGCCGCAGGTATTTACCTACGGCCAGACGGCCGGCGCCCGCTAATAGCCAGGAGCCTGCGCATGAGGATAGCCACCGTATCGTCCCGCGTGAAGCGGGTGCTTGCCCCCGCCTGGATGGCCGCGGCGGGGATGGCCCTGGCCTGGGCGGCGGCCCCGGGCATCGCGCGCGCCGCCGATGCCCCGCCGCTGCGCATCGCGATGACCGCCGACATCCGGTCCACGGAGCCCGGGGTGAATCGCGACGCCAACAGCGATATGGTGGCACTGCATATCGTCGAAGGGCTGGTGGCGTTCGGCGAACATGCCGAGATCAAGCCGCTGCTGGCCAAGTCCTATACCATCGGCGACGACGGCAAGACCTATACCTTCACGCTGCGCGACGGCGTCCTGTTCCAGAACGGGGCGCCGCTGACGGCGCAGGATGTGGTGTGGAGCTGGAACTACTTCATGAACCCGAAAACGGCTTGGCGCTGCCGTGGCGATTTCGATGGCAGCGGCGCGGCGAAGGTGACGTCGATCGAAGCGCCCGACGCGCATACGGTGGTGTATCGCCTGGACAAGCCCTATGGGCTGTTTTTGGCGTCGCTGGCACGTCCCGATTGCGCCGGCAGCGGCGTGGTGCACCGGGATTCGCTGAATGCGGATGGCAGCTGGAATAAGCCGATCGGCACGGGCCCTTTCATGCTGAAGGAATGGAAGCGCGGGCAGTACATCAGCCTGGCCAGGAACCCGCACTACGCCAACCAGGATGGCAAGCTTGACGGCTTTACCGGTTCGAAGCGGCCGCTGGTGGATGAGGTGCGCTTCATGATCGTGCCGGACGACGCGACGGCGAAGGCGGCCCTGCAGCGCGGCGATATCGATATCATCCAGGACCTGTCGTACACCGATGTGAAGCCCATGCAGGCGGTGCAAGGCGTGAAGGTGGCTTCGTCGCCGGTGATGAGTTTGACCGGATTGCTGATGCAGACGCGCGATCCCCTGCTGTCCAACGTGAAGCTGCGGCAGGCCATCGTGCATGCGATCGATAATGCGCAGCTGGTGGCGGCTGTGGGCGACGGGCTGATGCAGCCCAGTACGTCGATGGTGCCTTTGATTTCGTCGTACTACGACAAGGCGCAGCGGGAGACATGGAAGTACGACCCGGCGCTGGCGCAGAAGCTGGTGCAGGAGTCGGGATACAAGGGGCAGGAGATCGCGATTATCGCGACGAAGCGCTATCCGGAAGCGTATACGTCGGCGGTCATTATCCAGGCGATGCTGCAGGCGGTGGGGATCCATACGCGGCTGGAGGTGACGGAGTGGGCGACGCAGCTGGACCGCTACAACAGCGGGAAGTACCAGATGATGACGTTTCCCTATTCCGCGCGATTGGATCCGAGTCTGAATTACGAGATGATGTCGGGCAATAAGGATAAGCAGCCGCGCAAGGTGTGGGACGATCCGAAGGCGCTGGCGCTGATCGAGTCGTCATCGACGATCACCGATACGGCGCAGCGGCAGGCGCAGTTCGATGAGCTGCACAAGCTGTTCCTGGAGGATGCGCCGATGATGCCGTTGTTCAATGGCCTGGATGTGGGCGCATTCCGGGAGACGGTGAAGGGGTATACACCGTGGGCCTTGAAGCGGGCCCGCGCGTGGGAGGTGACGCGGAACCCATAGGCGGCGAGCGGCTTCAGCGCATGCGGACTTGGCCGAACTTGAACCAGGCGTGGGAGATTTTCCCTTCGGTGACGCGATAGATGGCGACGATGTCGACTTCGCCTATACCGTCGGGGAAGGTGCGGGTGACGACTTCCTGGTCCACCACCATGTCATCGACGGCGATACGGTTGATCAGTCTGGCATGCAAGGCTTCGTCCTTGAAGCGCTCGGTGTATCTGGCTCTGACCTGGTCGATTCCCGATGCGAGGAGTTTGTCGGGGAATTCGAAGTTGCGGCAGTCGTCGGACCAGTGCCGCATGTAGGCATCGATGTCGCGATTGTTGTAGTCGATCAGTTGTTGTTGGACTGCTTTCAGTATCCGGGGGTCGGGGCTGGCTGGCGGGACCATACGTATCTCCATGACGGCTTCGTGCAACGGATGAGTATCGTACTTTACGAACCGCGTGGAGTTGCGAGCCGGAGCGTGCGTTGGTGGTTGCTGGCTGCGGGTTTTTTGCCCGGCCGTCCTTCCTTCGGATTCCCTCGCGCGGCTCCAACGGGCTGGCCCTGACAGGCACCACCTCCAACGGACTGCGGTTTGCCTTAATTACGGTCGCCGCGACGATCTGGGTTCTTGCGCTTCGTGGATGGTGAATGCTGCCTTAGGAAGATCTTGCCGCGCGCGTCGATCGCTGGCCGCCCAGCGCGGCCAGCGATCGCCTACACGGTGCGGTATGCCGCGGATGCTTTCGGGCGGGACGGGGCAATCGTTAACGCTTTGCTTCCTGCCTCAGTGCGTCGGCGAATGCTTCGGCCAGGGACAGGCGAGCGCCCGGGGCGGGGAAGATGATCGCTGCCTGCGATGTCAGGGTTTCTTCCATGGGTTTTGCCACGACGCGCGGCCCGATGAAGGATTCGGCGGACCATTTCGAGACGATCGTCATGCCCGCGCCTGCCGCCACGAGCGCGCAGGCAAGCAATGAGTTCGGTGTCTCGAGGACGACATGTGCCGCCGCCCCGCGCTTGGAGAATGCGTCGTCGATCTGGAAGCGCAGAAAACCATGCTGCGATAGCAGGATCATGCGTTCGTCGACCAGATCGGCCACCGATACCTTGCGCCTGCGCGCCAGCCGGTGTCCCACCGGCATGACCGCCATCGAAGGTGCCGGCGGCAGCGGTTCGATGGCAATGGCCGACCGGGCGAGGGGCAGCTCGACAAGCCCGACGTCATATTGCCGCGTCGCCACCGATTCCGCGACTTGGCGGGACGGCATGCTTTGCGCGAATACCGTGACGTGGGGACGCGAGGCCAGGAATGCGGCCACGGCTCGCGCGACCAGTCCCTGGGATAGCGCAGGCATTGTGGCGATACGCAAGGCGCCGGCACGCTGAAGCCTAATGTCTTCCGCGACTTCCGCGATCCGATCGAGGCCGCCGTATATCGGTTCGATTTCACGATAGAGGACTTCCGCGTCCGGCGTGGGGCTGAGTCGCCGGCCGTGGCGTTCGAACAGCTTATAGCCCACCCGCATTTCGAGTAGCGCAATTGCCCGGCTTACCACGGGCTGGGTGACGTTCATCAACCGTGCGGCGGCGACGACCGTGCCGGTTTGCATGACCGAGTAGAAGGCCTCGACCTGTCTTAAGTTCAGTGCGGCTCGCATATATAGCATTTGAACATAAGCAGGATGGAAATTTCGATTTGTTCGATTGGCGCGCCGCGGTCATGATCGCCTGAAGGCACCATCCGGTGTCGGGAAAATCCAAGCACAAGGGAAATTCGATGATCAAAAGTGCGATGGCGGTGCTAAGCCTGTGTGCGCTCGTCGGCGTAGGGAACGCGCAAGCCCAGTCCTATCCTGAGCGGCCGATAAAGCTGGTCGTCGGGTTTTCCCCAGGCGGAGGCTCCGATACCACGGCACGCCTGCTGGCGACCGCTTTGGGTGCCAAGCTGGGGCAGCCCATCGTGGTGGAAAACCGGCCTGGCGCGAATACCATCATCGCCACGCAATACGTCGCGGGCCAGCCCGCCGACGGCTATACGCTGCTGTTTACGTCGGCATCCTTCGCCATCAATCCGGCGCTGCAGAAGCTGACCTACGACTCCGACCGGGATTTCGCGCCGGTGGCGCTGGTGGACACCATTCCGTTGCTGCTGGTCACCAACCTGGAGGTGCCGGTGAAGTCCGTCGGAGAGCTTATCGACTTGGCGAAAAAGCAGCCGGGCAAGCTCAGCTATGCCAGCTTCGGTATCGGTAGCGCGGCGCATCTGGCGTCGGAGCAGCTGCTTGCCATGACCGGCACGGACATGGTCCATGTGCCTTACAAAGGAAGCGCGCCGGCACTCGCCGATGTCATGGGTGGCCAGGTCACCATGATGATGCCTGGCATCGGATCGGCAGCCAGCCTGGTCAAGGGCGGCAAGCTTCGGGCGCTGGCCGTGTCGGGCAGCAAGCGGGCGACGGGAATGCCCGACGTGCCCACCATCGCCGAAGCCGGAGTGGCCGGTTTCGACGTGGTGACCTGGGAAGCGATTCTGGCGCCCGCGGGCACACCGCCGGCTGTGGTGGCGAAACTGAATAGCGCGCTGCGCGAGGTTCTGGCCATGCCCGCCATAAGGGACCAGATGATCCAGATGGGGGTGGAGCCCGACGGCACGAAATCGCCCGCCGAGGTCGCGGCGTACATAACGAGCGAAGGGAAGAAGTTCTCGACACTTATCCGTGAACGTCACATCGAGGCAAAGTGAGCGGACTATGCCCACGGGTCAAATCATCATCATCGGCGCGGGTATCGTCGGCGTGGCATCGGCGTTGTGGTTGCAGCGGTCCGGCTTTGCCGTCACCCTGATCGACCGCGGCGCGGTAGGAGAGGGAGCGAGTTTCGGCAACGCCGGGAATATCAGCCCCGGCGCGGTCGTGCCCTATACCATTCCGGGCGTGATCCGGCAGGCGCCGGGTTGGCTGCTCGATCCTGAAGGCCCGCTTGTGGTGCGGGCAGGCTACTTCCTGAAGGTGGCGCCGTGGCTTGCACGACTGGCTCGTTACAGTTCCACGGAAGAAGCGCTGAAGACGTCGCGCGCCATGCGGGTATTGCACGGCGATGCTTTCGAGGCCTACGACGCGTTGACGCGCGGGACACCCGCGGATGCACTGATCGATCGCTGCGGCCAGCTGTACGTTTCGGAACGGCCGCACGCTGCCCACGGGTCTTTACTGACCCAATTCATGCGGGAGGCGGCGGGCGTTAAGACAGTCGTGCTCGGCAAGGATGAAATCCGCGAGGTTGAACCGACGCTGGCGCCCATATTCTCCAGCGGCATGCTGCTGCCGGACAACGGCCGCGTGCGCAACCCGCACCAGCTTGTGCGCTTGCTGGCCGAAGATGCCCAACGTCACGGTGCGACGATCCTGCGCGGCAGGGTCACGGGCTTCCGGATAGACGCCGGGCGGGTCAAGGCTGTGATGGTGGACGGCCAGGCTCGCGCGGTGGAGCGCGTGCTGGTGGCCGCGGGCGCGGCGTCGGGCCCGCTGGCGGGCATGTTGGGCACTCCATTGCCGGTGGAGCCCGAGCGCGGCTACCACATCACTATTTCAGAGCCGGAGAGTATGCCCCGCATCCCGGTGACGAATGTGGATGCCAAGTTCGCGGTGGCGCCAATGAATATGGGTCTTCGGCTCGCGGGCACGGTCGAGTATGCCGGCTTCGACGCGCCCCCGAACTGGAAGCGTACGGCGCTGCTGGAAAAGCAGGCACGCCGGATGTTTCCCACTTTGAGCATGACGCACGTCACGCGATGGGCCGGCGACCGCCCCACTCTGCCGGACGGCTTGCCGGTGCTGGGCCGCGCGCCGGGCGTGGACAATGCTTATTTCGCCTTTGGGAATTCGCATTTCGGCATGACCGCGGGACCGGTCATGGGGCGGACGATTGCCCAGATCATCCGGGGCGAAGCGCCGTCCATCGATGTCGCCGCTTTTTCGCCGATGCGTTTTTGCTGAATCGCTTCGGGGCAGGCGATGTCGCGAGACGCCCCGGTCGATCGGTGATCCTGCTGCGTGCGGCACGCATCGACGCACGCGTCTTGTCCGTTGATCGTTGCTGTTGGCGCGTGTCTTGCTTGTGCCGTCCGTCGGGGGTGGTGCCTGTCGGGGCCAGCCCGATCGTCCGTCCCGGCGCGCGGGCGCCGGGCACCGCTACGCTAATCTCGTCCGGCGGGCGTTGGCTTGTGGTGTTCTTGGCGATGGCGTCCGCGCCACGCCTCCCTTCGATTCCGCTCGCTCGTCCTCAACGGGCTGGCCCCGACAGGCACCACCCCCGACGGACTCCGGTTTGCCTTATTCACCGTTCGCTGGGACGGGCTGCGTTCTTGCGCTTCGTCGATAGCGGATGCTGCCGGTGAAAGATTTTGTGGCGCACGTCGATCGCCGGCCGCCCAGCGCGGCCAGCGATCGCCTACACGGTGCGTCATGCCGCGGGTGCTTTCGTGCGACGGTCTTGTGTCTGGAGTGGATGCCGTTGCATTCGCGCATCCGTATGTGCCTTGGGCGAGATGGCCTACGAGCTGCGATGGTCAACCATACGCGACATGATGAACGTCGCGATATGGCAAACGAGCCGAGATGGTCAACGAAACACGACATGGGCTACGAGCGCGTGCGAGCCTGTGAGGATTCAGGGGTATCCGCGGCATCCAGAACCTGTGGGGGCGTCAGGATCTTTGCGCCTGCATGCCCCAGAACGTTGCATTCCACCGCCGTCGCCATCCTCACCGCCATTCGCATGCAGCCCGTCGCATTCAACCACCGCGTAGGCGCATCGGGGCCGCGCTGGGCGGCCCCGATGCGACGTGCAATGCAGAATCTTCCAGCGGCAGCATCCGCCCCCGACAAAGCGCAAGAACCAAACTCGTCGCAGCGACCGTAATTAAGGCAAACCGGAGTCCGGCGGGGGTGGTGCCTGTCGGGGCCAGCCCGTTGAGGCCGAGCGAGCGGAATCGAAGGAAGGCGAGGCGCGGACGCCATCACAAAGCACACCACCCGTGAACGCCCGCCGGACGAGATTAGCGTAGCGGTGCCCGGCGCCCGCGCGCCGGGACGGACGATCGGGCTGGCCCCGACAGGCACCACCCCCGCCGGACGGCACAAGCAAAATACCCGCGGACAGCGACCACCAACGAACGAGACCAGCAAGACACCCGCCAACAGCAACCATCAACGAACGCCATCAGCAAGCCCCAGCTACAGCAAGCGCCTATTCCCCCACGGAAGCCCCCCAGGCAAACGGCTTCCCCTCCCACACGGTAAAGCCCTTCAAGCGCTGGCTAACCCCCCAGGGCTGATTACCGTTCGACAACAGGATCAAGGGCGCCTGCGCCAGCATCAAGGGATGCAATTTGTCGAATATCGCCTGACGCTTCGCCGGATCCAGCTCCGAAAAACTTTCGTCGATCAGCGCCTGCGCCTGCGGATCGTCCCACACCTTCCGCGGCTGCTTATCCTTGTTCCCGGAAAACTGCTCGTAACTCAAGGCCGGATCCAGGCGAGAGGAATAGCTGAACGAACTGATCTGGTAATTCCCCTTGTTGTAGCGATCCAGCTGCGTCGCCCATTCCAGGACCTCGATCTGCGCGTTGATCCCGACCGCCTGCATCATCGCCTGCGCCATCACCGCCACCTGGTAGCTCGGCACGTGGGCGCGCTTGTTCGCGTAAATGACGATTTTCTCGCCCTTATACCCCGCTTCCTTCAGCAGCTTCTGCGCCAGCGCCGGATCGTAGTGATAGGCCTGCGCCTGCACCTTGTCGTAGAACGATGAATCCCGCGAAACCGCCGAGGCATTGGGCGTGCCCAGGCCCTCCGTCGCCGCCTGCACGATCTGCGGGATATCCAGCGACGCCGCGATCGCCTGGCGCAGCTTGACGTTCTTCAGCAGCGGATCGCGCGTCTGGAACAGCAGCGTGTGCTTGGCGGAGTCCGAGGCAACCTGGATGCGGATCTGCTTTTGCGACTTCAGCTCCGGCACATCGGTATAGGGAATCTGGCCGGCGTCGATCGCGCCGGACATCAGGCCCGCCTTGACGGTGGATGCGTCCGGAACGACCAGGAACTTGACTTCGTCCACCAGGGGTTTCTTGCTGCCCAGATAGCCGTCCGGCTTATCTCCCGGCGGGGACACATAATCCTTGAACGCCTTCAGCACGATGTACTCGCCGCGCTTCCAGTCGCCCAGCATGAAGGGCCCGGTGCCGATCGGTTTGTCCCAACTGCCGTCGGCCTTGACCGAGGCCTTGTTCAGGACGGCCGTCATGCCGCAATCGGTGCGCGCGAGCGTATCGAGGAACACCGCGGACTTGTGATTGAGCTTCATCACGAACGTCTTCGCATCGGGCGCGGACACCTCTTCCACTTTCAGGCCGTTGCGGCCGTCGAACTCCGTGCGGCAGCGCCAATCCGTGGCCGGGTCCATGTAGCGCTTCCAGCTCCACATCACGTCCGCGGACGTCATCGGTTCGCCATTGTGGAACTTGACGCCGTCGCGCAGGGTGAAGGTGTAGGTAAGCCCGTCCGGCGAAATGTCGATGGACTTGGCCAGCAGCGGCCCCACCGATCCATTGGCGCGGTAGCCCACCAGGCCTTCCACCATGTTCAGGACCACGCCGTCGGTCGTGTCGTCGCGATTGACTCCCGGATTGGTGGAGCGGATATCCGCCGGCTCGGAGATAACGTAGGACGAGGCATGGGCCACGCCCGCGGCGGCGAGGAAGGCGGCAGCCAGGGCGGCGCGCAGGTGCGGAATGGGCTTCACGGGAGACTCCTTTGGGGCGCTTCGAATTTAGACAATATTGGCGCCAAATTTGGGCATTATGAGGAGCGCGCCCCGTCCGCGTAACCCGGACTTTCCCGAGTCAGGGCATGGTTTGCATCACATGCTCGCGAATGATTTTCTGCAGGCGCTTGACGTCGCGCGCCTGGACTGCGGCGACGATATCGAAGTGTTCGCGCACCGATTTTTCGATGCGGGCGCGCGTCATCCATTGCGTGGCGGGCGCGGCGACCGCCCGGCTGCGCATATCCTGGATCAGGGCCACCAGCTCGCGGTTTGCGCACATGTCGTACAGCGCCTCGTGGAACTGCAGGTTGACCTCGTACTGCTGCAGCAGCGTGCCGGTCAGCACCAGTTGCTCGAAGCGTTCGGCCATGGCGCGCAGCTGCGCGACCTTGGCATCGGTGACCTGGGGCATCAGGTCGGCGGCGGCGCCGACTTCCAGCAAGGCGCGGATGTCGCGGATGTGGTTCTGGCGCGCTTCATCGATGGCGTGGACGTGGTAGCCGCGATTGGGCACATGCTCGATGACGCGCTTCTGGGTCAGGTGGTCCAGCGCGCGGCGCACGTCCAGCCGCTTGGCGCCGTAGCGTTCCTGCAGATCGATCTGCTTGAGCCACGCCCCCGTGCCGAACACGCCGGACTGGATATCGCGAGCCAGTTGATCGGCCAATGACGTCGGGCCGGTGGAAGCTGCCGTCTTCGGCATGATGAAGTTCCGTAATTGGGTCAGGCAGATTTTACGGACAATCACGCCGCCGCGGTGGCCTCCGGCGTTTCGGCGAAGCGCCATTTCAGGCGCACGCCGCCGCTTTCGGTCGACACCAGCATGGGGATCGCGGCCAACAGCCGCCGCGTGTAATCCTCGCGCGGGGCGTCGAAGATCTGGTCGCGCGTGCCCTGCTCGACGATGTTGCCCTCCTGCATGACGATCACGCGGTCGGCCACCTGTTCGACCACGCCCAGATCATGGCTGATGAACAGGCAGCTGAAGCCGTGCTTGCGCTGCAGTTCGGCGAACAGATCGAGGATCTGCGCCCGCACCGTGACGTCCAGGGCCGATACGGGTTCGTCCGCGATCACGAAGGACGGGCGGCGCACGACGGCGCGGGCGATGGCGACCCGCTGGCGCTGCCCGCCGGAAAGCTCGTGCGGATAGCGGGCCCCATGCTCAGCGGACAAGCCCACCTCGTCCAGCACTTCGCGCACCCGGCGCTCCTTGTCGGCGGCGGCCAGGCCGGGTACCAGCCGTAGCGCCTCGCCCACCAGCTGGGCCACGGTCATGCGCGGATCCAGCGACGAATAAGGATCCTGGAACACCATCTGGCAATTCAGGCGGTAGTCGTTCCAGGCGGCGTGGCTGCGCGCGACGGGCTGGCCGCGGAAGAGGATCTGCCCTTCGGCCGGCGTAACCAGGCCGGCGATGGCGCGGCCCAAGGTGGTCTTGCCCGAGCCCGAGCCGCCGACCACGGCGACGACTTCGCGCGGATGCACGGCCAGCGAGATACCGTGCAGGGCGCGCTTGCTGGCCGTGCGTGAGAACATGCGCCGGCGGCCGGCGTAATCGACCACCAGTTGGCGTACCTCGACGACGGGCGCCTCGCGCGTGGGCAGGCGCGCCGGCATGCGGCGCGGCATCGCCTGGAGCAGCTTGCGGGTGTAGGGATGTCGCGGCCGGGCCAGCAGATCCGCGGTCGCGCCGCTTTCGACGACCTCGCCCTGCGACATGACGATGACGCGTTCCGTATAGCGCGCGACCATGGGCAGGTCGTGGCTGATCATGAGCACCGCGGTGCCGTGCTCGCGGGTCAGTCCCACCATCAGTTCCAGCACGTCGCGCTGCACAACCGCGTCCAGCGCGGTGGTGGGCTCGTCGGCCACCAGCAGCGCCGGCGCCAGCAGCATCACGGAGGCCAGCATCATGCGTTGGCGCATCCCGCCGGAGAACTCGTGCGGCCAGGCGGTGAGCGCGCCTTCGGGATCGCGCAGGCCCACGCGCGCCAGCATATCCAGGATGCGCTTGCGGCGCTCGCCCGCGCCCAGGTCGCGCCGATGCAGTGCCAGCCCTTCTTCCAGCTGGCGCCCTATCGTCATCGAGGGATTGAGCGAGGTCATGGGTTCCTGGAACACCATGCCGATGCGCGCCCCGCGCAGGCGTCGCAGCACCGCCGGCGTGGCGCGCGTGATATCCGTGCCTTCGACCAGAATGCGGCCGCCGACTCGCACCAGCGGTGGCGGGGTCAAGCCCAGGATGGCGCGCGCCGCCTGCGTTTTGCCACTGCCCGATTCGCCGACGATACCGACCATCTCGCCAGGGGCGATGTCGAAGGAGACGTCGCGTACGATCTCACGCCCGCCATGCCCGACGGCCAGGGTCAGGCCTTGCACGCTGACCAGGGATTGCGGGGCGCCGCTCATTGCATGCCTCGCATGCGGGGATCGAGGCGATCGCGAACGGCATCGCCCAGCAGGTTGATGCCCAGCAGCGTCAGCGCGATGCACAGGCCCGGCAGGATGGAAAGGTAAGGCGCCTGGGACAGGAAGGGCCGCGCCGCCGACAGCATATTGCCCCAGGTCGGCGCGGGCGGCGGAACGCCCAAGCCCAGGAAGGACAGCGCGCTTTCGGCCAGCACCACCCAGCCGAACATCGACGTGGCCAGCACCGTCAGGGGCGCCACGCAATTGGGCAGCACGTGGCGGCCCATGGTGTAGAGCTCGGAATTCCCCAGCACGCGCGACGCTTCGATGAATTCCTTTTCGCGCAGCGACAGTACGGTGCCGCGCACGATGCGCGCCACCGAGGGCGTGTAGGCCAGGCCGAGCGCCAGGATGATGCCGTACTTGTTGGCGCCCACCACGGCCAGCAGGCCCAGCGCCAGCAGCAAGCCGGGGAAAGCCAGCAGCGCATTGTTGAACGCCATGACGATGCGGTCCGTCCAGCCGCGCACGAAGCCGGTCAGCACGCCTACGCAGGTGCCCGCGAACAGCGCGAAGGTGACCGTCAGCAGGCTGATCCACACGCTGGCCGATGCGCCGGCCATCAGCCGCGATAGCTCGTCACGGCCGAATTCGTCGGTGCCCAGCAGAAAGGCGCCGCCCGGCGCGCGCAGCCGCGCGAGGAAGTTGATCTTGAGCGGATCGTGGGGCGTCCATGCGACGCCGACGATGGCGGCGACGACGATCGCGCCGACCAGGATGCCGCCCACCAGCGCATTGGCTGCCATGCGTTTTTTCATTCGACGGTCACCCTGGGATCGAAAATGGGATAGCACAGGTCGACGACGAGGTTGACGACCACGTAGATGACGGCCACGAACAGCAGGCAGCCCTGGATCACCGGGTAGTCGCGCCCGAAGATGGAGTCCACCAGCAGCCGGCCCAGGCCCGGTATGGTGAAGACGGTCTCCACCACGGCGATGCCGCCCAGCAGATTGCCCAGCACCAGGCCGATCAGGGTCCAGGTGGGGCCGAAGGCGTTCTTGAAGGCATGGCGCATCAGGACCGTGCGTTCGGACAGGCCCTTGGCGCGCGCATGGGTAATGTAGTCCAGGCGCAGGACCTCCAGCGTACTGGCGCGCGCCATGCGCATGATGACGCCGATCTCGTGCAGGAACAGCGTAAGCACCGGCATGGCCAGGTACAGCAGGCCCGCCCGCCAGTCGCTGGCCACCGACACGTAGCCGACGACCGGCAGCCATTGCAGCTTGACCCCGAAGAACAGCAAAAGCAGCAAACCGCCCCAGAACGTGGGTATGGACACCAGCAGCGTCGCGCCGCCGACCAGCATCACATCGGGCAAGGCGTTCTGCTTCCAGGCGGCGATCATGCCGGCCGGCACCGCCACGACGCTGGCCAGGAGGACGGCCGCCAGGACCACCTGGGCGCTGACCAGGAAGCGATCCCATACCAGGCCCAGCACCTGTTGGCCGGTGGTGATGGACACGCCGAGGTCGCCATGCAGCATATTGCGGAACCAGATGCCGAACTGCACGGGCCAGGTCTGGTCCAGCCCCAGGCGCGCGCGCAAATCCGCCAGGCTGGCGGGATCGGCCAGGTCGCCCAGCATCAACTGCGCGGGGTCCCCGGGAATCAGCCGGATCATGACGAACACCGCGACCGCGACGATCAGCAGCGTGGGCAGCGTCATGACGATACGGGTCAGCGCGAAACGCAGCATGGCTTTCGTCCTTGGCCACGGGGGCCGGTTAACGCCGGCCCGCGCGGGGACCGGGCTGCTTGACGCGGGTTCATCTTGCCGGCATCGTCCGCTTAAGACTCGCCGCGGTCCTGCCGCAGCACCTTGGCGAAGAAGTCCTGGACGATGCCGACGACTTTCAGGCCATCGTGCGGGACGTTGTCCACCACATCCATCTCCACCGCCACGCCGGCGGTCTCGAAGGATCGCCGCAAGGTGGCCAGGCGCTCGGGGCGCGTGCGGCCGGCGTCGTTGCAGCCGGGCATGTAGTACTTGCCGCCCGGCGGGTGCGTGATCTCCCAGGTTTCGAGATCGGCCTTGCCGACCACCATGTGCACCGCGACGCGCCGCAACGCGTCCAGGTCCAGGGATTTGCCGAAGCGGGCCGCCATGTCGCGCGTGCCCACCCACCAGTCCTTGTCCGCGTCCAGCAATGTGACGGAACCGGGCGCGCCGATGGACACGGCGCGCAGCCGTTCCGGATGCAGCACCGCGAACCGATTGACGAACTGGCCGCCGCCCGAATAGCCGAACAGCATGAAGCGGCTGAAATCGCAGCCGAACTTGCCGGCGACCTCGTCCACCATATCCAGCAGCACGTCGTCGTAGCGGATGTCGCCTTCGCGCAAATGCTTGAAGCCGTCGCGGTTGCCGTCGCCCAGCACGCCGGCCGGGAACAGCGGGCACAGGACCACGCAATCGTTCCAGCGGGCGAATTCCGCGAAGGCATCGCGGTACTCGACGAAGGCGCGACCCGTGCCGTGCACGATGACGACCAGTTGCATCGGCCGCCGCGCCTGCCCGATGTGCGGCGGGACGTAGGTGCAGTAGGAGAACCGGGGGTCGCTGCGCGACGCGTAGATGATGCCGGGGCCGAGGTCGTACAGGGCCCGCGCCAGGCTGGCGCTGTCGGCGGTGGAAGAGTCTTGGGGCATGGAGCGCTCGATGGAAAAGAAGCGTCGTACGGCGCGGCGCGTGCCGCACGACATGCTGCCTAAATTGGCGCCAATATTATGGACACTGGTGGATGCCGACAAGACGGGTAATCCCCTAGCGCGCCGGCGCGCGGGGCGCCATTGGCGCCGCCACGGCGCAACTGGTAAGGTCGGGGTGCCCCGTCGGCCGCCCGATCCGGGTAGAGCGCGGGAACAACGATTGCTGGTCTTCGGCCCACGCGGGGGCATGCGTGGCCGGTACCAGGGCTTTTCAACGTTGAAGATGGCGAGTTCGCTTATGTCCTATCTATCGCGTCTACGCACCACGCCTTCGGTGCTGGTACGCCTGATCGTCGCATCCGGCCAGCAGTGGTCGGAGCACCGCGCGTCAAGCAAGGGCGCGGCCCTGGCGCTTTACACGATTTTTTCGTTGGCGCCCATGTTGATCCTGGTGATCGCGGTGGCCGGCGCGTTCTTCGGCGAACAGGCCGTGCGCTCCGAACTGGTCGGCCAGCTGCGCGACCTGATGGGCGATCGCGGCGCGGAGGTGATCCAGATCGTACTGGCCAGCGCGCACGAATCGGGCAGCGGCCTGGTCGCGACGGTCATGTCCATCGGCGTACTCATATTCAGCGCCACCACCGCCTTCGCGGAGTTGAAGCAAAGCCTGGACGAACTATGGGAAGTGCGGGGCCAGGGGCGCAGCGGCGTGCACGGCATGGTGCGCAGCCGCCTGCTGTCTTTCGGACTGGTGCTGGTGCTGGCCCTGTTCCTGCTGATATCGCTAACCGTGAATGCCGCCCTGAGCGCGGCGCACGACTACTACGGCGAACTGTGGACCAACTCCGCGTTCGCGATGGTGGCCGAGGTACTGTCCGGCGTGTTTTCCTTCGCGGTGGTCGCCGCGCTGTTCGCGGTCATCTACAAGCTGCTGCCCAATGCGGTGATCCCCTGGAAGCACGTCGTGCCGGGCGCGATCGTCACGGCCGCGCTGTTCCTGCTGGGGAAATGGGGTATCGGCCTGTACCTGGGCCGTGGCGCCGTGGCCTCGGCCTATGGCGCGGCCGGCTCGGTGGTGGCGCTGCTGCTGTGGATTTATTATTCCGCCCAGATTTTCTTCTTCGGCGCGGTCTTCACGCGCCAATACGCGCTATACATGAGCCGCGAGGAGAAAACCGAACAGCCCGCGCCCTAGCCCGGGCGCACCTCCCGCTGGAGCCACCGATCGATGGATACGGAACCGCCCGCCGCCGCGCCGCGCCGTTCAATGCTGTCTTATGCCGTTTTCCATTTGCTGGAGCCGCTGCGCCGCATGGCCGTGGCCGTGCGCACCCTGGGTTCGCCTTACCAGCGCTATCGCCACGCCCGCGCGCTGCATGGCATACGGGTAGCGCTGGCGCTGCTGGCAACGCTGGCGCTGTCGCGCGGCCTGGACCTGCCGCACAGCGTATGGGCCAGCGTTTCGCTGTTGACCGTCATCGGCGGCATCCAGCATCAGGGCAACATCCGCAGAAAGGCGATGGAGCGCGGGATGGGCACCCTGCTGGGCGCCGCCGCCGGCCTGCTGCTGATCCTGCTCGACCAGTACGGCGGATCGCCGGCGGCGACCATCGGTGCCATGTCGTTGATCGCCGGCCTGTGCGCCTACTATGCGATCGGAAGCGGCGGTTATATCGCCCTGTTGACCGCCATCACGATGATGATCGTTGCCGGCGAGGGCGACGATTCCATGACCATGGGCTTGTGGCGAACCCTGCAGGTGTGTATCGGTATCGCCGTCGCGCTGGTCTTTTCGTTCGCGCTGCCGCTGAACGGCAGCTACGCATGGCGCTATGAACTGGCGTTGAACCTGCGCCGCATGCAGCGCGTGATCCGCCGGCTGCAAACCGACAAACCGCTGACGCCTGAAGCCCGCAGCGCCGTGTTCGCCGACCTGGGCAAGCGCTCGATCGCGCTGCGTGGCCTGATGCCATCGGCCGCCAAGGAAATGCGGCTGTCGTCGGCGCGGATGGAAGAGATCCAGCATCATCAACGCGCCATCATGGCCTCGCTGGAGGTGATATCCAGCGCGCGGCTGCAAGAGCCGCGCGAAGTGCAGTTGGCCCTGGCGCGCGCATTCCGCGGCGATATCGGGCAGGAGATGCGGATGGGATTGCTGGCCATCGCACGGGCGCTGCGCGCCGGCGATACGTCGGTGCTGGATACGGTCCCCGCCCGGCGGACGCCCGCCGTGGCCAACGCACCGGCCACCAGCACGGGCGCGGACGATCCCGCCGATGGCGGGACGGCGGGCCATGCCGGGGAGCAGGCCGCGCCGGTCGCGGTCCTGCCGCCGGCCATGCAGGGACCGGATTGGGTCATGCGCGAAACGGCGGCGCAGATCGACCAACTGCGCCGCGCGCTGTTGGTCCTGCCGCGCCAGCGCAACTAGTCCGCCCGCGTTGCCGTGCCCCGCCCGTCACGAATGGGCCAGGTGGCGATGCCCATATCCGGCGCCTGCCCATGCCGGACGTAGCGATACGACCCTGCCAGGCGGGTCGGACCCTACCGCGTATCCCGCGCCGCCGGCAGGGGCACGCGCAGGCGCTCGCTCCAGGCGCTCATCTCGCTCCACAAGCCCGGTTCGATCGGGATGCCCTGCGCCGCGCGGTGCACGGCGGCGTCCAGTTCAGGATCGCCCGGCATGCGCGGCTGGCCGGGCTGTTCGGCCAGCTCGCGCGCCATATGCTCGATGGTGGCGGCCAGCGTCGCGCCGCCGGGAAAGCGCGCGGGATCGATGACGATGAAGAAGGCGCCCAGGCGGCGCGGCAACTCCAGCTTTTCATACATCGGCGAGATATGCGGACCGTGGGGATTTCCGTTCAAGGGACCGCACAGCAATTCGATCATCAGCGCCAGGGCGTAGCCCTTATGCCCGTACGACGGTCCGCCCAGGGGACGCAGGGCGCGCGCGGCGTGGGGATCGCGGGCGTCCAGGCCCTGCTCGTCCAGCGCCACGCCTTCGGGCAGCTCCGCGTCCTCGCGGCGCGCGTTCATGACGCGATTCCAGGGAATGGAGGTCGTGGCCATGTCCAGGCAGACGGGCTCGCCCCCCGCGCGTGGAAAGGCGATGGAGATGGGATTCGTGCCGAGGAAAGGCACGTGGCCGCCGAACGGCGCGGCGATCGAATCGGAATGCGTGAAGCCGATGCCTATCATGCCGGCACGCGCGGGCTCGCGCGTGTACAGTCCGATGGCGCCGCAATGCGAGGAGTCGGATACGCCTACCGCGCCCACGCCGCATTCCGCCGCGATCTCCATGGCCAGCCGATTGGCCCGGTACGACACGACAATGCCCAGCCCCTGTCCGCCCTGCACCTGGGCGGTCGCCGGCCCGCTGCGGCTGACGACAATGGCCGGGCGCGCCAGGATGGACCCGTGCGCCAGGCGGTTCAGGTAATGCGGCAGGCGCGCGATGCCGTGGGAATCGATGCCCCACAGGCTGGTCTGCACCAGGCTGCGCGCGACCAGCCGCGCATCGTCGTCGGTCACGTCGTGCGCGCGCAGGCAGGCCGTGCCCCATTCGATAAGCGCGTCGGCATTGCAATGGCGCATGGAGCGTCCTACCAGTTCCATAATGTTCCGTCGTGAGCAAGCCGGTTCACCGGCAGATAGGCGCGCTGGTAGGGATACTTGCCCGCCAGCTTTTCGTCGATGTCCACGCCATGCCCCGGCACGTCGCCGGGCACCATCATGCCATCCTCGAAACGATAGGCGTGCGGGAACACGGCATCCGTTTCTTCGGTGTGGCGCATGTATTCCTGCACGCCGAAGTTCGGTATCGCGATATCGAAGTGCAACGCCGCCCCCATGCAGACCGGCGACAGATCCGTGGCGCCGTGGCAGCCGGTACGCACCTGGTACAGCGCGGCCAGATCGGCGATGCGCCGCAAATGCGTGATGCCGCCGGCGTGCACCACCGTGGCACGGATATAGTCGATCAACTGGTTCTGGATCAGGTCCTTGCAGTCCCACACCGTGTTGAAGATCTCGCCGACGGCCAGCGGCGTGACGGTATGCTGGCGGATCAGGCGGAAGGCCTCCTGGTTCTCGGCCGGCGTCGGGTCCTCGATCCAGAACAGCCGATAGGGCTCCAGGGATTTGCCCAGCCGCGCCGCTTCGATCGGCGTCAGGCGATGGTGAACGTCGTGCAGCAGGTGCACATCCCAACCGGCGGCATCGCGGATCTTCTCGAACAGCCTGGGCGTGTGGTCCAGGTATTTTTCCGTGGACCAGTCGTGCTCCGAGGGCAGCGAGGCGTCCGCGGGCTCGTAGAACATGCGGCCGCGGCCCACGCCGTAGACCGATTGCAGGCCAGGCACGCCGCTTTGGGCGCGGATGGCCCGGTAACCCATGTCGCGATAGCGCAGCACTTCGTCGGCGGTTTCTTCGATGTCGCGGCCGTTGGCATGGCCATAGACCATCACGCCCTCGCGGCTCTTGCCGCCCAGCAGCTGGTACAGGGGCAGGTTGGCGGCCTTGGCCTTGATGTCCCACAACGCGGTGTCGACCGCGGCGATGGCCGTCATGGTGACGGGCCCCTTCCGCCAGTAGGCGCCGCGGTACAGGAACTGCCAGATGTCTTCGATCTGGTGGGCATCGCGCCCGATCAGGCAGGGAATGACGTGATCGGTCAGATAGCTGGCGACGGACAATTCGCGGCCGTTCAGGGTGGCATCGCCGATGCCGGTCAGCCCCGCATCGGTTTCGATCTTCAGCGTCACGAAATTGCGGCCTGGGCTGCAAACGATGACGCGGGCGGATGTGATTTTCATGAAACGGATTCCAGGTATGGCGCGCGCGGCCCTCCCCCGGGCGCGCGCGAAGGACGGGCCTTTGCCCGGCGCTACATCACCGCGCCCAGTTGCCACGGGACGAATTCGTTCTGCCCGTAGCCATGCGCCTCGCTCTTGGTGATGCGGCCGGAGGCGGTGGCCAGCATCAGCCTGAAGATCCGTTCCCCCATTTCCTCCACGGTGGCGCGGCCTTCCACGATGGCACCGCAATCGATATCGATGTCGTCTTCCTGGCGTTCCCACAAGGCCGTGTTGGTGGACAGCTTCAGCGATGGCGCGGGTGCGCAGCCGTAGGCCGAGCCCCGGCCGGTGGTGAAGCAGATCAGGTTGGCCCCGCCGGCCACCTGCCCGGTCGCCGACACCGGGTCGTAGCCCGGCGTATCCATGAAGACCAGACCCCGCGCGGTAACGGGTTCGGCGTATTCATAGACGTCGACCAGGTTGGTGGTACCGCTCTTGGCGATGGCGCCCAGCGATTTTTCCAGGATGGTCGTCAGGCCGCCGGCCTTGTTGCCGGCCGACGGGTTGTTGTCCATCTCGGCATCGTTGCGGCGGCAGTAGTCTTCCCACCAGCGCAGGCGCGCCAGCAGCTTGTCCGCCACGGCGGGCGATACGGCGCGGCGGGTAAGCAGGTGCTCGCCGCCATAGATCTCGGGCGTTTCGGACAGGATGGCCGTACCGCCGTGCCGCACGAGCAGGTCGACGGCGGCGCCCAGCGCCGGATTGGCGCTGATGCCGGAATAACCGTCGGAGCCGCCGCATTGCAGGCCCACCGTGATGTGGCTGGCGGGAACCGGCGTGCGCCGGACCCGGTTGGCCTCTTCCAGCATCCATTCCACCAGTTCGATGCCCCGGGCAACGGTCTTGCGCGTGCCGCCGGTGTCCTGGATGTTGAAGGTCTGCAGCTGCCGGCTTTCATGCAGTCCTTCCTGCTCCATCAGCCCGCCGATCTGGTTGGTTTCGCAGCCCAGCCCCACCATCATCAGGCCGGCGAAATTGGGATGGCGCGCATAGCCGCCCAGCGTACGGCGCAGGACCTTCAAGGGCTCGCCCTCGCTGCTGGTGGCACAGCCCGCGCCGTGGGTCAGCGCGACCACGCCGTCGACGTTGGGGTAATCGGCCAGGGCGCCGGGGTTGATATCGCGGCGGAAGTGATCGGCGATGGCGCGCGCCACGGTGGCCGAACAGTTCACGGAAGTCAGCACGCCGATGTAGTTGCGCGTCGCCACGCGGCCATCGGCCCGGACGATGCCCTCGAACGTGGCGGGCGTATCGACATACGGCGTGGCATGGGCATCGCGGCCGACGGCGTAGTCGCGCTGGAAATCGCTGAATTCCAGGTTATGGGTATGGACGTGCTGCCCGGCCGCGATGTCGTTGCGGGCGATGCCGATGATCTGGTTGTAGCGGCGCACCGGAGAACCGGCGGGGATATCGCGCACGGCGATCTTGTGGCCCGGCGGCACCAGGCCGACGACCGTCACGCCTTCGGCCGGCAGGCGGGTGCCGCCCAGCAGCTGGCGCCGCGCGATCACGACGTTGTCGGCCGCGTGGATGCGGATGACCGGGTTATCGATGGCGTTCAAGGTCTAGTCTCCTCTCGATGCGGCCCCTTCCGCGCGGAGGGGCGCGCCATGCGGACGCACGTCAAGGCCTGGCAGCCGGCGCGCGACGGCCAGGGCCTGCCGCCGCTAGCCGTCGATCAGCTCCGGATTCCAGGCATGGACGGGTTGCCGCTGTTCACCCAGGCCGTCGACCCCCAGGCGCATCGTATCGCCGTCCTTCAGGTACACGGGCGGCTTCATGCCCAGGCCGACGCCAGGCGGCGTGCCGGTGGTGATGAGGTCGCCCGGATACAGCGTCATGAAGCGGCTGACATAGCTGACCACCTGCGCGACATTGAAGATCATCGTGCGGGTATTGCCGGTCTGCATGCGCTTGCCATTGACGTCCAGCCACATGCCCAGGTTCTGCGGGTCGGCGATCTCGTCGGCGGTCACCAGCCAGGGGCCGACCGGCCCGAAGGTGTCGCAGCCCTTGCCCTTGTCCCAGGTGCCGCCGCGCTCGATCTGGTATTCGCGCTCCGACACATCGTTGACGATGCAGTAGCCGGCCACGTGCTTGAGCGCGTCGCCTTCGCTGACATAGCGGGCCCGCGCGCCGATGACCACGCCCAGCTCGACTTCCCAGTCCGTTTTGACGGAGCCCTGGGGCAGGACGACCGGGTCGTTGCAACCGACGACGCAGCTGGTCGGCTTCATGAAGACGACCGGCTCCGCCGGAATCGGCAGGCCCGATTCCGCCGCATGGTCGGCGTAGTTCAGCCCGATGCAGACAAACTTGCCCATGCCACGCCACGGCGGCGCGATACGCCCGGGTTCAGCCACCACCGGCAGACTGGCCGGATCGACCTTGGCCAGCGGCGCCAGCCCCTGCGGCGTCAGCAAATCCGCGGTGATATCCGACACCACGCCGGACAAATCACGAACCTTCCCGTCGCGGTCCAGCATGGCCGGTTTCTCGGCGCCCTTGGCCCCGTATCGCATCAGCTTCATCGTATTTCCTCGTACATGAATTCAACGTTCCAGCAATCTAACCCACCCGCGACACGCCAAGCCGCCCATCAGCCAACGCCGCCCCAAAAAAACCGGTTCCCCACCGGGAACGCCGAGGATCCGATCCCCCCGGTCCCCCAGCGCCGCCCTTAAGGAGGGAAGCGCGCAGCGCTTCGAAAGTGAGACTATCCACCACACCACCCCGCAAAAAACAGATGCTCCCCAGCGAGGACGCCGAGGATCCGGCTCCGCCGGTCCTCCAGCGTCGCCCCCTGGGGGGAAGCGCGCAGCGCTTCGGGGGGGACCCTATCCACCCCCCCACCCCAAAAAAAACAGGTGCCCCCAAGCGGGGACGCCGAGGATCCGGCTCCGCCGGTCCTCCAGCGTCGCCCCCCTGGGGGGGAAGCGCGCAGCGCTTCGGGGGGGGACTCCATCAATTCGACCATCCACCGTCGATGACCTGTGTCGTGCCGGTTGTGAACGCGGACTCGTCGCTGGCCAGATAGACGGCCAGCGCGGCGATTTCCTCGGCGCGGCCCAGGCGGCCCATGGGCTGGCGCGCGACGAACGATGCTTCGACGTCCTGGGGCGACTGGCCGTTCTGGCGCGCCTGCGCGGCGATGCGCTCGCGCAGCGACGGGGACTCTACCGTACCGGGACAGATGGCGTTGCAGCGGATGCCCTTGCCGACGAAATCCAGGGCGACGGATTTGGTCATGCCGACCACGGCGGCCTTGGTGGTGCTGTAGATGAAGCGGTTGGGGACGGCCTTGATGCTGCCCGCCACCGAAGCCATGTTGATGATGGAGCCGCCGCCCTTGGCCAGCATGCCGGGCAGGAAGCCCTGGATCAGGCGCATCATCGCGCGCACATTCAGCTCGACGGCGAAGGTCAGGTCGTCGTCCGTGGCATCGAGAATGCCGCCGGCATGGACATAGCCCGCTCCGTTGAACAGGATGTCGACGCTGCCGGCGTCGGCCACCGCCCGCTTGACCGCCTGCGCGTCGGTCACGTCCAGCTCCAGGACGGTGCAGTTGGGCAACTCCGCCAGCGCGCTCAGTCCCGTGGGATTGATGTCGGCGGCGATCACGCGCGCGCCTTCGCGCAGGAAGGCTTCCGCCGTCGCCCTGCCTATGCCCTGTCCCGCCGCCGTCACGAACGCCGACTTACCCGCCAATCGCTGACCCATTTTGCTACTGCCTCCGATGTCTATCAATTCCCCATGCCCAATGCATGCGGCAACCACAACGTTATTTCAGGCACGTAGGTAATCGCGATCAGCGCCAGGAACAGCGGCACCAGCCATGGCAGGATCGCCATGGTGGTGCGCTCCACCGACAGCCGGGCGACGCGCGCCAGGACGAACAGCACCATGCCCAGCGGCGGGTGCAGCAGGCCGATCATCAGGTTCAAGGTCATGATCAGGCCGAAGTGAATCGGATCGATGCCCAGCTTCAGCACGATCGGCAGCAGGATGGGCACCAGGATCGTGATGGCCGCGATGGTGTCGATGAAGCAACCCACCACCAGGATCAGCACGTTCGCCAGCATCAGGAAGACCCACTTATTGTGCGTCAGGCTGAGGATGGCGTCGGTCAGCGCCTGCGCTGCCTGCGTGGTCGTCAGCAGCCAGGCGAATACCGACGCCGCCGTCACGATGAACAGCACGGACGCCGTGGTTTCGATGGTCTCGAACGTGGCCTTGGCCAGCAGGCGCAAGGTCATGCTGCGATAGCGCACCAGCCCCAGGAACAGGGCCCACACGACGGCGGCGACCGCCGCTTCGGTGGGCGTGAACCAGCCCAGCGTCATGCCGCCGATCAGGATGACCGGCGCCATCAGCGCCATGACGGCGGAAAAATTGAAGCGCCAGTCCAGCCCCAGCAGCACCGCGAAGGCGATGATCGCGGCCCAGTTCGTCGAAACGCCCATCCGCGTCATCGCCCAGATGGAAAACGGAAAGGCCAGGACGATCAACACTTCCAGCGTCGCCGTGCCGAGGCGGCGCAGGTCGAAGCCGACGTCGTTGCCCCAGCCGTTCTTGCGGGCGAAGTAGGCGACGGTAAGCATCATCAGTATCGTCAGCACCGCGCCCGGCACGATGCCCGCCAGGAACAGCGACCCGATCGAGACGTTGGCCATCATGCCGTAGATCACGAACGGCAGCGATGGCGGGATGATGGGACCGAGCGTGGCCGACGCCGCCGTCACGCCCACGGCGAATTCCGTCTTATAGCCGTGGTCCTTCATGGCCTTGATCTCGATGGTGCCCAGGCCCGCGGCGTCCGCGATGGCGGTGCCCGACATGCCGGCGAAGACCACGGACCCGATGATATTCACGTGCCCCAGGCCGCCCCGCATCCAGCCGACCAGTGCCACCGCGAAGTTATAGATGCGGCCCGTGATGCCGGCGATGTTCATCAGGTTGCCGGCCAGGATGAAGAAGGGCACGGCCAGCAGGGGGAAGGACTCCACCCCGGCGATCATGCGCTGCGCCACGACGACGTCGGGGACGTCGCCCGACACCAACAGGTAAAGCAGCGACGCGCCCGCCATGGAAACCGCCACGGGTACGCCGATGATCATCATCAACAGGAAGGTACAGATCAATATCCACATGCCCAGCCCCTTGTCGTGTCCGGTGTCAGTCGAGCGTGTCGTATGCTTCCGGCCGTTCCAGGTTGGAATAGCCCTGGCGCCAGTTCACCACGGTGACCTGCGCCGACCGCGCGGCCATCAGCACGAAGCCGAACAGCGCGAGCCAGTACACATAGGATTTGTTCCATTCGATGGTGGTCATCGGCTCGTCGCCGACGAGCTGGATGTAGCGCAACACGAGCCACGAGACATAGGCGAAGAACGCGGTGCGCGCCACGTCGATCAGCGTGGACAGCACCCGCCCCGCCGGGCGGGGCAGGTAGCGGTACAGCAGGTCGACCTGGATGTGCCGGCAGGTGCGCACGCACATCGCCGAGCCGATGAACACGACCCCGATCAAGGCGTAGGTGGCCAGTTCCTCGGTCCATGCGAAGGAATCGTTCAGCACGTAGCGCGTGAAGAACTGCAGGAACACCAGCAGCGCCATGATCCAGAACAGTCCCAGGCAGAGCCAGTCCTCGAAGGTATGGCCGGACAGGTCGGCCTGCTGGTGATCGGCTTCCTCGAAGCTGGAGACGATGGACTCGACGGACGACGCGTGCTGCGCCGACGATACGTGGACAGGGGAAACGTGTGCATCGGTGGCCATGGGCGCCTCCTCCGTTACTTCACGGCCTGGATCTTTTCCCAGTCGGCTTTTTCATAGCCGTACTGCTTGAAGGGCACCTTCTCCAGTACCGTTTTGCGGAAATCCGCGACGTCGACGGTGTCGACCTCTATCCCTTTCTTCTTGAATTCATCGACCAGTTCATTCTCGCGGGCGATGATTTTCTGGGACGCGCGTTCGGCGGCCTGCTGCGCGACTTCCGAGAATATCTTGCGGTCCTCCGGCGACAGTTTCTTCCACAGCTGGCCCGAGATGATGGTGTTCAGGTGATCGACGATGTGCGCGGTCAGGGCGATGTACTTTTGGACTTCGTAGAACTTCTTCGCCTCGATGGTGGTGAGCGGGTTCTCCTGCGCTTCCACCGTGCCGTTCTGCAGCGCCAGGTAGACCTCCGCGAAGGCGATCGGCGATGTGTTGGCGCCGCAGGCGCGCGGCATCGCGAGGTAGGCCGGCACGTCCGGCACGCGCATCTTCAGGCCCTGCATGTCGGAGCACTTCTGGATACGGCGGTTGGAAGTGGTCTGCCGCGTGCCGTAGTAGGTGGTGGCGACGATATGGTTGCCGCTCTTTTTCTCGTAGCCGGCCACCAGCTCTTTGTAGATGTCGCTCTTGGTGTAGGCCAGCAGGTGTTGCGGGTCGCGGAAGGTATAGGGGTAATAGGTGACGCCGATGCGCGGGAAGGTCTTGGCCGCGAAGCTGGAGCCGGAGATGATGATGTCCACGGTGCCCAGCGTCAGGCCCTGGTTGATGTCGTTTTCCTTGCCCAGCTGGGACGCCGGATAGACATCGATGTGATAGCGGCCGTTGGTGCGCTTTTCGATTTCCTGGGCCGCCCAGACCGATTCGGTATGGAAAGGTTCCGATGTCTCGTAGACGTGCGCCCACTTGAGCTTGGTCTGCGCCATCGCGCCCGCCGATACGGCGAACGCCAGGGCGGCGAACAGTAGTCTGACTGCCTGGCCTTGCTTCATGTCGTGTCTCCTCTCTCTTTTTTCAGGACATCGATGCGCTCTGCGGCGCCGCCTGTCGGGTCAATGGAACGTCAATCGCATACGAGTTGCACCTTGGTACTGCGGGTCTTGTCGGCCGCCAGCTCGAAGGCCGCGACGGCCTGGTCCAGCGGCAATTGCGCGCTCATCAGGGGCCGGACGTCCACCTTGCGCGCGCGCAGGTAGGCGACCGCCCAGTCGAACTCCGGGCCGGCGCGGAACGCGCCGACGTAATCCAGCTCGCGCGCCATGATGCTGTTGGCGGGAAAATGCAGGCCTTCGCCGGGCAAGGTGCCGACCTGGACGATGCGGCCGCCGCGCCGCGTGGCCGCCAGGCAGGTCGCCAGCGCCGCCGGGCTGCCGGCGGCCTCGATGGAGATATCGGCGACGTCCGCCAGCTCGCGCGCGTCCACGGCATCGCTGCGCACGGTTTCGTCGGCGCCCACCGTACGGGCCATTTCCAGCGGCCGGTCGGCGATATCGCACACGACGATGCGGGCGGCGCCGGCCAGGCGGGCCGCGATCACCGTCATGCAACCGATGGTGCCGCCGCCGGTGACCAGGACGGTACGGCCCATCATTTCGCCGGCGCGGCGCACGCCGTGCAGCCCGATGGACAGCGGTTCGGCGCAGGCCAGTTCGCCCAGCGAGATGTCTTCCGGCACGGGCGTCAGCTGCCGCTCGCCCATGACAAAGCGCTCGCGGAACATGCCCTGCACGTGCGGATACACGCTGGCGCTGCCCAGGAAGCGCATATTGCTGCACAGGTTGTCGCGGCCGGCGCGGCAATAGTCGCAGCGCCCGCAGGGATGCGACGGGTTGATGGCCACTTTCATTCCGGGTGCCACGCGCGTGACGGCGTCGCCGACGCGGGTGACGATGCCGGAGGCCTCATGGCCGGGAATCAGCGGCTCGCGGATGACGAAGGCACCGACCCGCCCATGCAGGAAGTAATGCAGGTCCGACCCGCAGATGCCCGCGGCACCCAGGCGCAGCTCGACATCGTGCGGCGCCAGCGGCGTGGGGTCGTCGGGCTCCAGGCGCAGATCGCGGGCGCCATGTATGCGGCAGGCCAGGCTCATGGCGCATCCCCGCACGGCATGCTTTTCGATACGCCGCCCGGTTCGGTTATGGGGCTGTCGATCATCGTCTCCTCCTGGCACCGGTCCGCTTATGTCGTCCGGTGCATCGTCCTGGATGGGGGCCTGCGCCGACCCGTCGCCGCCGCATCGGCGGGCGACCAATGCGCGGTAAAGCGATCGTGCGACCTGGCCATGTGGTCCCGCATGGCGGCGCGCGCCGCGCCTGCGTCGCCCGCCTCGATGGCATCGACCACGCGTTCATGCTCGGCGATGGCCGCTTCCCAGCTATCCGCGTTTTCGAAATGACTGCCCAGCTGCACCGCCAGCGGGTTGTGACGTTCGTCGTACAGCTCGCCCACGAGGCGCAGCAGCACCGAGTTTTCCGCGGCCGCGGCGATGCGCACGTGGAACAAGCGGTCGCCGCGCGCCGGAATGTTGCCCGATGCGGCCTCCTCGCGCATGACATCCAGGGCCTCGCGCAAGCCGTCGATATCCGCGCCCTTCATGACCTGCGCGGCCTGCGCCGCCAGCTCGCCTTCGATCAACTGCCGCGCCAGGATGGTATCCAGCGGGCTTTCGGCCACGACGCTACCGCTGTTCGCGCCATCGCCGCGCGGCCGTACATAAATGCCCGAACCCATGCGCACTTCGACCAGGCCTTCGACCTCCAGCGCGATCAGGGCCTCGCGCACGGAAGGACGGGATACGCCCATCTTCAAGGCAAGGTCGCGTTCCGGCGGCAGGCGCGTGCCGACGGGAAACTCTCCCCGCTCGATCAAGGCGCGCAGTTGGTCGGCGATCTGGCGGTACAGGCGGCGCGGTTCGATGGCTTGAAAGGGCATGCGGAAGATCGGTCAAGTGGCCTTACCAATTGACCGCATACTGCGCGCCGCGCCCCCGTGAAACAATTAGGGTTTCTGCTTATCATTGCGGCGGGCCGCGCCACGGCCCATACGCGCTACCGTCCGGTTTCGGGACGCGGCCCATCCCGGCCGCCGTGTCGCCGGATCCTCCTCTTTTCCGCTGCTCCAGCCTATCCGCCATGACGCCTACACCGCAGCACTCGCCCTATAAAAGTACCGGCGGCGTGCGCCGCATCTTCAACGCGCTGCGCTATTCGATGCAGGGCTTCCGGGCCGCCATCCGCTACGAAGCGGCGTTCCGCCAGGAACTGGTGCTGGCCATCCTGATGATCCCGGCCGCTTTCTGGCTGGGCCGGTCCGTCCTGGAAGTGTTCATTCTGATCATGTCGGTGACCATGGTGCTGGTGACGGAGCTACTGAATTCCGCCATCGAGGCGCTGGCCGATGCCTTATCGGTGGAAATGCATCCCTTGCTGGGCCGCGCGAAGGATCTGGGCAGCGCCGCCGTCCTTCTCTGCCTGATTTTCACCGTCGCCATCTGGGTCGCCGTGGCGGTCGGCCGCTTCTTGTTGTAGGCCCGGCGGGCCCCGCGCCGATTCGCCGCGCACCGACGAAATTCGCACCGAAACGCGGCAAATCGCGCGTCAATCCGCGCGCGCGCCGCTATACTGCGCGGCATGCCGCCGCCCACCTCGCCCAATCATCCCCACCGCGTCGTCATCGTGGGGGGCGGTGCCGGCGGTCTTGAACTCGCGGCCCGGCTGGGCCGCGCCTACGGGCCGGGCCATGTCACGCTGGTCGACGAACGGCCCTTCCACATCTGGAAACCGTCTCTGCATGAGGCGGCGGCGGGTACGCTGGATATTCACCAGGAAGGCCTGTCCTACCTGATGCTGGCGCACCTGAGCGGATTTTCCTTCGTGCTGGGACGTGTACGCGACATCGACCGCGCGCATCGCACCGCCAATGTGCAGTGCGTGGTTGACCAGGCCGGCGAACCGGTCCTGCCGGAACGCGCGCTTCCCTACGACACGCTGGTGCTGGCCGTCGGCAGCATCGCCAATTTCTATGGCACCCCTGGCGCGGCGCAATACGCGATCACGCTGGATACCACCGATAACGCGGAACAATTCCGGCTGACACTGCTCAAGGCCATGATCCAGGTGGACCAGGCCAAGGTGCACGACGCGACCGCGCGGCTGAACATCGTCATCGTTGGCGGCGGCGCCACCGGCGTCGAACTGGCGGTGGAGCTGCTCGAGGCCGGCCATGTCGTCAGCGCCTATGGACTGCCCAGCTTCCGTCCGGACCGCGACCTGAGCGTGACGCTGATCGAGGGCGCGCCGCGCATTCTGTCGCCGCTGCCGGAGCGGCTGGCGCGCGCGGCCCATGCCAGGCTGGCCGAACTGGGCATCAAGGTTCAGACCGGCCGCCGCGTCGCTGAAGTCATGCCGCATGGCGTCAGGACCGACGACGGTACCGTGTACGACGCCCATATCTGCCTGTGGGCCGCGGGCATCCAGGGCCCGGCTTTCCTGGGCGAATTGGGCCTGCCGGTGAACCGCATCGGGCAACTGGAAGTCAACGAACGGCTGGAGACCCCGGATCCGCTGATCCTGGCCCTGGGCGATTGCGCCGCGGCGCCATGGCCGGGCCACGGCACCGTGCCCGCGCGCGCCCAGGCAGCGCACCAGCAGGCCTCTTATCTGGCGCGCAAGATCGGCGCGCGCATCCAGCGCCAGCCCGAACCCGCCGCGGGCTATGTCTACAAGGACTATGGATCCCTGGTGTCGCTGGGCCAGGGCGCGGGCGTGGGCAGCCTGATGGGCAAGCTGGCGGGCCGCGGGCTGTTCGTAAGCGGTACACTGGCACGCTTCATGTACATGAGCCTGCATCTGATGCACCATCGCGCCCTGCTGGGCATTTGGCGCACGGTCAGCCTGGCCCTGGGACGCGTGCTGCTGCGGCGCACGCGGCCCCGCGTAAAACTCCACTGACGATGAATTTCAAAGAAAAACTCGACGCCGCCTGGGACGTCTCCGGTTCGCTGCTGACCGTGGGCCTGGACCCGGACGTCAAACGGCTGCCCCACGAACTGGACGGCCAGCCGGATGCGATCTTCCGCTTCTGCCGCGACATCGTCGATGCCACCGCGCCCTACGCATGCAGCTTCAAGCCGCAGATCGCGTATTTCGCGGCCGCCCGCGCCGAAGACCAACTGGAAGCCCTGTGCGAGCACATCCGCACCCAGCATCCCGACCGCACGATCATCCTGGATGCCAAGCGCGGCGACATCGGCTCGACCGCCGAACAGTACGCCCGCGAGGCCTTCGAACGCTACAAGGCGGATTGCGTCACGGTCAGTCCCTACATGGGCCTGGATTCGATCGAGCCCTATCTGCGCTGGACCGATCGCGGCGTGTTCATCCTGTGCCGCACCTCCAACCCCGGCGGGTCCGACCTGCAGTTCGTGCGGACGGAATCCGGCGAACCGCTTTACCTGCATGTCGCGGGGCTGGTCGCGGACAAATGGAATAGCCAGGGGCAGTGCGGCCTGGTGGTCGGCGCCACGTATCCGGCCGAACTCGCGGCCGTGCGCAAACGCGTGGGGGATAGCGTACCGCTGCTGATTCCCGGCATCGGCGCCCAGGGCGGCGACGTGACGGCCACGGTGGCAAACGCGCGCAATGCGCGCGGCACCGGCATGCTGATCAGCTCGTCGCGCGCCATTCTTTACGCGTCGAGCGGCAAGGATTGGCGACAGGCCGCGGCCGAGGCGGCGAAGGACCTGCGCGACGCGATCAACGCGGTGCGCTAGCACCGGCGTTCGCGACGCGCGGGCGCAGCCAGCCCGGTCAGACCAGGGTCGGGTCGGATTGCGCGGTTTTCGCGCCTATCGTTTCCAACAAGGTCAGCAGGGCAAAAGCGACTGCCTGCTGGCGTACCTGCGCACGGTCCCCGGTGAACACGTGGGTCGCGGCGCGGGTGGTGATGCCGCTGCCCGCGCGCACGGCGAACCCGAAGCACACCATGCCCACCGGTTTGCCCGGGGTGCCGCCTTCCGGCCCGGCGATGCCGGTGGTGGAGACCGCCACATGGGAAACGAGCGATTCCAGCAATACGCCGTTGGCCATTTCCTGCGCGACGGGTTCGCTGACGGCGCCGTATAGATTCAGCGTGTCCGGCGAGACCTGCAGATCCACCACCTTGGCCTCGTTGCTGTACGTCACGAAGCCGCGATCGAACCAGGCGCTGGAACCCGCGATGGCGGTGACCGCGCCCGCCAGCAAGCCGCCGGTGCAGGATTCCGCCGTACCCATCATCCAGTTGCGGCGCTGCAATTCCTTGCCCAGCACGCCGGCCAGGTTGATTATGTGGCTGTCAAACGTCGTCATTGAAAAGCTCCCATGCGCACCGCGATTGCCATGACCAGCAGCGCGTAACCCGCCGCCAGCAGATCGTCCCACATCACACCGATACCGTTCTTCATGCGCGCATCAAAATAGCGAATGGGCGGCGGCTTGACGATGTCGAACGTCCGGAACAGGACGAAGGCGCAAGCCTGCGACAACCATCCGCCCGGCACCAGCCACAGGACCAGCCAGAAGGCGGCCATCTCGTCCCACACCATGCCGACATGATCGGGCTGGCCCAGCTCCTGGCCCGCGCGATGACAAGCCCAGCACCCGTATACCAGGGCCAAAGCAATTAACAGGCCCAGGGCCGCATCGCCGAGCCAGTGCGCGGCAGGCAGCCATATCAGCCACGCCAGCACGGTGCCCCAGGTACCGGATGCCGGCCGGATCAGGCCGGACCCCAGGCCGAACGCGATGAAGCGGCTGGGCTTGGCGGCGATCCACGAAAAGGCGGGAAAGGCCACGCGGGCGCGGGCCCGCATGGAAACGGATTCGGGATCCGGTGTGGTCTGGGTCATGAGGAACGGAAATGGTCGAAGCCGCGAGGAAGATCGCGCAAGGGCGCGCCGTCGGCATCCAGCACCGTAAGCCCCGTGCCGGCCTCGATCGCGCCGATGCGGGTGACGGCCACGCCGGATTCCGCGCCGATCACGCGGATGGCATCCGCCCGATCGGCCGGCGCCGTAAAACAGAGTTCGTAGGCATCGCCACCGGCCAATACCGCGTGGCGGACACGATCGGCCGGCACACCCGCCAGGGCGGCGGACACGGGCAGGTCATCCAGGTACAGGCGCGCGCCGACGCCGCTGGCCTTCAAAATATGCCCGAGGTCCTGCAGCAAGCCGTCGGAGATATCGATGGCGGAACGCGCGACGCCGGCCAGGGCCTGCCCCAGCGCGAAGCGCGGCTGTGGCCAGTCCAGCGCGGCACGGGTGTGCGCCAACAGCGCGTCATCCGGCGGCATCTGGCCGCTTAGCAGGCGATAGGCGATGTCGGCGTCGCCCAGGGCACCGGACACCCAGATATCGTCGCCCGGGAGGGCGCCGCTGCGGCACAGCGCCGCGTCCGGGCGAACGGCCCCGAACACGGTCACGCTGATGGCCAGGACACCGGGATTGCCGGTGGTGTCGCCGCCGATGAGCGGACAACCGGCGGCATGGGCCATGGCGTGGAATCCCTCCGCGAACGCCGCGAGCCAGGGCTCGCGGACTTCCGGCAGCGCCAGGCCGAGCAGGCAGCCTATCGGCCTGGCACCCATGGCGGCCAGGTCCGACACGTTGACGGCCAGCGATTTATGGCCCAGCGCGCGGGGATCCACGTCGGGAAAAAAATGCCGGCCTTCGATCAGCAGGTCGGTGCTGGTTGCCACCTGCATGCCGGGCGGGACGCCGAACAGCGCGCAGTCGTCGCCCACGCCCAGCATTCCCGGCGGGGCGGCGCGCTTGAAGTACCGATCTATCAGGTCGAATTCGGAGGCCACGCGCGTTCCTGGGAAAGTGCCGGTGACGCCGGAGCGGGCGCGCTTGTCAGCGGCGCGCGGCCGCGGCCACTTCCTTGTCGCGCACCACCGCCGCCAGCTTGTCCAGCACGCCGTTGACGAACTTGAAGCCGTCCGTGCCGCCAAATGACTTGGCCAGTTCGACGGCCTCGTTGATGGCGACCTTGTACGGGACTTCGATGTGGTGCACCAGTTCGTAGCTGCCGATAAGCAGGATGCCGTGTTCGACCGGCGACAGCTCGTTCAGCGGCCGGTCGACGAAGGGCGCGAACCGCTCGCGCAGGTCGGGCGCTTCGCGCAGGACGCCGTGCAGCAGCGTCTTGAACCATTGCGCGTCCGCTTCGGAAAAATCCTCCGCGTCGCGCAGGTGGGCATCGATCTCGCCGGCGTCCTGCGTGCCTTCGCCACCGCGCAGCAGCCAGGCGTAGATACCCTGCAGCGCGAATTCGCGCGCGCGGCGCCGCGCGCTGCGCGCGTTGGCGCGGACCTGGGCGGCTTGATCAGCGGCGGTTGTCATCGTCTTCTTCGTCTTCGTAGTCTTCTTCGTCCTCGTCCTCGTCCTCGTCCTCATCTTCGGATTCGGGCTCGAGGGCGGCGATCAGGTTGGCCATTTCGACCGCGACCTGCGCGCAGTCGCGGCCCTTGACGGGGGCGCGGGCTTCGGCCTGTTCGTCCGTGTCGACCGTCAGCACGCCGTTGGCGATGGGAATGCCGGTTTCCACGGAGATACGGGTGATGGCGGACGCCATTTCGTTGCTGACCACTTCGAAGTGGTAGGTTTCGCCGCGAATCACGGCGCCCAGGGCGATCAACGCGTCGAACTCGTAGGTTTCGGCCATGCGCGCCAGCGTCACGCCCAGTTCCAGCGCACCCGGGACGGTGACCAGCATGACGTCGCGTTCGTCCACGCCCAGCTTGGCGAGTTCTTCGAGGCAGGCGTCGAGTTCGGCCTGGCCGATCTCCTCGTTGAAACGGGCGCGGACGATGCCGATATGCAGCCCCTCGCCGTTCAAATCAGGGGATAAGGTATAGGGATTCATCGATAACTGCCTTATAGGTTGCGGGCGGTTGGTTGCAAACGGTGGACACGGCCGGCGTCGGGCGGACGTCGACGGGCGAGGATCGGGCTCCTAGCGTACCGGGGACGCGGGAGGGTCGCAATCGTAACCTGTAATCGACAGCGCAAACCCCGCCATGCTGGGCATTTTCCGGGGACGCGCCAGGAGTTTCATCTGGCCGACGTTGAGATCCCGCAAAATCTGCGCGCCGATGCCGTAGGTGCGCAGCCCCAGGCGGTCGCCGCGGGACTCCGCCCGGGCGGCATGGGCGGGGTCGTTCCAGGCGGAGATCTGCTCGGACAGGTGTTCGCCGCCGGCCTGGCAGTTCATCAGCACCACCACGCCGGCCGGAGCGCCGGCAACGGCCTGCAGGGCCTGTGCTACCCCCCAGCTGTGCTGGCTGGAGCCCGTGTCCAGGACATCCAGCACGGAGGCGGGTTCATGCACGCGGACCAGGGTTTCGCGGTTCGGATCGATATCGCCGCGCACCAGGGCGATATGGATGGATTCGGTCGCGGTATCGCGATAGGCCACCGAGCGGAAGCTGCCCCAGGCCGTCTGCATGACACGCTCGCCCAGGCGCTGGACGATGGATTCGTGCTCGCTGCGGTATTGGATCAGGTCGGCGATGGTACCGATCTTCAAATCGTGGGCCTTGGCGAAGGCGACCAAGTCCGGCAGCCGCGCCATGGTGCCGTCCGGCTTCAGGATTTCGCAAATGACGGCGGCCGGTGTCAGGCCCGCCATGGCGGTCAGGTCGCAGCCGGCCTCGGTATGGCCGGCCCGCACCAGCACGCCGCCGGGCACCGCGCGTACCGGAAAGATATGGCCGGGCTGGACCAGATCCGCCGGTTTGGCGTCGCGCGCCACCGCGGCGCGGATGGTACGGGCGCGATCGGCGGCGGAAATGCCGGTTTCCACGCCTTCGGACGCTTCGATGGAGACCGTGAAATTGGTGCCGAAACGGGTACCGTTGCGGGACGCCATCAAGGGCAGATCCAGCTGGCGACAGCGTTCTTCGGTAAGCGTCAGGCAGACCAGGCCACGGCCGTGGGTGACCATGAAGTTGATGGCCTCCGGCGTGACGAATTCGGCCGCCATGACGAGGTCGCCCTCGTTTTCCCGGTCTTCTTCGTCGACCAGGATGACGATACGTCCGGCACGCAGCTCGGCAATGATTTCGGTGACCGAGGCGATCCCGAAGGATTCGGTGTCGGAAGCTGGAGCGACGGGGGTCGGCTGGGCGGACATGAGGGCGGGACGGCGGGGAAAAACGATCATTTTAGCGCCGTGGCAAGGGAGCCCGGCCGGGCTCGCCCGCAGGGAGCCCGCCGGATGCGCTAAGCCGGGCCGGGCGGGCAGCGGCATCCGGGACGCGGCTTCGCGCGCGGTCACGCCATAAAAGATTTCCACTGGGCCGCCGGCGGGTGCAACATGAAGCACAAATGACTTCTTTATGACACGTCATCAACCCGGGTGGCACGGATGGGTAACATCGCGGGTCACTGTTGTTTTGCGGAACGTCATGTCGGAACAGGAATTGAAGCTGCACGTGCCTAAGGCGTCCCGCGCGGGCGTCGAGCGCGAGCTCAGGCAGGCCGGCGCGGAGCGCCTGCCATTGCACGCGATGTACTTCGATACGCCCGATCGGGAGCTGGCGCGGGCGCGCATCGCCATCCGCCTGCGGCGTGAGGGGCGCAAGTGGGTGCAAACGCTGAAAACGCCGGGCGCCAACGCGATCACACGGGTGGAGATGAACCACCCCCGCCCCGGCCCCATCCTGGATCTCTCGGTCTATGCCGGCACGGAAGTCCATGACGCGCTCGCGGCCCTGAAAGGCGAACTGGAACTGCGCTACGAAACGGACGTCATGCGCCTGGTGCGCAAAACCCGCACGCGGCTGGGGACCGTGGAAATCGCGTACGACTACGGCATGCTGCGGGCCGGCGAACTGGAACTGCCGATTTCCGAAGTGGAATTCGAACTGGTGTCCGGACGCCCCTCGGCGATTTTCGCGACGGCGCGCGGTTGGCTGTCCCGCTATGGGCTGGTGCTGGATCCGCGCAGCAAATCCGAACGCGGCGACGCGCTGGCGGGGCTGGCGCACACCCTGGCGCCGGCCGACCAGCCGGAAGACGCGCGCAAGGCCGCGATCGCGCAGTTCTGGGGACCGCGTCCGGCCAAACCGGTATCGCTATCGCCCGCGATGACGCCGCCGCAGGGCCTGGCGGCCGTGGCCGCGGAATGCATGGACCAGATCATGCGCAACGCGGCGATGCTGGCCGAGGTCGACACGCTGGACGTGTACGGCGCGGGCCAGCCGGAACATGTGCATCAGTTGCGCGTCGGCATACGGCGCCTGCGGTCGGCCTGGCGCCTGTTCCGCGGCTGGGCCGAGCTGCCCCCCGACGCCGCGCAATCCGCGCTGCGGACGTACTTCACCGCGTTCGGCGCCAATCGCGACCAGGACGTCCTGCAGGAATCCATTATCCCGGCCCTGGTGAAGGCGGGCATGCCGACCTTCCCGATCCCCCATGAGGACACGCCACCGGTGGCCGCGCGGGATACGGCGGCGGGCAAGACCTTCCAGTCGTGGCTGCTGGACATGCTGGAATGGACGCTGGACGTACGGCCCGCGCCGGACTTCGAAGCGGTCGGGCAGGCCGGCGTGGCGCATGCCACCGCCGAAGCCAACGCCGAGGGCGATACCGATATCGACGGCGTGCAAGCCGCCGGCAAGGATCGCCCCGGCGGCAACGCCGCCGATGCCGATGCCGCCGCCACGGCCAGGGCCATGGCCGCCGCCACCGCGCCGCGCGCCGTGGAAATCATCCATCCCACCATCATTCCGCTGACACCGCGCGAGCCGCGCGATCTGAAGACGCTGTTGGCCCGGCGACTGCGCAGATGGCACAAGCAGGTATTGTCGGAGGGCAAACGGTTCGCCGAACTGGATATCCCATCCCGCCATGCGCTGCGCAAGCGCGCCAAGCGGCTGCGCTACGGCTTGAGCTTCGCCGAGTCGCTGCTGCCCGCGCACAAGATGCGCGACTACCGCCGCCGGCTGGCGGCCGTACAGGATGTGCTCGGCGAAATGAACGACCTGTCGGTCGCCCACGACCTGTACCGGCAATGGAGCAGCCGGCATCCGCAGGCCTGGTTCGCCCTGGGCTGGATCAGCGCCCGCCAGGAAAAGCTGACCAGCGAAGCCCAGCGGGCCTTCGACAAGCTGGGACGCGCGAAGCGGTTCTGGGAATAGCGTCTTAGCTGGACATGCCCAGCAGCGCGGCGGCGAATTCGTCGGCGACGAAAGGCTGCAGGTCTTCCAGCCCTTCCCCCACCCCGATCCAATACACCGGGATCGGGCGCACGCCCTGGCTGCCGGCGGCCACCGCCGCCAGCGTGCCGCCCTTGGCGGTGCCGTCCAGCTTGGTCACCACCAGGCCGGTCAGATTGATGGCCGCGTCGAAGGCGCGTATCTGCGCCAGCGCGTTCTGCCCGGTATTGCCATCCACCACCAGCAGGACTTCGTGCGGCGCGGCCGGATCCGCCTTGCCGATGACGCGGCGGATCTTCTTCAGTTCTTCCATCAGGTGCAACTGCGTGGGCAGGCGCCCCGCCGTGTCCACCATCACCACACCCGTGCCGCGGGCACGGCCGGCATTGACCGCATCGAAGGCCACGGCCGCGGGGTCGCCGCCTTCCTGTGAAATCACCGTGACATTATTGCGGGTGCCCCATTCCACCAATTGCTGCCGGGCCGCCGCGCGGAACGTATCGCCGGCCGCCAGCAGCACGGACGCGCCCTGGCGTTGAAATGTGTTGGCCAGCTTTCCTATGGAAGTCGTTTTTCCGGCACCGTTCACGCCGGCGATCATGACGACCAGCGGCCGCGCGCGATGCAGGTCGAAACGGCGCTCCAGCGGACGCAACTGGTCGGCCAGGATCTGCCGCAGCACATCGCGCACCTTGGCGGCATCTTCGATGCGTTCTTTCTTGACGCGGGCGCGCAGCGCGGTCAGCAGCGACTCGGTGGCTTCGACGCCGGCATCGGCCATAATGAGTGCCGTTTCCAGTTCCTCGAACAGGTTTTCGTCGACCTTGACGCCCACGAACAGCCCGCCGATGCTTTGGCCGGTACGGGACAGGCCCTGCTTCAGGCGTTGAAGCCACGATCTTTTCGCGCCGGGCTCGGCGGTAACGGGCGCGTCGGGGTCCACGGTGGCGGGCGCGTCGAACTCGTTCATTGCCGCCGGCGCAAGCGGGGCCGGTGGCGGACCGCCGGCGGTTTCACCGGGCAGGCGCGCGGCGGCACCGCCCAGGTCGACGGGCGACTGCGGCGTGGCGGACGGCCAGGGCGCCTGCTGCTCTACCGGTGGCACGGGCGCGGGCGGGACGGACGCATCGCGGCCGGCCGGCTCGGCGGCCGCGGGGCTTTGGACGGGCGTGGCGGGCGCGGGAACCTGGGCAGGCTCGGGGACGGGCGCGGGGGTTTTTTTCTTGAAGAAATTCAGCATGACGAACAAGTATATTCGCATCGTAGGCGGCCAATATCGGCGCACGCCTATTGCGGTCATCGACGCCCCCGGCCTGAGGCCCACGCCGGACCGGGTGCGGGAAACGCTGTACAACTGGCTCCACTACTTCTGGGATGGGGACTTCGCCGGCAAAAGCGTGCTGGACCTGTTCGCGGGCAGCGGCGCGCTGGGTTTCGAGGCGGCTTCGCGCGGGGTCGCCCATGTACAAATGGTGGAACGGGACAAGGCCGCGCTGGCGGCGCTGCGCGCCTTGCGCGACAAGCTGGGCGCCGACCATATCCGCATCCACGCGGGCGACGCCATGGAGACGCTGCGGCGCATGGATGCATCGCGCTATGACCTGATACTGCTGGATCCGCCCTTTGGGCAAGGTTGGCTCGAACGCATCTGGCCTCTCTTGCCGGGCGTACTGAACGACGGCGCGCTGGTGTATGTGGAAAGCGAAGCCGAAATCCGGGCTCCGGAACCGGCGCCGGCGCCCACGCCGGCCAGCGCCGAACCGGAAACACAATTCGAAATATTGCGTAAAGATCGTGCGGGCGCCGTCCACTATGCGCTACTACGGTTTGCTGCAATGCGGAAATAGATCAATAATCGCCGGTTCGGAGAGGCGACACACCTATAAATCAAGGGAGGGCGCATGATCATCGCTGTTTACCCCGGCACATTCGACCCGCTGACGCGTGGTCACGAGGACTTGGTACGGCGCGCCGCCGCGCTGTTCGACCAAGTGGTCGTGGGCGTTGCGCATAGCCGCAACAAGAAGCCCTTCTTCAATATCGAGGAACGCGTGGCCATCGCCCGCGAAGTACTCGGCCATTACCCCAACGTTCGCGTTGAAAGCTTTGGCGGCCTGCTGAAGGATTTCGTGCGCGACCAGAACGGCCGCGTCATCGTGCGCGGGCTGCGCGCCGTGTCGGACTTCGAATACGAATTCCAGATGGCGGGTATGAACAGGCATTTGCTGCCGGACGTGGAAACGCTGTTCATGACGCCGTCGGATCAGTATCAGTTCATCTCGGGCACCATCGTGCGCGAAATCGCCCAGCTGGGCGGCGACGTCAGCAAATTCGTCTTTCCTTCCGTCGAGCGCTGGCTCCAGGAAAAGGCGAAGGAACATCGCGAGCAGAGCTGGCCGGGTTGACACCCGCCCGCGCGGCCGCATCCCGGGCAGGACCGCGCCCGGGCCGCGCACAATGGCTGCGGCCCCAAGGCGCGCCAATGGACCGCGGCGAGCGTCCCGCCACCGCCCCATTGGCCGGGGCCGAAGCGCCGCGCCGGGGCGGCATTACAATGGACGCATTCGCGCGCCCTTCGCGCAGCCCGACCGTCGCCCGACGCCGTCCGCCATGGCTCTGAGAATCACCGAAGAATGCATCAACTGCGACGTGTGCGAGCCGCAGTGTCCCAACGAAGCGATTTCGATGGGCGAGGACTATTACGTCATCGATCCGGACAAATGCACGGAATGCGTGGGCCATCATGACGAGCCGCAGTGCAAGGTGGTCTGCCCGGTCGAGTGCATCGAAATCCATCCGCAATGGCGCGAGGGCCAGGACACGCTCATGGCCAAATACCGCCGCCTGACCGGGCACGCCTGACCATCGACGCCAGCACCGCCGATGCCGCCGCCCCGCACCCAGCTCGATATTCCCTCTCCCGCCGACAACGTTTCCCATGGCGCCACGCTGCGTGGCGATGCCTCCCTTTCGGCCATCGTCGCCGGGCTGGTCGCCGTCGTCGTCAGCTTCGGCGGCACCGCGGTGCTGATGGTGCAGGCCGGTCACACCGTCGGCCTGGACGCGGCGCGCATAGGCTCATGGCTGGGTTCGATTTGCCTGGCGCTGGGTTTGGGCGGCGTATGGCTAAGCCTGCGGACCCGGCTGCCTATCGTGCTGGCATGGTCCACGCCCGGCGCCGCGCTGCTGATCACCGCCCTGTCCGGCGTGCCGTTCGCGGAAGCGGTCGGCGCCTTCGTGGTAGCGGCCGCCCTGGCCCTGGTGTGCGGCCTGCTGGGATGGGTCGATCCGATCGCGCGCCGCATTCCGCCGCAGATTGCCTCCGCCATGCTGGCCGGCGTTCTGTTGAACTTCGGCATCGGGGTATTCGGCGCCATGGGCCGGCAGGCGGCGCTGGTGGTGCCGATGGCGCTGGCCTACCTGGCCTTCAAGCGCCTTGCGCCACGCTACGCCATCCTCGCGGTACTGGCCATCGGCCTCGCGGCCGCCGCCCTGCAGGGCCTGCTGACCTTCGGCGGCGCCGAATGGCACCTGACCGAGTTCGTCTGGACCACGCCGGTCTTTAGCTGGCGCGGTGTCATCAGCCTTGCCGTGCCCTTGTTCGTCGTGGGCATGGCCTCGCAGAACCTGCCCGGCCTGGCCGTGCTGCAAGCCGCCGGCTATCGCGACGTGCCCGCCTCTCGCGTCATCGCCGTCAGCGGCGGCGTGGGCCTGGTCGCGGCGCCGTTCGGCGCGCACTCCGTCACGCTGGCGGCGATCATCGCGGCGATCTGTGCCGGCCGGGAAGCCCATCCGGATCCGACACGCCGTTATGTGGCGGCCGTCACTTATGGCGCCGGGTATGTGGTGCTGAGCATCGCGGCCGGCGCGGTGGCCGTATTCTTCCAGGCCTTGCCGCCGGCGCTGATCGCGGCGCTGGCCGGTCTGGCGCTGCTGGCGCCCATCATGGGCGGAATGGCGGCCGCCATGCGCGACGAGCACGGCCGCGAGGCGGCGCTGATCACGCTGCTGGCCACGGCCTCGGGCATGACGTTCTGGGGCGTGGGATCGGCCTTCTGGGGCCTGGCAGCCGGCCTGGTGGCGCATGCCTTGATGAACGGCGCACGCAAGTCCTGAACACGCCCGGCCAGCTGCGCCGGGCGCCACGCGCTTACACCGGCCAGTGCACCTGGCCCATGTCCGGATGCACCTTCATCAGGCGGCACGGAATGCCGGTGAAATTGGATACCCACGCCGCGGCGAGCTCGCCTTCATCGACGACGTCCACGGCCTGTTCGCCGACGAGCACGGCGGTGCGCACGCTATCGTCGTCCTCGATGACGTCCAGCGGGATATCGATGCGCAGCATGCCGGGTGCGCGCAGCACCAGATAGCCGAAGCGCAATTCCACCGCAATACCGGCCAGCGCGGGGCAGGCTTCGCGCGTGATCCACTGGCCACCCGAATTGACCAGCAGCCAGCGGCGATCGTAGTCGGCCGCGCGCGGATCCTCGACGCCGCCGCAGTGGGCGACGGGATGGTATTGAGTGCTCATTTTCCGGTGATTCCCTTCAGCATTTTGCCCAGGTCCCGAAGGCGGTCCTGGCGCGATTCGTCATTCTGCTTGTCCGCGCCCTTGCCGCCCAGCGCGCGCTCCAGGGCGCGCGACACGGCATCGCCCGCGACGGCGCGCCAGTCGATGCGATAGCGCAGCTCGTCGTACGGCCCGGCCACGTGCACCGGCACGGCGAGACCGCGCAGCTCGCGCAGGTCCGCGGGCGGCGGTTCGGCGATTTTCACATTGGCGACCACGTCCAGCGTGCCCCTGGGCAGGTCGATGATGGCGGGCGTACCCTGGCTGACACGCAGCACCGGCGATTGCACGTCCAGGCGGGTGATGGTGGCGATGCCCGCGGCCAATGCCAGATCCGCGTCCATGCGGCTGAAGGTGGTCTCGCGCGCCGTATCGGCCGGCACGTCGGTCGGGGCGCCCCCCTTGCCGCCCAGGATCGCCTGCTTCAGGTCGCGCAGCGCGCGCGCCACATCGAAGCCCTTGATCGCGCCATCGCGCAGCCGCAGCTGCAAAGTGCCGGCCAGATTGTCGCGCATGGCCGCGGACTGCCGGCCGCGCGTGGTCAGATTGCCCGCCACGCTGCCCACGCCCGTCAGGGAGGATCGCTTGGTCAGGTCGGCCAGCAGCGGACCGACCGCCACGCCATCCAGCGTGAAACGTGTCGCCAGCGCATTGTCATGCGCGGCGTCCAGCGTAAGCGTGCCCGCGAGTTTGCCGTTGTACAACGCGGCAGCCACAGGCGAGACCTCCAGCTTGCCCTGCGCCAGCTTCACCGTGGCGGAAAGATCCTGCATGGTGACGCCACGTACCACGACGCGGCCGGCCTTGATGGTGCCCTGGGCCGTCGGCCCCACAAGCGCGGACAGATCGATATCGCCGGACTGGGCCGCCGACGCGCCGGATGGCGGCGCCGCGTCGGGCGCGCCGCGCGGCGGATTCGTCGGCGCGCCGCCGGCGGCCGGCTTACCGGCCTGTTCCGCGCCGGCGGTACCGGCCCCGGCAGGTGCCGTGGCGGCGCTGTCGTCTTTTTTATCGCCGCCCTTGCCGCCCGCCTGCCCCGCCGGCTTGCCTGCCCCTGCCTCGGACGAAGGCGGCAGCAGCTTGTCGATATCCAGCGTATCGGCGCTGAGGGCGAATCGCACGGCGGGCTTGGCGCCCAGGCGCGTGGCATCCGCCTTCAACGCCAGCTTGCCGCCTTCGAGCTGGGCGTCCAGCGCCAGCTCGGCCGACTTGGCGGACAGGTCCGCGCGTCCCGAACCGGTGTAGGGGATCCGCATCGTGCCCCCGGGCAGATGCGGTCCCACGATGACGGCTTCGCCGGCCATCGCGGACATGACACCGGCGCGCCGGCGCAGATCCAGCGTCATGGGCGACGCGACGCCGATATTCCAGGCACGGTCGCCCTGCTTGAGTTCGCCGGAAAGCCTGGCCTGCCCGACAGACAAATTGCCGCTGTTGCCGCCGATGTCGTTCAACGCCAGGCGCACGTCCACGCCTTCGTTGCCGGCGACCCGCAGCCGCGCGGTGATGGCATCGCCGGAGGCGGCGCTGGGCGAGACATCCAGCGCCGGCGCGTCCGCGGCGAATTCGAAGGGGCCGCGCGGCAGGCTGCCTTTGGCCCGTACCGCCACCTTGGCCGCCTGGATCGAACCATTGCGCGGGTCGGTACGCAAGCGCTCGGCGGCGATGCTGGCATCGACGTTCGCGGTGCCGCCATCGACGTCGGCGACTTCGCCCTGGAACACCACTTCGAGCGTGCTCGCGTCCACGGCGCCGGTCTGGCCGTCATAGGCGAGGTCGCCGCGCGCGGTCAGGTTCCTGGCATTCGCGCCGGGCAACTGGCCCGCGGCCTTCAGGTCCAGCGCGCGAAGCTCATAGCGCTGCGCTTGCGGATTCATGCGCACCATGGCCTTGCCGGCGATGTCGGCATTGAACTGCGGCCGTGCGCCCTCGACATGGGCGGACAGGCTGGCTTCGAAGGGTTCGTCGATCCGCACCCGGCCTGTCTTGGCGTTCAACTGCGAAATCGCCAGCGCCCGGCCCGTGGCATCGTCCTGCAACTGGATCTCGCCGTCCTTGATGTCCAGGCCCGCGATATCGATGCGCGGCGCGGGGGCAGCGCGCGCATCCCCGCCGCTGTCCCGCTGCGCCGGCTCGTCCTGCCGCGCGGGCTCGCCCCCGCCCAGCAGATCCTGGAAGTTCAGGCGCCCCTGCTTGTCCCGCACCACGCGCGCCTTCACACCGCTGAAGCTGGCATGATCGACCACGACGTTGCGCGAGAGCAGCGGCAGGATGGCAACGGAGATGCGCGCCGTGTCCATGGACGCGAACGCCTCCGTGCTGTCCGGCTCGGACAGCGATACGCCTTGCAAGGTCAGTCCCAGGCGCGGAAACAGCGAGGCCTCGATGTCGCCATCGATGGTCAGCGTGCGGCGATACCGGTCATGCACCCACTCTTGCAGGCGGTCCTTGTAGGCATTGGGATCGAAGGTCAGAAGGAAAACCGCGACGCCCGCCACGGCAAGCGCGAGCACCGTCGCCACGCCTATCGATATGCGCTTGATCCACGTCTTCATGGGTAATTGGCGAGGGGAAAGTCCGAATCCCCGTCGCATCCTGTGATGGCTGGTTCTACGAACGCCAATGGTAGCAAAGCCCCCGCCGGCGCCTACGCGGCACCGTGTCCGCCGGCGCGCACGCCCTTCAGCCCCTCCAGGGCCAGGACCCGCATCTGCGCCGCCAATTGCGCGGCGGGACGGTCGAACAACTCCCGCAACGGCGATTCCACGGCGGGGTCAAGCACAAGCAGCACCAGGCACGGCGCCAGGACGCTGAGCACGCAGCAGGTCAGCGCGGGCGTGCCGGGGCGCAGGCCGGTGATCTCGCCGACGATGCCGGCCAGCACCTGGAACTTGGGCAAGGCTTCTTCGCGCAAGACCTGCGACAGCAGCGGGGACGGCGTAAGGATCTCGCGCGCCCACAGCCGGGTATGCCAGCTGGTCGAATCGACGATCGCGCTGACCAGGCCTTCCAGGAAAACCCCCAGCTTGTCTTCGGCCGATATGGCGCTGCCCGCGATCTCGCGCAGGAAACCCATGCTCATCAGGCGCTTGTGCACTTCGCGCAAAAGCTCCAGGTAAAGCTCGTCGCGGCTGCCGAAGTAGTAATTCACCGCGGCGATATTTGTCCGCGCCCGTTCGCAGATCGCCTTGCTGGTGGTGTCCGCATACCCGCGTTCGGCGAACAGCTGGCCGGCGGCTTCGATGATATTGGCCCGCGTCGCCTCTCCGTCTGCGCGCGTGCGGGCGGCGGGGGCAGGCCCGGGAGGAAGGCTTCGGAAGGGCATGGCCGGGCGCGGATCGTCGGATAGAGGAAAGCCAGGAGCGGCGGTGATTTTAAATTCAAATTTGGTTTTTATATCGATCGGAGCCGTTGTATATCAATCTGACCCCGTTTGACCCGCCGGAAAATGGCACTCCGCAGGCCCGAACGGGCTCGGCGCTATGCCGAACCGTGAAGCCATCGAGCGAAGGCCTGGCGGTACCTGACCTATCCGCATCCATGGGGCCGCCCTATCTTAAATTCAAATTTGATTTATAGATTGCCATGGCTTACATTGATGGAGACCGGGCTTGATTCTCCTTTCCCTGCATCGCCGCAAATATGAAGAAGAAACTTGTCATCCTCGTCGTCGTGGTCGTGGCGGCGGTCGCCGCCGGATTGTGGTGGTGGAACCGCTCCCCCGTGGACCCGAACCGCCTGACGCTATACGGCAACGTCGACATCCGGCAGATCTCCCTGGCCTTCGACGGCAGCGATCGCATCGCCGAAATGAGCGTCGAAGAAGGCGACCGGGTGCGCGCGGGACAGGTGCTGGCGCGGCTGGATACCCGCACGCTGGTTCTGGAGCTGGACCAGGCCCGTGCCGAAGTCGGTGTGCGCGAGCAGGCCTTGCTGCGCCTGCGCAACGGCACGCGGCCGGAGGAAGTGCAGCAGGCGGAAGCCCAGGTAACGGCGGCGCAGGCCGATGCCGACCTGGCCGCGCGCCAATTGAAGCGACTGCGGGACGTGGCGGGCGATACGTCCGGCCGCGGGGTCAGCCGCGAAGACATGGACGGCGCGGCTTCGCGGCTGCGCGTGGCACAGGCGCGGCTGGATAGCCAGAAGCAAAGCCTGCGGCTGGCCAAGCTGGGCCCGCGCGCGGAGGACATCGCCGAAGCCGAGGCGGCGCTGCAAGCCGCACGCGCGCAGGCCGCGCTGCTGCAGCACCGCCTGGACCTGTCCGAACTGAAAGCGCCGCGCGACGCCGTGGTGCGCGCCAGGCTGCTGGAGCCCGGCGATATGGCTTCGCCGCAGCGACCCGTCTATACGCTGGCGATCTACGATCCGAAGTGGATACGCGCCTACGTGAACGAAACGGATCTGGGACGCATCAAGCTGGGCATGCCCGCGCAGGTGATCACCGACAGCTATCCTGGCCAGCCCATCGCCGGCAAGGTGGGCTATATCTCTTCCGTGGCGGAATTCACGCCCAAGAATGTGCAGACGGAGGCGCTGCGCACCAGCCTGGTCTATGAGGTCCGCGTGCTGGTGGACGACCCCGACGATCGTCTGCGCCTGGGCATGCCGGCGACGGTAACCATCGAGGTGCAGCCGGCGACGGCGGGAGCGGCGCGGCCATGAGCACCGGCGGCCGCGCGGGCGATAGTACGGCCGCGAACGCGGTTGCGCACGCGGACGATGGCGCGGCCATGCACGACGACAGCCTGGCCGTCGACGCCCGGGATATCGGCAAGCGGTTTGCCGTGAAGACGGCGCAGCGCTACGTGCAGGCGCTGGACGGTATTACGCTGGACGTGCCGCGCGGGTCGGTCACCGCGCTGGTCGGGCCGGATGGCGCCGGCAAGACAACCTTCCTGCGGCTGACAGCCGGGCTCATGCGTCCCGATACGGGCCGGTTGCACGTACTCGGATACGACGTCGCGCGCACGCCGCAACGCGTGCAGGACCTGATCAGCTATATGCCGCAGCGCTTCGGCCTGTACGAGGACCTGAGCGTGCAGGAAAACCTGGACCTGTATGCCGATCTGCACGGCATCACGGCCGGCGAGCGCCGCGAACGCTACGCGCGCCTGCTCGACATGACGGACCTGAAGCATTTCACGGGGCGCCTGGCGGGCAAGCTCTCTGGCGGCATGAAGCAGAAACTCGGGCTGGCCTGCACGCTGGTACGTTCGCCCGAGCTGCTGCTGCTGGACGAGCCCACTGTCGGCGTCGATCCGCTGTCGCGGCGCGAGCTGTGGGAAATCATCGACCAGATGGTGCGCGACGAGCGCCTGACGGTGCTGGTGTCGACCGCGTACATGGATGAAGCCCAACGCTGCTCGCGCGTGCATGTCCTGCACGATGGCGGCCTGTTGGCCAGCGGCACGCCGGCCGACATCGCATCGCGCGCGGACGGGCTGTGCTACGTCGTCCCGGCGCGGCCCGGTGAAGCGGCGCGCGCGCGGCAGGCGCGCTTGCTGGACCGACGCGACATCATCGTCGATGCCGTGCCGCGCGGCGGCGAAGTGCGTTTCATCCTGCGGTCCGGAGCCGATATCGGCATGCTCGGCGAGGATGCGGCAAATGCGTCTGCCACGCCGGCGCAGCTGGAAGACGGCTTCATGGTCCTGCTGCATGCGCGCATGAACGGCACGACGGACGACATCGCCGCGCCGGCGCCGTCCCCGTCCCCGGACGGCTCGTCCGCGACGGCGGCGTCGCAAGCGCCGCCGGCATCGCCCTCGTCGTCCCCATCGCGCTATTTGCCTTCATCGCCCCCTACGCCATCGTCGACTTCGTCACCCGCATCGGCCTCGCCGTCGGCCGCGCCGTCCACGCAACCCGCGCCGGACAACGGGCCGGCGATCGAGGTACGCGACCTGGTCCGCAGGTTCGGCGACTTCGTCGCCGTCGACCGCACGACCTTCAGCGTCGCGCGCGGCGAGATCTTCGGCCTGCTCGGCCCGAACGGCGCCGGCAAGACCACGACATTCCGCATGTTGTGCGGCCTGCTGCCGGCCAGCGGCGGCACGGCGCGCGTGGCCGGCATGGACCTGCGTACCGCGCGTGCGCAGGCGCGGGCGCGCATCGGTTATGTATCGCAAGCGTTCGCGCTCTACGGCAACCTGTCCGCGCTGGAGAACCTGCGCTTCTTCGGCGGGGCCTATGGACTGCATGGCGCGCGGCTGCACGAGCGCATCGATGCCGTCACGGAACAATTCGCGTTGCGGCGGCAGCTGGAGCGGCCCGCCGGCCAACTCGCCGGCGGCATCAAGCAGCGCCTGGCCATGGCGGTCGGCCTGCTGCACGAACCGGACATCCTGTTCCTGGACGAGCCCACCAGCGGCGCGGACCCGCTGGCGCGCCGCGCGTTCTGGCGCCGGATCACGGCGCTGGCGCAAACCGGCACCACCATCGTGATCACCACGCACTTCATGGAAGAGGCCGAATACTGCGACCGCATCGTCATCCAGGACGCCGGCAAGCTGCTGGCCCTGGGTACGCCGGAAGCGGTTCGCATCCAGGCCGGCGCGACCCCGTCGCGCAAGCTATCCATGGAAGAGGCCTTCATCGGCATCGTGGAAAGCGGGCGCACCGGCGCGGCGAACGGGCAACAAGACCATGCGGCCGCGGACCCGCGCAGTGGCGCCGCCGGTGACGGACCGCCCGGCGGACCGCGATCCGCCGATCCGGCGGGAGCCGCGCCATGAGCCGCGCGGCCGCCACCCGCCCGACGCGCAAAGGCCGCGGATTCCTGCGGCGCGTTGTCTCGCTGACGCGCAAGGAAGTGCGGCAGCTGTTCCGCGACCGCGCCAATATGCTGATCGGCCTGGTGCTGCCCATCATCCTGATCCTGATCTTCGGCTACGGGCTGTCGCTGGACGTCAAGAATGCGCGCGTGCTGCTGGTCATGGACGACAACTCCCCCCAGGCGCACGACCTGGCCGCCAGTATCGCGCTGTCGCCCTACCTGACCTGCGTGCCGGCCGCCTCCTACCGCGACGCGGAACGCGCCGTGATCGCCCACGAGGCCGACGCGGTGCTGCGCATTCCCAGCGACTATTCGCAGCGCCTGGCCGCGGGAAACGCGGTCGTGCAGACGCTGGTGCTGGGCAGCGATCCCACGCGCGCGCTCACCGTGGCGGGCTACCTGCGCGCGGCCGTCGCCCTATGGCTGCAAAAACAGTCCGACCGCGGCGCCACGCTGACCATGACCGCGAACGGCGGCAGCGTGACGGTCGTGGACCGGATGTGGTTCAACGCCGCCAACGACAGTACCTGGTATCTCGTACCCGGCCTGATCGTCCTGATCATGACACTGATCGGCGCCTTCCTGACCGCGCTGGTGATGGCCCGCGAGTGGGAGCGCGGCACGCTCGAGGCCCTGTTCGTCACGCCGGTGCAGCCGCTGGAGGTCCTGCTTGCCAAGATCATTCCGTACTTCTGCGTCGGGATGGTGGGGCTGGGCCTGTGCCTGCTCGCCGCGCTCTTCCTGTTCCAGGTGCCGCTGCAAGGGTCCATGGCCGCGCTGCTGGCAGGGTCCACGCTCTACATGCTGGTGTCCCTGGGCATCGGCCTGCTGATATCGGCGGTCACCCGCAACCAATTCCTTGCCAGCCAGCTCGCGATCCTGGCCAGCTTCATGCCGGCAACGATGCTATCGGGCTTCGTCTTCGACCTGCGCAATGTCCCATACGTCGTCAATATCATCGGCCATGCCCTGCCGGCAACCTACTTCATGGAGCTGGTGAAGACGGTATTCCTGGCCGGCGACTACTGGCCGCTGATCCTGAAGGACTGCGCCATACTCGCGGGCTACGCCGCCGCGCTGTTGCTGCTGGTGGGCCGCCTGACCCGCAAGACGCTGGACCGATGAGGCCGCACACCATGGAAACCGCCATCGCCTTTCTGCGCCAACTGGGCAACCTGTGCCACAAGGAATTCCTGGCCGTCCTGAAAGATCCGGCCAGCCGCGTGATCCTGATCGTGCCGGTCATCCTGCAGAGCCTGCTGTTCGGCTACGCCGCCACCTTCGACCTGACCCACGTCCCGTACGCCGTGCTCGACCAGAGCCGCGGCGCGGCATCCACGGAATTGCTGGCACGACTGGACGGCACGGGCGTGTTCGAACGGGTCGCCACGCTGCGCTCGTCCGAGGAGATCGCCGGCGCGATCGACAGCGGCGATGCGCTGCTGGTCCTGCATTTCGGCGACGATTTCGAGCGCCTGCTGGCCGCCGGGGAAACGGCCCCGCTGCAGCTCATCCTGGACGGCCGCAACTCCACGACGGCGGGCACGGCCGCCGGACAGATCCGCGACATCGTCGCGGCCTACAACGCCAACCGGCCCGGTGCCGTCCCGCCTCCGGTCAACGTGGAAATGCGGTCCTGGTACAACCCCAACCTGGAGACGCGCTGGAGCATCATCCCCGGCCTGATCGCCACGCTGAGCATGATCCAGACCATGACCCTGGCGGCGCTGTCGGTCGCGCGCGAACGCGAGCAGGGTACGTTCGATCAATTGCTGGTCACGCCCTATCGGCCGATCACCATCATGTTCGGCAAGGCCCTGCCGTCCATCTCCATCGGGCTGGTGCAATCCTCGCTGGTCCTGGCCATCGCGCTTTTCTGGTTCCGCATCCCGATGGCGGGCAGCCCGCTCGTGCTGTACGCGGGGCTGATGCTGTTCACCGTCGCCATCGTCGGGGTCGGCCTGTCGATATCCGCCCTGTCCTCCACCATGCAGCAGGCCATGCTCTATAACTTCGTGCTGCTCATGCCGCTGGTGCTGTTGTCCGGATTGACCACGCCGGTGCGCAATATGCCGCAGGGGCTGCAGATCGCCACCTACGCCAATCCGCTGCGTTTCGCGGTGGACCTGGTGCGCAGCGTGTACCTGGAAGGCGCCGGCATGACGGCGGTCTGGCACGACCTGATCCCCTTCGCCTGCATCGCCGCCATTACCCTGCCCCTGGCCGCCTGGCTGTTCCGCCGCCGCCTTGCCTGAGACCTTCGCCATGTTCCTGCCCACGAGTATCCGGTCTTCCCCGCGCCGCGACAGGCGGCGCCCGCGGCGCATGCTGTGCGTATCCCTCGTGGCCGCGATCCTGACAGGCTGCGCGGTGGGCCCCGACTACCAGGCACCGGCCGTGCAGGCGCCGGCCTCCTGGCAGGACTGGCGCAGCAGCCCACGCCCCGGCGATCCCGCCGTGCCCGCCGCGCCGCCCGGCACGGCGCCGCTCGCGGATCGCTGGTGGACCCTGTTCGGCGACACCACGCTGGACCAGTTGCAGACACGCGCGCTGCAAGCCAGCCCGGACCTTCAAACCGCGGCCCTGCGTTTCGCGCAAAGCCGCATGCGGCGCGTGACAGTGGCGGCGCAGCGCGGGCCGATGCTGGATGCCAGCGGCGCCGCCACGCGCCAGCGGCAAAGCGAGTATTCCGCCGGCACGCGCCTGGCCGGCGCGGTCGCGCCCGCCAACCGCCAGGAGCTGGTCTCGGTCCTCAGCTCGCCCTTCACGCTGTACCAGGCCGGCTTCGACGCCTCGTGGGAACTGGACTTGTGGGGCCGCGTGGGGCGCGCCATCGAGTCGGCCGATGCCGACGTCGACAATGCAGCCGCGCTGCTGGACGAAGTGCGGCTGGCCGTCGCCAGCGAATTGGCGCGCGATTATTTCGAACTGCGGCTGACGCAGCAGCAACGCGACCTGCTGGACCAGGATATCGCGGCGGCGCGCGACAGCCTGGCGCTGTTGCAGGCGCGCGCGCGCGGCGGGCTGATCGATGAACTCGACGTCAGCCGCCAGCGCGGTTTGCTGGCGGACCTGGAAGCGCGGATGCCGACCCTGCGGGCGCAGGAAGCCGCGCTGATCAACCAGATCGGCCTGCTGATGAATGCGCGGCCCGGCGAATTGACGCAGACCTTGGCCGCGCCGGCGTCCGCGCCACTGGCTTCCCTGCCGGCACGGCTGCCGGATCTTTCTCTCGGCCTGCCGTCACAGGTGGCCTTGCGGCGTCCGGATATCCGCGCCGCCGAAGCCCGGTTGCATGCCGCCACGGCGGATATCGGCGTGGCCGTCGCCGACCTCTATCCTCGCATCACGCTGGGGGCGACCTTCGGTTTCGAATCCTACGAAGGCGGGCGCTTCGGCGATTGGGGCACGCGGACGTGGAGCATCGGACCTTCCCTGTCCCTGCCCATCTTCGATCAGGGGCGTCGGCGCGCCACCATCGTCCTGCGGGAATTGGCGCAGCAGGAGGCAGCCGTCACCTACCAGCAAACTGTGCTGAAAGCGTGGCAGGAAATCGACGACGCCCTGACCGGCTACGACGCCGAACGCAGCCGCAACGCGCGCCTGCGGACCCGGGAAGACGCCAGCCGCGAGTCCTACGAACTGGCCCGCGCCCGCTACGCGCGCGGCCTGACCGATTTCCTGGTCGAGCTGGATGCCGAGCGCACATGGATCCAGGCGCGCCGTGACCTGTCCGACAGCAACCACCAGCTGTTCCTGCGCCTGATCGCCGTATACAAGTCCGTCGGCGGCGGCGACAGCGACGGAATCGCCGCAGCAGCGCCCACAGCCACCCCGCCTGACCCTGGCCAGGCATCCACGCCGGCCCCAAATGCATCAAGGTCATAAATATATGGATTGGAGAAATAAGTTATCGTCCCGGTCCTAAGCCACCGACCGGCGATGCGCTGCGTCCCCGCACATATGGACGCGCCACGCGCGGTGGCCACCATGGGATGGGGACACCGTTTTGGGCAGCACACTCGTTCAAGGCAATCTGGCGCGGCTGGCTGTCGCGCAGGCGCTGGCAGGCGCCAATACCACCGTTGTCTACGCCACCGCCGCCATCATCGGCAACACCCTGGCGCCCGATAAATCGCTGGCGACCATGCCGATTTCCGTCTTCGTCGTGGGCATGGCCCTGTCCACGCTGCCGGCGGGCGCCATCGCCCAGCGCTACGGACGGCGTGCCGCCTTCCTGCTCGGCACCGGCTGCGGTGTCCTGGTGGGCCTGCTTTCCGCCTGGGCGATCCTGACCGGCAGCTTCTGGATGCTGTGCTTCGCCATGCTGTTCGGCGGCGCCTACGCGGCCGTCGTGCTGTCCTTCCGCTTCGCCGCCGCCGAATGCGTGCCCGCGCCGCAACGCGCGCGTGCCCTGTCCACCGTCATGGCGGCCGGCGTGGTGGCGGGCGTGCTCGGCCCGCAACTGGTCACCCACACCATGGACCTGTGGGCACCCCACATGTTCGCCGTCACCTACCTGGCGCAGGCCGGGGTGGCGGTGGCCAGCGCCTTCATCCTGATGGGCGTGAAGCTGCCCATCCCCACCGCCGCCGAAAGCGCCGCGGGCCGCCCGCTGGGGCAGATCGTGCGCCAGCCCGCCTTCATCGTCGCGGTGATCTGCGGCGTCATCAGCTATACGCTGATGAACTTCCTGATGACCTCCGCGCCGCTTGCCATGCGGCTGTGCGGCCTGCCGCAGGAAGCGTCCAACCTGGGCCTGCAATGGCATGTCATCGCCATGTACGGCCCCAGCTTTTTCACCGGCCGTTTGATCACGCGCTTCGGCGCGGGACGCGTGGTCCTGGCCGGCCTGCTATTGACGGCGGCGGCCGCCGCCACGGGCCTGCACGGGCTGTCGGTGGGCCACTTCTGGACCTCGCTCATCCTGCTGGGCCTGGGCTGGAATTTCGGCTTCGTCGGCGCCTCCGCGCTGGTGCTGGAATGCCATCGGCCGGAGGAAAGGAACAAGGTCCAGGCCTTCAACGACTTCCTCGTGTTCGGCACCATGGTGCTGGGCTCGTTCTCGTCCGGCGGCGTGCTGACCAACTACGGATGGGACATGGTCTGCTGGATCGCCTTCCCGCCCCTGGCCATCGCCGTCGTGGCGCTGGGCACGCGGCGCCGGCTGACGGCGCGGACGATGGCCAAGGCCTAAGGCACGACGGAAACCCCGCAATCGCGCGCCACGCCGCCGCCCGGGCTTGCAGCCACGCAAACCAGCGATACGCCCGGAAAGAGCCGGTAGAGGGTGCGCGCCACCACTTGCGCCGTCCGTTCGTCGGACGACACATCCATCGCCAGGGCGCCATGGCACCTGACGGCCGCCAGCTTCGATCCCGCGCTTTCCGCCAGGGCGGCGATTGTCGCGACCTGCGCGAGGAAAACGTCGCACAAGGCCACATCGTCCAGGTAGAAGGACTCTTGTCCCAGCGCCAACCCATCGGGATAGCGGACCTGCGCACCGATGGCGACGCCTTTTTCCGCCAGCGCGCGTATCGTCCGGCCCATCGCCACCGCGTCGCCGGAATACGCGACATATCCGGTGGCAACGCCGTCTGCCGGACCGCCTGCCTCGTCGCTTCCGGTCGCCGGCACCGCCGCCCGCTCGTCAGCGGCGTTCATATCAACCCGCCTTGGCCAGTGGCGGCGGCTGGAAATCGTCCGGCGCGCCCGGTGGAACCGGCGGATTCGCCGCCAGCGATTGCTGGAATGACTGCACCATCCTGCGTATCGGACCGCGCACCCAGCCCTGCGTCGTATTGACGTCGCTCTCTTCCTTGGGATCCTGCACGACATTGAAGACGTAGGGCGTCTCCAGGTGATTGGCACCCGCATTGGGCTCGACTTCCCAGACGAAATGCATCTTCCAGTCGCGCCATTTGGCGGCCCGCATTTCCGTCTTGATGAAGTAGACGAAGCCCTCGCGGTTGGATTGCTCCTTCTCGCCCAGCAGGAAATCCAGCTGGTCGACGCCGTCGATCACGCGATCGGCTGGCACGTCCGCGCCCACGATATGCGCCAACGTAGGGAACAGGTCGACCACGTGCACGATCTCGTTGGTGACGCGGCCGGCCGGCACACGTGCCGGCCAACGCACGATCAGCGGCACGCGCAGCGCCCCTTCCATGGCGGTGTGGTAAGTGCCCGTCCACATTCCCGCGCTGCCGCGCCAGGGACGCCGGTACTCCGGGCCGTTGTCGCTGGCGAAAATGAATACCGTGTCGTCCTCGGCGCCCGTCGCGCGTACCTGGTCCAGGATCTGGCCGACGCGTGCATCCATCTCCACCAGGGAGTCGGCGAAGTCGCCCTTGCGCGTGCGTCCTTCGAAATCCCGGTGCGGGATGGTGGGGAAATGCAGCTGCGTCAGCGGCACATACAGGAAATACGGCTTCTTGCCCGCATGGCGGCCGATGAACTCGCAACTGCGCCGTGCCAGCTCCGCATCGATGCGGCGGCGCATTTCCAGATCGTAAAGTTCCCGCTTCTCCGCCGGCTGTCCCTTGCGGCCTTCCATCACATAGGGCGGCTCCACCACGGCCGGGTCGAAGCCGACGGCGTCCATGAACATGCTTTCGTTGGTGGTCCGGGGGATGCCGTACCACTCGTCGAAACCCTTGTCCTTGGGGTAGCGGCCCTCCTTGTCGCCCAGATGCCACTTGCCGAACATCGCCGTGGCGTAACCCGCGTCCGACAGGACTTCGGCGATCGTGCGTTCCCACGGAATGATCCCTTGCGGCAGCCCGGCCGGCACGGACTGCAGCGCGCCCGTGCGGATGGGATGGCGGCCGGTCATCAAGGCCGAGCGTGTCGGCACGCAATCGCTTTCGACGTTGAAGTTCAGGAAGCGCGTACCCTGCTCCGCCAGTTCGTCGATACGCGGCGTGGGCGCGCCGCGCAGGGCGCCGCCGCCATAACAGCCCAGTTCGCCCCAGCCCAGGTTGTCGGCCAGTATCAGTACGATGTTGGGCGTTTTCTTGCCTTGCGTTGTCTGCTTCACGAGTGTCCTGCCTTCGATAAGCCGCGGCGCGCTACTCGAGCCGCAACGAAAGAGTGGTGATCAGGTGCTGCCACTGGTCCACCGTATGGGCCAGGAACGGATCGAACTGCGACGCCGGTATCGGCCGCACATCCAGCCCGCTTTCCTTGAGCTTGTGTGCGATCTCCGGCTGCGCCAGGATCTTCGTGACCTCATCGGACAGGCGCTGGACGATCTCCGGCGGCGTCTGCTTGGGTGCGACCAGTCCCACCCATTGGGTCAGGACGATGTCGCGGTAACCCAGTTCGGCCAGGGTAGGAACATCGGGCAGTTCGCCATTGCGCTTTTCCGAGGTGACGGCAAGGATGCGGACGTTGCCGGACCGGTATTGCCCGATGACGGGCGCCAGGCCCAATACGGCCGCGGGCACCTGGTTGCCGACCAGGTCGGTGATGGCCTGCCCGCCACCCTTGTAGGGCACATGCGTCATCTGCACGCCGGCCTCGCGCGCCAGCCATTCGCCCGCGATCTGTTGCGCGGTCCCCAGGCCCGATGTCCCGAACGCAATCGTGCCGGGCTTCTCCTTCGCGGCATCCAGCAGGTCGCGCAACGTTTTATAAGGACTGCGGGCGGAGGCCGCGACGACGATGGGCTGGTCCGCGATCATCGACACGCCCGTCAGATCGCGCTTGAACTGCCAGGGCATATCCTTGCGAACGACGTTCAGGATGGTCGCGGTGTCCGAGGCGATCGCCAGCGTATAGCCGTCCGGCCGGGATTGCACCGCCGCCTGCATGCCGATGGCGCCCGATGCGCCAGGGCGGTTCTCTACCACCACGCTTTGATTCAGCGCCTTGCCCAGCTCGACCGCCAGCAGCCGGGCCGCCGTATCGTTGGTGCCGCCCGCCGCCTGGGGGACGATAATGCGGATGGGCTGGTCCGACGGCCATGCCGCGCGCGCCGCGCCGGCGCCTCCCAGCCACAGGATGGAGGACGCGGCGGCCACCGCGCACATATTTTTCCAACGCCACGTTCTCATGGATTTCCCCTTGCCGGCGCCCTTTTCGGGTCCGAGCTCAGAATGCGCGCCCTCGAGTGGGACGCCTATGTACCGAAAACCAGTCTATCGGCCCGGGGGTGACAACACATAATCGAATAATCCGATTTCGTGAAAGCTTTTGGTTATCATGGCCCCGAAGCATCCGGCGTCCGTTGCCCCGACCTCGATGCGCCGAACAAGCAAGGGAACGCCATGCCGTCGCATTCGCCCATGGTGCTATCGCACCTGAAATTCCGCCATCTTCTGCTGATCGAATCCTTGATCGAGCATGGCAGCATCCACAAGGCCGCCAGGCAGCTCAATGTCAGCCAGCCCGCGGCCACGGCCATGCTCAACGACCTGGAAAACCTGGTGGGCATGCCGCTGTTCGTCCGCAGCCGCCAGGGCGTCACGCCGACCGCGAACACCCAGGCACTGCTGGGTGGCATGCGCACCATCCTCAATGAATTCGACCATCTGTCATCCGTCATCGGCCGCCTGGCCGCCGGGCGTTCCGCGCTGTTGCGCGTGGGCGTCGTTCCGCAGGCCTTCATCGCCTACCTGCCCAAGGCCATCGGCCTGTTCCGCCGCGCCGGCGGCTGCGCCATCCGCACCCACGAAAGCACCGCGCGCCAGCTGTTGGAGATGCTGGTCGCCGGGGAACTCGATTGCGTCGTGGGCCGCCTGCCCAATGCCAGCGCTGCGCTGGCGCACGCGGCCGGCCAGTTGTCCTTCGTCAACCTGTACGAGGAAGAAATCTGCATCGTGGTCGGTAGGGACAATCCGGCGATCACGCAGGCAGGCATGGATTACAAGACCCTGGCGCGCTGCGAATGGGCCCTGCAACGTCCCGATTCAGCCGTGCGCGCAGCCCTGGCCGAGGCGTTTCTGCGCCACGGCGTGCAACCGCCGGAACCGGTCGTGGAAACATCGACCTATATCCAGAACCTGGCCATCGTCGCGCAATCCGGGCTGTTCACCGTCGCGCCGCGCCGCGCCGCCGCCGTGCATCAGGAACTGGGGCTGGTACGCATCCTGGACATGCGGCTGGATGTCGTGCCCATGCAGGTATGCCTGATACACCGCAAGGCGTCGGAGCGGGATCCGACCTTATCGTTGTTCCAGCAGGCCTTTCTGGAGAGCATGCACACCGGCGAAGCGCCACACGCGCCCCGCAAAGGGCGCCGGCGCGCGGCCGCGGCGAACTATCGGTAGGTAACCGAACGCGCCAGTACGCCGCGCACGACGTCGCGCAGAATGCCCGCAGCCGGCAGGCGCCGACGTTTCGCCAGCGTAATCAATCCAACCGGCGGCATCTTGAAGGGCGCCGGCAACCCGATCGCCTTCACGCCGCCCCACTTCTCCAGTTCCGTCGCGATATCCAGCGGCAGCAGGCCGAGGGCCGCGACATTGCCGCTGATGACCGTATGGATCAGCCGCGCCGACGTCGTTTCGACGCGGGCGGACGGCGGCGTAGCGCCACGCGAGACAAACAATTGCGCGAAGGCCAGCCGCGTCGGGCTGGCCTGCGGCGGCAATACCCACTCATGCCGATGCAGCGTCTCCAGCTTCAAGGCTTTTTCCTTTGCCAGCGGACTTCGGGCATTGACGAGGACCGACGCACTTTGCGTGAACAGCTTTTCCTGAAGCAGTTCGTTCGCCGCGGTGTCCACGGAAATTCTGCCCAGCACCGCATCCAACTCCTGGCGCCGCAAGGCCGAGACCAGCTGATCGGTGGAAGCTTCGTAGGTACTGATGGACATCGCATACTGCCCGGCGGTCAATTCCTTCAATATCGCCCGCATCAATTCATTCGAGACAAACGGAATAACGCCCAATCGCAAATGCGTGCCCCGACCTTCTTCGAAGGCCAGCAGCTCGCCTCGCAGGCCTTCCGCTTCGGCCAACAGCAGGTCCACCCGCGCCAGGATTAGGCTGCCCAGGGGCGTTGGTTCCAGGCGCGCCATGCGGTCGCGTGAAAAAACCTGCGTCCCCAGCGCGGTTTCGATATCGCGCAAGGCGCGGCTCAATGCCGGCTGTGTGAGCTCGCGCTTGTCGGCAATGGCGGTCAGGGAGCGCACGGCGGCGATTTCACGCAACAGTTCGAGATCCTTGATGCGCAGCTTGGAAAACAGAGAGTCCATGGGTCATTCGCGATGGGGCGCCGGTCGGGGCGGGAAGCGGAAGCGGAAGCATGCGCCCTGCATGCCCCCTCAACATAACGATTATGTTATGGCATTAACCGTCATAATAATAAGAAAATCATGGTCGAACATAACAGAACCAAGGGGAATCCTATGCAGCCCGCTCGAACCGCATCCCGCCGAACCCTGCCGGGCGCCATCGCCCTGTGCATCGCCACCTTCGGCGCCGCCCTGCCCGCCCATGCAAACGGGTATCCCGACCAACCCATACGTATCGTCGTGCCCTACGGACCGGGCGGCACCGGCGACGTCATCGCGCGCTTCGTCGGCAAGCGATTGTCGGCCGACCTCAAGCAATCCGTGATCGTCGAAAACAAGGCCGGCGCGGCCGGCTCCATCGGCGCGAACTATGTGGCACATGCCGATGCGGACGGCTATACGCTATTGCTCGCCTACACGTCCGAAATGGTGATCAACCCCCTGGTCCAAAAAGGGGTTGCCTACAACGTCACGCGCGATTTCGCGCCCATTGCGCTGGCAGGCTCCACGCCACTGCTGCTTGTCGCCAATCCGGCGGTACCCGCCAAGGACATCGATAGCCTGGTAAAGCTCGCCAAGGACAAGCCCGGCACCATCACCTATGCCACCGCCGGCACGGGCAGTCCGGCCGATATCGCCGGCGCGCTGCTCGCCAAGGACGCCGGCATCAAAATCCTGCCGGTGCCCTATAAGGGCGGGAGCCAGGCCGTGACGGATACGGTCAGCGGCGTGGTCAATATCTATTTTTCCGGAATGCCGCCCGCGGTGCCCTTCGTCAAGAGCGGCAGGTTGAATGCGCTGGGAGTCACATCCGCCACTCCCAGCCCGGCGCTGCCCGACGTCCCCGCGCTTGCCGCCAAGGGATATCCACGACTGGATCTCGCGGGCTGGTTCGGCTTCTTCGTTCCCAAGGGAGTGCCGGCGGACCGGCAGCAACTGCTGCATGACCGCATTATCGCGGCGCTACAGGCCCCCGAAGTCCGGCAAGGGCTGGCAGTACAGGGCGTACAGACAGCCAATATGTCCGTCGCCGCATTCGCCGACTTCGTGCAAAGCGAACAGCGCAAGTACAGCGCGCTGATCAAGGAATTGAATATCTCGGCCGAGTAACGGCGAACAACAGGAAGCACCATGGAACTATGGCTATTGGGCACCGGTACGCCCACCCCCTCCCTGCGCCGCATGTGCTCGGGCTATGTCGTCAGAATCGGCGACGACTATCTGGTCTTCGATCATGGCTTCGGCGCGCATCACCGCCTGCTGGAACTGGGCATACCGGCCACGCGTGTATCCCACGCTTTTTTCAGCCACCATCACTACGACCACATGGGCGATTATCCTCGCCTGTTGCTCACACGATGGGACCAGGGTGCCGGCAAGATCCCCGAAATGCATGTCTACGGGCCGCCCCCCTTGAAGCTGATTACCGAACGGCTGATCGCCGACGACGGCGCCTTCGGCCCTGACCTGATCTCGCGCACGCAGAACCAGGCCAGCATCGATGTCTATCAGGCGCGCGGCGGGGTCGGCCAGCGCGCGCGGCCGGCCCCCGTCCTGCACGAAATCGCCGACGATGCCACGGTGCAGGGCAAGGGATGGACGGTCCGCGTCGCGCCGGTCAATCATTTCGCGCCGCACCTGGTGTCGTACGGCTACCGGCTGGATGCGGACGGACAGTCTTTCGTCTACTCCGGCGACACCGGCCCAAGCCGCGCGCTTTCGGCATTGGCGCAGGATTGCGACGTGCTGGTGCATATGTGCCACTACATGTCAGGCACCGCCCCCAGCAAAACCTTCGCGGCGTTCACCATGGGGCATATGGAACTGGCGGAAATGGCCGCCGCGGCCAACGTGCGCAACCTGGTGATTTCCCACGTGACGGAACAGTTCGACCGGCCCGGCCTGCGCGAACGCATCGTGCGGGAGATTGCGCAGGTCTACAAGGGCCACATCTTCTTCGGCGAAGACCGGATGCAGATCCCGTTCTCCGGACCGGCGGCGGTCAAGCTGGATTGACGGGTCGGGGGCGCGCCAGCTCATAGCTGGTACTGCGCCCCCCTGCCGCCGAACGTTGCAACACGCCGGCCTGCACCAGTTCGTTGATGTCCCGCAATGCGGTGTCGGGCGAACACTTGGCAAGCGCCGCCCACTTGCTGCTGGTCAACTTGCCGTCGAAGCCGTCGAGCAAACGGTTAAGCACCTTCACCTGACGCTCGTTAAGCGAGGCGCCCGACAGACGCTGCCAGAAGCGCGCCTTGTCCAGCACGGCGTCCAGCGCGCGATGGGCGTGAGCCACGGCCTCGTCCAACATTCGCAGGAACCACAGCAGCCAGTCCGTAACATCCAGCGTTCCCTTCTGGGTGCGTTCCAGTATCTCGTAGTAGGCTTTGCGCTCGCGCTGGATCTGCGCCGACAAGCTGTAGAAGCGCTGCGGGCTTCCCTCGGCGCGCGCCAGCAGCAGATCGCCGATTGCACGCGCGATGCGCCCGTTGCCGTCATCGAAAGGGTGCAGGGTGACAAACCACAAATGCCCCAGGCCGGCACGCAACAGTGCCGGTTCTTCCGGCGTTGGCAGGTTCACCCATGCCAGGAACTGAGCCACCTCCTGTGGCAGGCGGTCTGCCGGAGGCGCCTCGTAATGCACTTTCTGGCGACCGACGGGACCGGAAACGACCTGCATAGGGCCATGCCGATCGTCCCGCCACGTTCCGGTGGCGATCTTGCTCAGGCCGGAATAGCCGGTCGGAAACAACGCGGCATGCCACGCAAACAGCCGATCCGCCGTCAACGGCCGGGCGTAATGCGTCGTGGCGTCGAGCACCATTTCAACCACGCCCTCCACGTGGCGATCCACGGGAGCCAGGGAGCCGATGTCCACACCGAGGCGGCGAGCGATGGAAGAACGCACCGAAGCGGCATTCAGATGCTCGCCTTCGATTTCGCTGGTCCCGACCACGTCGTCTGTCAACGTCGCCAGACTGGCCTCGGCGCGCAGGCCCGCCCCGACATCGGCAAGGCGGCCCAAAAGCAAGCCTTGGACATGGCTGGCGCGCGCCAGTGGGTCGGCGAGCTCCGCCAGCTCGTAGCGCCAGTCCGGCCAAGCGTTCGCCTGCCAGATATAGAGATAATCTCCGCAATTCATGCGGAGATTGCCCACGTTATTCGCCGCGCGGGCAACCTTCTCCGCGAAAAATGCGGCGAATCTCTACATCATCGCCGCAAAGGCGACTCAAGTCGCTGCCGATCCCAGGCATTCCCGCCGACCGATGATCGCCACACGGCCCTCACACCAATCGCGCGCGCAACGCCCTGCGGAAGCGGTCGTCCGCCAGCGCGCCGACGTTGCAGCGGGACCAGCGCGATACCTTATCGGCATCGACACTGAACACGCGCCCCGGTGCCAGCAGGATCTTTTCCGGCATCAATTCGCGCGCCAGCGCTACCGTGTCCTCGATGCCGGGAAACGCGGACCATAGGTAGAGCGAACTTGCCGGGCGCGTGAAGACCTCGGCGCCCAGCTCATCGAGGACCTGCAGCGCCCGCGCCGTCGCCGCCTCCAGCCGGCGGCGCAGGCGGAACAGGTGGCGCTCGTAGTGCCCTTCGCGCAGCATCACATCGACCATGCGTTCGCAGTATTCGGAACTGCTCACGTGCACCAATGCCTTCAGGTCCGCCAGATCGCTCGCCAGCGCGGAATCGCAGGCGATGAACCCGACCCGCAGCGCGGCGGAAAACGATTTGGAAAAACTCCCGATATAGATCGTGCCCGCGAGCTGGTCCAGCGCGGCCAGGCGTACCGCCGACGTCGGCTTGAAATCGGCGAGCGGATCGTTTTCCACCACTTTCACGCCATGTGCCTGGCATAGCTGCAGCACCCGGTACGCCTTTGCCGCGGAGATGTCCGATCCCGTGGGATTGTGCGCCAGCGACTGCGTAAAAAAGAGCCGCGGCTTATCGCGCGCCAGCAGGCGCTCCAGCTCCGCCAGGTCCGGCCCGTCCGGCAGGCGCGGCACGCCCAGCATGCGCGCGCCCGCCAGCTTCAGCTTGCCGAACAGCGGGTAATAGCCGGGATCGTCCACCAGCACGGCGGCCCCGGGCGCGACGAAATAGCGCACCAGCAAATCCATGGCTTCGTTCGCGCCGTGCGTCAGCACCACCTGGGACGCCGACGCCTCTACCCCGATATCGCCCAGCTTGCGGACCAGGCTTTCACGCAGGGGCGCATAACCGAAGCGGCTGCCGTAGCGGAACAGGCTGCCCAGTCCCGTGCGGACCACCTTCTGGTGATAGCGGTCCATGCGCATGTCGGCCAGCCACTCCACCGGGGGAAAACCGTCGCCGACGGCGACCGCGTCGGGTTGCGTTTTCAACTGCTCGCGCATCAGCCACACGATATCCATCGCCCGGCTCAACTGGCCCGATTCTTCCTCCACCGGCTTGCGCGCGTAGTGCCGGTCCGCCACATAGAAGCCCGAGCCACGGCGCGGCTCCACCAGCCCCCGGGCCACCAGCATCTCGAACGCGACGACCACCGTGTTCTTGGCATAGCGGTGCAACTGGGCCACTTCGCGCAGCGACGGCAGTTTGTCGCCCGCGCGGTATACGCCATCGGCGATCTGTTGCCCGATCAGGCGCGCCAGGCCTTCCGCGATGGGCGCGTGCCGCCTGCTCCGCGCCGCTTTGCCGCTGTCATCCCCGTCCACGATGGCCGCTGCCCTCCTTCGAAATTGGTGCAGTGCGATGGTACTGTTGGCCCAAACTGTACCTGTCAATGGCGGTACAGTTTACCTAGCATCGACCCGTTGATTCTCATAGGGAGCCATTCATCGTGGTCGATTCGCGCCTCTCCAATTTCCGCGCCCTGTCCCCGCCCGAGCGGCTGGAGGCCATCGTGCGCGCCGTCGATCTGAACGATGAGGAAAGAACTGCCCTGGCCAGCCCCGGCGCCCTGGCGCTGGATCGCGCCGACGGCATGATCGAGAACGTCATCGGCACGTTCGAGCTGCCGATGGGCGTCGCCGCCAATTTCCAGGTGAACGGCCGGGATGTGCTGGTGCCCATGGCGGTCGAGGAACCCTCGGTCGTCGCCGCGGCGTCCTATATGGCCAAGCTGGCGCGCGAATGCGGCGGCTTCGAGACCTCCAGTACCGACCCCGTGATGCGGGCCCAGATACAGATCCTCGGCCTGACCGACCCGCAAGGCGCGCGCCTTGCCCTGCTGCGGGCCAAAGACCGTATCCTCGCGCTGGCGAATAGCCGCGACAAGCTGCTGGTCGAACTGGGCGGCGGCTGCCGCGACATCGAAATCCACATCTTCGCGGATACGCCGCGCGGCCCGATGGCCGTGGTCCATCTGATCGTGGACGTGCGCGATGCCATGGGCGCCAACACCGTCAACACCATGGCCGAGGCCGTCGCGCCGCTGGTCGAGGAAATCACCGGCGGCTCGGTGCGGCTGCGCATCCTGTCCAATCTGGCGGACCTGCGGCTCGCGCGGGCGCGGGTCAGGCTGACGCCGCAAGCGCTGGCCACCCGGGAACGCGGCGGCGAGGAAATCATCGAAGGCATCCTCGATGCGTGGGCGTTCGCCGCCGTCGACCCTTATCGCGCCGCCACCCACAACAAGGGCATCATGAACGGCATCGACCCCGTCGTCGTCGCCACCGGCAACGACTGGCGCGCGATCGAAGCCGGCGCGCATGCCTATGCCGCGCGGACGGGCCGCTATACCTCCCTCACCGCATGGGAGAAGGACGCGTCGGGCGCGCTGGTCGGCTCGATCGAGATGCCGATGGCCATGGGGCTGGTCGGCGGCGCCACCAAGACCCATCCGCTGGCGCGGGTGGCCTTGAAGATCCTGGGCGTGCGCTCGGCGCAGGAACTCGCGGAAATCGCGGTCGCCGTCGGCCTGGCGCAGAACCTGGGCGCCCTGCGCGCGTTGGCGACGGAAGGCATACAGCGCGGCCACATGGCGCTGCATGCGCGCAATATCGCGCTGACGGCGGGCGCGACCGGCAAGGAAGTCGACACCATCGCACGGCGCATGGCCGAAGAAAAAGACGTGCGCACGGACCGCGCCATGGCCTTGCTGAAAGCACTGCGGGAGCACGGGTAGTATCGGCGGCGACCGCCATCACAGTAGAAGAATGACGACCGGCACCGGGCTCGCCGCCCGCGCCGGCCGCAACCAGAAGGAGGAGACAACCATGAGCATGGACCCCATCCCGTCCGGGCAGCATGCCGGACCGCCCCGCGACCCTGCGTGGCGGCTTGCCGAAGTATGGAGCGATACCGTCGACCTGCGCCACCTGGCCTGGTCCATCGTCATCGGCGTCGCCATCAGCGTGGCCGCTTTCGTCGCGGCCGGGCACTGGCTGCGCGGCCTGGCATCGTCCGTGGAGCTGGCCCACGCCTATGCCATGCTCGCCGGCCTGGCGGGCAGCGTGATCGCGGGCGTGGTGTGCGCGCGACTGTTCCCGCCCAAGCGCGAAGTGGTCGAGGACACCTCGCTGGCCGACCCCGCATGGCGCGAGGAAGTGCTGGCCGAACTGGCCAACGAGCCCGGCGGACTCGGCACCCTGGATGACCTGCCCCCTGCGGCCTTGCAGGAACTGCGCGAGCTGGGACTGCAAGAATTCTTCGCCGGACAAGTAGAGACAAGAACCCCGCGCACGGCGCGCGCAAAGGAGGCGCTGGCATGAGCGACCCCGCATTGTTCAACCAGATCCTGGCAGCGGCCGCGATGGGCCTGGTCGGCGCGGTGGTCTTCGCCGCCATCGGATTGATCTCCGGCACCGACGAAACCACCACCATCGCGCCCCTGACCCTGCTCGTGGCCTTGCTGGGCGTCCCGCCCGCCGGCGTCTTCACGTTCTTCCTGGCGGGCGCGGTGGCCAAGCACATGACCCACGCCGTGCCGACGGCGCTGCTGGGCATTCCGGGCGACACCATGGCGACACCGCTGCTGCAGGACGCCAACATGCTGCGCAAACTCGGCGTGCCGCATATCGCCCTGCGCAAGATGATCTCCGGCGGCATCATCGCCGCCTTCGTCGCCGTCCCGCTCGCGGTCCTGTTCGCCGTCCTGCTCGCGCCCTTCGGCCCGGCCATCACGCGATCGGCGCCCTGGATCTTCCTGGCCGCCGCCGTACTGATCGCCTACTTCTCCGCCGGCCGCTGGGCCTCGGTGGCCCTGCTGGTGCCTTTCGTGATGGTCATCATCGCCCTGCAAAGCCTGACCGCCAAGTACGGCGTCAAACTCAGCGTCAGCTATTTCCTTGGCATCGCCATCGGCCCGTTGATCGCCGACCTGTTCGCCGTCATGTCGCCGCAGGGCCGCAAGCGGATGGCTCGCGAGCAGGTACGCTCGCTATCGCTCGCGCCCGATGTAAAGGGCTGGTCCGGCTACTTCCCCAACCCCTTCAAGGTCCTGGATCGCACCCAGACCCGCTGGACGCTGGCCACGGCGGCCATCTCCAGCGCCACCTTCGTCTTCAGCCCGGTCGCGATGACCGTGGTGATGGGCGAAATGGTGGGCTCGCGCGTCCGGCACGCGTATCACCGGCTGACGACGGTACTGAGCGCGCGCAACGGCGTCACGGAAGCCACCTACATCGCCGAAGCGCTGATTCCCCTGATCGCATTCGGCCTGCCGCTAAGCCCGGTCGCGGCCGGACCGGCGGCACCGCTGTTCAACGCGCCGCCGCGCTTCACCGTGGACAGCGCGACCGGCCAAACGCAAAACCTGCACAACCTGATGAACCATTGGGAGTTCCTGGGATACGGCATGCTGGCCGTCATCATTGCCTCCCTCGTCTCCTATCCCTTCGCGATGAACTACGCCCGGCGCGCCGCGCTGTTCGTATCCCGCAAGGTCAGCCACGAGGCCATCATCGCAACCTTCGTCGGCCTGATCGTGGTGATCAGCGTCTGGGAAGGACAGCTCCTGGGCCTGCTGGTCATCCTGACGATGGGGCTGCTGGGCGGCCTGCTTTCCCGCGCCTTCGCGTTCAACACAGGTGTCCAGTTCATGGGCTATTACACAGCGGTACTGACAGTGCCCGCTCTGGTCAAGTTGATTACTTAGCCGCCACTGCCGGTTCGTTCGACACTGCCGGTTCGTCGATGCCGGGATCGCGACCGCGTCGCCCACCAGCACATCAACGAACCGGCGCACACCATCGCCGCGCCGTTCCAGTATCCCGCCGCCAACGGCGCCGACAGCAGCACCGCCGCCAGCGCGGAGGAAAAGATCGGGATGAAATACGACGCCACGGCCAGCACCGCGATATTCCCGTGCAGGATGCCGAAGTTCCAGGCTGCATAGCCAAAGCCCATCGCGGCGCCAGCCAACACGATCTGCACCGCCACGCTCCAGTCCAGGTGCATGACGGTATCGCCGCCCACCAGGAACTTGATCCAGAACGCCAGCGCCGTCAGCGCGAAGAACAGCGTCACCTGGCTCGCCCCATTCGCCATCCTCGCCGTCACCGTGCAATAGGTGGCCCAGATCAGCGCGCCCGCGAACGCCAGGCCGTAGCTGAGAGGATTGCCGCGGATATTCGCCATCGTGGCGGCGAGGCCCAGTCCCTGGGCGCCACCCTGCGCCCACCACACGCCCATGAAGGCCAGCAGCACGCCGGGAACGATCCACACCGTGGATTTCTGCTTGTTGAATGCGACGGCGAAAAGAATCGTCAGGCTCGGCCACAGGTAATTGACCAGGCTGACTTCAATGGCCTGGCGGCTGCTGGTCGCATACCCCAGGGAAAGCGCCAGGCACAGCTCGTAGGCAACGAAGGACAAACCGCCGGCGAACAGATAGGCGCGCGGCGATGCCCGACGTGGCGGGATGCCTACCGTCAGGCGCAGCAGGATGGAACCCACCGTAAAGATCAGCGCCGCCCCCGCGGACGGCCCCATGGCCTCGGCCACGCCACGTAGCAACGCGACGATGGAGCTCCACAGGACCACCGCGATAAGGCCGATCAGCGTTGCCCGGGTCTTCGTCATGTCTGCGTGGCTAGTGACGTTCTGTATGAACGTGCTCGTTGGCGCTTACAACGTCGCCATCCATAGGTGGCGACGGGCTCGACGCTTCCCCGGCGAGCCGTGCAACGCCGGGGAAGGACGGCATCGGATCGTCAGACGTTGATCGCACGTTTAAATATTGATCGGTCGGCAAAGGGCCGTGAATGCTAGGTTTCGCGGGGAAATCGGGCCACCGCCTTTGCGGGAATCGCTGAAAGTACCCCCAGTTGTACCCCCAAGGGGTATCAGGATGATAAATCAGTCTAGATGGCGATGCCAGCGCTGCGCCTGCCGGATAAAACGGGTACGGCGCAAACCGCATTGTTGGCTGACGCATGGAACGGTACGCGATGAGATGCAGGGGAACGGGCCGCTGAGGCCCAGACCTCGGAGAACTCTCATGGCAGACCACCACACCCATCACAACCCGCTGGGGCAAGATGCCCTGTTCACCACGCCCGCCTCGCTCATGCTCGATGCGCGCCTCACGCCATTGGAGCGCAATGGCTGGCAGGTTCTGCGGATGCTGCGCTCTGCGGAGGGCATCAGCCCGCTGGCAAACCTGGGGCAGTTGCGCCGCTATGTCACCTCTACCCCGCTGGGGCAACGGGCCGGATACGAAACCGCCTGGCGCGTCCTCGTCGTGCTTCGGCTGACGGGGTGGATCAGTCTGGTGGGTCAGCACCGCGACCCTCTGACCAGTCATGTGCTCAGCGAGCTGTATCAGGTTCACGAAAGCGCCCTCAGCTTCCAACAGGCCTGCACGCTCGATGCCAGCCTGCCCGCGCTTCTGCAATCTTCCATCGGCCACGAAAACAACCAGGTGGATCGGGTGGCCGTCCACATTCAGGCAACGCTGGCGCAGGCACCTGAAGCCGCATCCATTGCGAGCCACAATCAGCGCCACGATGACGATGATTTGCCCCCTACGCCGCCGTCGCAGGCTAGCGAGGCAGCCGACTCACTGCCATTGCCTGGCGACTCCGCTGGCAGCACGCTTGCTCCGCAACAGACCGGATACGCTCGCCACATGACGGCTGAACAGGGCAGTGCGTATAAGACGTATATGTATAAAAAAGAACGTACGTACCACGCGCGCGAAGGCGACGGCCATCCGGCATCGCAGTCGGTGAGCTTGCGGCCTTGCCTGAGCAATGCCCAGGCCGATCAGCAAAAAGACGTGCAGGCCGCCTTGCGGCGGCTGCCGCCGCAGCATCGCCAGGAAGTGCTCGACGAGTTGCAGGCACGCAGCCAGAGCGGCACCGTACGCAATGTCGTGGCCTACTTCTTCGCCTTGGTGAAGCGCGTCTTTGCGGGCGAGTTCCGCTTGTGGGCAGGTCGTAAGGAGACATCTGCCGCCTCACGGCCTGTCGAAAATCGGCCTGCTGGTGTGCCACGCACCGAACACCGCCCAGAACCGACTGCGCCACCGGCATCGCGTGAAACCGCCCTGGCGCACATCGCCAACATCCGCAAGATGCTGAATGCCCCGACGAACGCTGGGGACATCGCGGCACAGGCAATGCAGGCCAGGGGATGGCAGCCGCATCCTGTGTAGGACATGCTGCCGCAAAATGGGTTGTCACTGCACTCCGCAGTGACGACCCGCGCCACACCACCAACAATGCAGGCAAAAGCCAGTTCCTATTGCGTGCGGCCTACATGATGATGACCGCCCTACACTGACCGGGCAGTTGCCAAGACCGATGGGCTTCGTACATCGGCATGCCCAACAGCGCAGGTTCCCGCAAGCTCTGGCCTGCCAGGGCGGAACCACCCCAGGTATGCCCGGGCCCCGACCGCATACCGGCCCTACCCAGGGCAGAGCCTTATTCGTCTGTTGAACTCATCCCTATCGCGCCGCCTGGCGCGCTGTCCTTCGCGGCAATTGCCTATGCGCAACGCACAGGGTTGCCGCTGCATTTCTCATCCCACTCACTTCATAGGAGGACTCGTCCACGTTCACATCACTTTCGTCTTGTAGTACCTCCGTCCGGGCTCCCAGCAGGGAGCAAGACGGACGCCTCATTCGAGGCTCTGGTGTCTCCTGAACACCATGCCCTTGCCCTCACGGGATCTCGCCTTGGCGAGCTGGCACCAACACTAACCATTAAGTTTCAGGGCAACGTAGTACGGCGCTTTACTGGGAGGCTGCAAAATGGACGACTTGACCTATACCCTGCGGCAGCTCTGCCGGCGCAACCGTGACGGTAGCTACAACACACCGGCCGACCGTATGCGTTCGCTGTCGCTGGCCGCGCGGCAACTGCGCGAGGCCGGTTTGCGGCAGATGAAGGCATCGTCGCTCAAGAGTAAGCAAGCCCAGGCGCTGCTGGAACGATGGCAGAGAGAAGGCTTGTCGCCAGGCACCATCAAGAATCGGCTCTCCCACCTGCGCTGGTGGGCCGAAAGGATCGGCAAGGCCGGCATCCTGTCGGCGGACAACACACAGCTTGGCGTACCCGAGCGCCGCTATATGACCAACATCAGCAAGGCCCAGGAACTGGGCGCAGGTCTTGAACAAATCACCGATGCCCACGTGCGCATGAGCCTTCAGCTACACGCCGCATTCGGATTGCGTCGGGAGGAGGCAATCAAGTTCCAGCCCAGTTACGCGGATCGGGGCGACCACATCGCCCTCAAGGGATCTTGGACCAAGGGCGGTCGGGAGCGAACTGTGCCCACCACCACGACGGAGCAACGCGACGCGCTCCACGCAGCACACCGCCTGGCGGGCACAGGGTCATTGATCCCGGCAGACAAGACCTACATCCAGCAACGGCACGTCTACGATGGACAATGCAAGGCGGCGGGCCTGAGTCATATGCATGGCCTTCGCCATCAGTACGCGCAAAGCCGCTATGAGGCTCTGACGGGGTGGCCCGCACCAGCAGCGGGTGGACCACCCGTCAGGACGTTGAGCGATACACAGCGAACCCAGGATTCCGCAGCACGACAAATCATCAGCCGAGAGCTTGGGCACGAACGGCTGCAAGTTACGGCTGTTTATCTCGGAAGATAAACAGCTTGGCCTCCGCTACTTCACCACCTCCATCAGCTTGCCGAAACTGTCCACCACATCGTACTTGACGTTCTCCGGGGCGTAGCGGCGGTTCATCTCATCGAAAAACTTGCGTGCGCACTTGATCTTGGTCTTTTCGATCTCACGCAGGTCCATCGAGGACATGGACCCTTTGGTTTCCGCCACGAAATAGATGTGCTTGACAGCGCCTGCCTTAAAACTAATCGCCCAGTCCGGGTTGTAGTCGCCCACGGGCGTGGGAATAAGGAAGCCACGTGGCAACTTGGCATAGACCACCACTTCATTTGCTGTGTCCAGCTCTTTCACGAACTCCCGCTCCACCTTCGAATCCGTCAGCACATAGTCGTAGATGTGTCGATGGAGCTTGTCGCCGGCCTTGCTGAAGTCCTGCTTGGTCTGCCCGGCGGTAAAGATATCGAGGTCGAATTTGTCCTCGACGGGATCATAGGCCAGGTGTTCGATGATGACCGTGGCCTTCTGTTCGTTGATGAGTCGTGTGGCTTCGGCGATGAAACTTTCCGGGTTGGTCTTGAACTGCGCAAAAACCGCGACGTTAATACCCTTGAGGATTTCCGCCACCATGCGGCGAGTCAATTGTGTACCTTCGGCCAGCTTGCCGATCAGGTCGTACTTGACCGCAGAATGAATCGACTGCTTGTTGTATTCCGTCTTCGTTTCGGAAACCTTGAAACCATCGCCACGCTTTAGCGCCTCGCCAGTCACCTGGTCGATCTGTTCGCCAGCCTGGATGGCGTATTGCAGCGGGGTCACGCGCAGGGCTGCGTCCAGCTCCTTGACCGCCTTTTGCACCAGCTCGTCCGAGTCGAAATCGACACTGTAGGCCGCCTTGCGGTTGATGCGGTTCCACAGCGCCTTGAACTCCTGCTTGTCAAAATTGGCGTTGAGCGGGTTCTTCTTAGGTTTACGGTCGTCGCCAATGTCGGGCAACTGGCTGGCACTGAAAACACTGTCGATAAGCTGGTACACCTGCGCGGCGTGCGGCTTCAGTTCGTCTGGCAGATCGGTCAGCGTTCCAGCCTTCTTGGCCTCGTGATACGCAGCCGCGATCCGATCTGAATCGTCTGTGTAGTCGTTCTTGACCAGATAGCGGTAGATTTGCTTAGCCAGTTGCGGCGTAACCGGCACGTCTCCGGCCGCCGTTCTCAACACCTTGCCGGTGAAGTATTCCTCGTTTGCCACGCGCGGACGTTCCGACAGCGAATCGCTGATGTCCTTCTGCAGCGCGGCAACAAAGTCCTTGTAGCTCTCACTGGCGACCACGGTCAGCACGTTCACGTCGTGCACGGTAGCCGGGTGATCCATCCGGTCGCCTGTCTGGTTGACGGACAACCGCAAGCCACGTCCCACCTCTTGTCGGCGTGTGACCTCGTTGTTGTAGTCGGGATGCTTCAAGAAGCAGATCACGAAGACATTAGGATTGTCCCAACCTTCGCGCAGGGCCGAGTGCGAGAAGATGAAACGTACCGGCTCTTCAAACTTGAGGAGTTGCTCCTTCTTTCGCAGAATCAGGTCATAGGCATCCACATCGTCCGACAGGCCTTTGTTTTCACCTGTCTTTGCAATGCTCGGATCAACATCGCGCTTGCTCTTCTTGTCGATGGAGAAGTATCCGCTGTGGGTCGTGTCGGCCGAAATACCCTTCAGGTACCTGACGTAGGCCGTCTCGTCCAGATCGAGCATCTCATTCAGGTACTGTGTGTACTCCTCTTCAAAAATGCGGGCGTATTCACCCTTTTCGTCCACCTGTGCGTAGTCGCGGTACTTGGCCACCTCGTCGATGAAGAACAGGGTCAGCACCTTCACACCTTGCAGGAACAGCGCCTGCTCCTTGTCGAAGTGTGCCTTGATGGCCTCACGAATCTGGATGCGGCGCAGCGTCGCCTCGGTCACGTCGCCGGTGGCGTCGCCCACCGTCAGCTCCACGCCATTGGTAAAGCTCAGGGTGTCGGTGTTGGCGTTGATGTCCGTCACCATGTAGTTCCGGTACTGATCCAACCCGCCCGACAGGTCGAACAGGTTGTCGCCCTTACCGAGCTTGCGTACCACGCGCTTGATGGCGCCATTGGCGAGCTTTTGCTCAAACTCCACGCGTGCCTCGGGCGGCTTTTTTCTCGAAATTTCGATGGATTGCAGGTACAGATAGCCCGCCGTGCCCGCCAGCCCCTTCACTGCGATGCCGCGCACGGCAATTTTCTTCACCAGCTTTTGGTTGTAGGCGTCCAGCGCATCCAGGCGGTGAATTTTGTTGTGGGTGGTCTTGTGGGTCGCCGAATAGCGCAGCACCATCAGCGCCTTGAATGCCTCTAGCGATTTCAGCGTCGCCGTACCCTCCATCTTCTGCGGCTCATCCAGAATCAGGATGGGGCGGTTGGCGCTAATGATGTCGATTGGTTTACGTGATTGGAAATCATCTAGGCCAACCATTTCAGTCTCGCCTTTGGCATTCACCCTTGGCGTTCCGTATATGCGGCGAGCGTCTTCCCCTCGTGAGGCGAACGCCTGCACGTTAATCACCATCACGTTTATGCCCGAATCCGACGAGAAGCTCTCCAGGTGGTGCAGTTGCTTGGAGTTGTAGATGAAGAAACGCGCCTTCTTGTGGTACGTCTCCAGGAAGTGCTCGGCCGTGATCTCCAACGACTTGGCCACGCCCTCACGGATGGCGACGCTGGGCACGACAATGATGAACTTGCTCCAGCCGTACAGTTTGTTCAGCTCGAAGATGGTCTTGATGTAGCAGTAAGTTTTGCCAGTGCCGGTCTCCATCTCGATGTCAAGATTGACCTTGGCCACCTTGGTTTTAACCAGCGTATCCGACAACGGCAGGTTCTGCCCCCGCTGGACGGCCTGGATCTTGTCCAGCAGCGCTGTTTCCGACAGCGTGAAGTCGGCGTTGCGAAACGCGGCTTCCTTTTCCGCTGCAGCTTCAGGCGAAGCGGCCTCCAGCGCGAGCGCCGCTTGCGGGCTCTCTGGGGCTACTTTCTGGTTGCCCGGGTCGAGCCGGTAGCGAATACCGCCGTGATGTGGAACCTGCCCCTTGAAGCAGTCCACCACCGCCTCTACGGCGGCAGTCTGGTAGGCCTGCGTCTTGAATTTCAGCTTCATCGCCGTCCCCCTCAGATGCTCTTCACTTCGGTGGATGGCGACAACAGCTTGAAGATCTGCTCGACGTTGATCTTGACGGCGCTGTCTTTGAAGCCCGCATCGCGGAACACCACGCGCAGCGGCTTGTGCGTGGCCAGTTCCTTGACGAAGGCTTCGTCGATGCCGCCGTGCGCGTCAAAGCAGGCGGCGAGAGCGTCGCCGTCCACGAAGAACACATCCTTGCCCTGGATGGCCTTCTTCTCGATGGACAGGGCAAGATCAACGCCCCAATCCAGCATCACCTGAAACAGCAGGTCTTCCGCTGTGCGATCAGGCTTGATGTTGTCTACGAATAGATCAAGATTGGCCTTGTCCAGCGCGTCGGGGGAGTAATACACATCGGCCATGTTGGACGTGTCGATCTTGAGGACGCGGAAACCAGTATCTTGGTTCCATCCTTCGTTCGAATCAGCGGCAACTACCTTCTTACCGGCGTGCCGGACACGTTCCATTCCGAGATGCGCAATGTCCCTGTAGCCCGCCTTATAAGCCTCAGTATCCGATGCAAGAGCTTCGGGCAGTTGAACAAGGATAAAGCGCCGCTCACGTCCGTCCATTGCATTCAATTCAATAACGGCCTCAGCCGTCGTTCCAGATCCCGCGAAGAAATCCAGAACGATGCCTTCGTCACATGAAAGTTGAATGAGTGTTTGGATCAGTCCAACCGGCTTTGGTGTGTCAAATACGGCACGCCCGGAAAAAAGTTCTTTCAAGCGGTTCTTTGCGCTTTCGTTTGTACCGACCTCTTCCGCAAAGAAAATGCTCTCGGGCGTAAGCCCTCGTTCTTTTGCATCAAGATACGTCTTTATACGAGGAACACCGTTCCCGTCCTTGCCAAACCAAATCTTTCCATCGGCGATCTCTTTATTCATCACCTTCTCTGTATAGAGCCAGCAACGTCCGCTCTCGAGTTCATGTTTCTTGCCATTTGGTGCCGTCAAAACGTAGAACTGATCCTTAGTACCGTGCCCAGCTTGCGCATGGGCCGGGTCTGACTTCCACAGTCCACGCGGGTCGTTGTCAGGATTCTTATAGTTTGCCAAAGCCTTTGCAGACATCGGCAGCTGCTTGAGAGCCCGTGTGCCTGGCATTTGGTTTCTTGCATAGCACACGACATAGTCATGACGCGATGAAACCACCTTTCTGTTCTCCCTATTCGTCCGCTTTTCCCAGACAAAGTTGGCAACAAAATTGGCTTCGCCAAAGATCTCGTCGCAAAGCCGAATGAGATTTGCAATCTCGCTGTCGTCAGCAGAAACAAATATCACACCATCCTCGGATAGTAGGTTTCTCGCAAGTCTGATACGCGGGTAAAGCATTGAAAGCCAGTCCGAGTGGAAGCGCCCATTTGCATCCGTGTTGGCAACCAAACGCACTCCGCTATCATCGATCTGATTGGAGCGAACAAGAAAAGTGCGAGCATCCTCTGCAAAATCGTCCTCGTAGATGAAGTCATTGCCCGTGTTGTACGGCGGATCGATATAGATCATCTTCACCTTGCCTAGATACGTCTCCTGCAACAGCTTCAACGCATCCAGGTTGTCGCCTTCGATGAACAGGTTCTTCGTCATATCGAAGCCCACGCTTTCCTCGCGCACCGGGCGCAGGGTCTTGGCAATCGGCGCATTGGTCGTCAGCAACGCCTCGCGCTTGCCCGGCCAGTTCAGGTGATAGCGTTCCTGCGGCCCTTCGACGATGGAACTGGATAGTTCCTGTCTAAGCTGGTCGAAGTCCACCGCCAGCGTCACACTGCCGTCCTCGCCTCGCGCCTCGGTCACGCAGCCGGGGAACAGATCGCGGATGCGCGCGATGTTGTCTTCGGTCAGATTGGGGGAGTGCATCTTCAGTTTATCCATATCAATCTTGTCGCTTGCAATTGTTAGTTATCCGAGCCGTCTTCTGGCTCATCATTCGGGGGGATTTGCTGCCAGTCGGTGGCAATGGCTTGCCAATCAACGGTTCGCTCAATGGCATTCCCCTCGGAATCCTTGTCGAGTCCATCTCCAGACCATACGGCCCAGAAGTCGGGATCATCCGACTTGGGCCGCTGATCCTTGGGCAGATTGTTCATCTGTACCAAAACCGGGAGTTCCGACGCCCAGCCCAGCAGGATGGCATGGCGCGCGGGCAACGATGGCAGGTCGCGCAACAGGCCACGCAGGTTGTCCGGCACCAGTTTGTGAACCAATTCCTGATCACGATCATTGCTGATGCGGTGGAGCAAGTAGCTATTGCACTGAGACAGCACGGTCTGCGACAACTCGCTGGGCCGTTGGGAGGAAAGCACCAATCCCAAGCCGAACTTTCGCCCTTCGCGGGCGATCTTCTCAAAGACCTGGCAACAAATGGCTGCCGAGTTCTGGTTCTCTGCGTCGTCCGGATAACGGCGGATGAAAGTATGGGCTTCTTCCATCACCAGCACGGTCGGAAGCGTCTTGCCAGCGTTGAGCTTACGATAGCGTTGCAAGGCCTCCAGCGTCATTCGAGCAATCACGGCCGTGATGATGTGAACCACTTCTGCGGGAACCAGCGATAGGTCGATAACAGTAACGGAGCCGTTCGAGGCTTGACTGTTGCCGAGGTAGCTAGTCAGCCACTCGTGCAGCTCCATGCCTTCCGTGCCGCCGGTTATCGTCTTCATGCGGCTGTCCGACAAGATCGTCCTGATCCGCATGAGCATCGTCTCGACGTACTCGGAAACTCCCATCAATTCGGCATTGGCTTCGACGCTACGGAGCAATTGATCGCCGGTGAATGAGCGCGGCACGTCTGCATCAATGGGCAGTGCATCGATATCACTGCCACCGAAAATCGAGTGGGTCTCGCTCAGTTGATGCAGCAAAGCACCGACTTCCTGCCTGGTAAATACCGGCGGCCAATCCCCTTGATGGGCACCCAGTAGCTGCGTGAAATACTGGGAAAGCCGGGTTAGTGCGTCACCTTCCTGCTCGGTGAAGGCTGCATCAGCAACAAGTCCTTCATTCCAAGCACGAAGGCGATCTCGGAACCCTCGTGCCTGACCTGCCCCCTTCCAAGGCCCGCCCGCATTGCGCTCAATATGAACAGCGCTAACCAAAGTGCGCAAGTAACGACGCATTTCGCTACTCGCTGTGGGAGCAGCATCAACTGAGCCGTCTCGCACTGATCGCAGTGCCTGAATCAATGTTGGGCGCTGGGTTTTGGCACTGGCTTGGGTGAAAGCACTCCACTCAGCGCTGTTCCAAAACCATAAAGGAACCTGGAGTTGTTCTACGCCTTCAGGTGGATTGACGGCAAAGACTCGTGCTTTTCCCATGCCCTTGAAGGTGTTTGCATACTCGCCATTGGGGTCGAGTACGATGAATCGTGCATTCGGGGCATCGCCTTTGCGCGCTTTTCTGGCAGCATCCATTGACCAGCGAACCAATCCGGCAACCGAACACGATTTACCGCTGCCCGTATTTCCAAGCACGGCCAAGTGACGGCCAAAGAGGCGGTCTGGGTCGATTCGGACTTCCGCGTTGGCCGCCAATGGACTCACGCCGATCTTGACGCGGCGATTCTCTCCTGATTCGACGATGGCACGTAGTTGGACTTGTGTAGGCAGCAACACCGGATCGCCCACCGATGGATAATCTTGTACGCCGCGCCTGAACTCGTAGCGCTCCTTGCCGTCGTTTTCACCCGCATAGAACAAAAGGCCCAAGGGGTTCAAGCTCATCTTGCGCAGAGGGTAAGGCAGGTCCACCAGGCCGAAGTCCTGCATTCCCTTGCGCTTGGGATACTGTGAGCGCTCCACGGTGATCCACTCCACCTGCGCGACCAAATATCCTAGGTCGCTTGGCGAAAGCACGTAGCCGTTGATGCGTGGAAACGGGCGAGGCGCACCCGTGTTCAGAGAGACGCCATCGGGTGCCTCAATGTCCAGCAGTACCTTGATCTCGTCGGGAGAAACGAAGTCAATCGTCCCGATGCGTAAAGAGTCAGCATAGGCCAATGGAGAGAGGCTCATACCGGATCACCCCAGTCTTCGGTGTCCTGCCCTTTAGATTTGGGCGCGTTTTGCTTGGTAGCAAATCGCTGCTTGAGCAGCTCGCTCATGCGGAACGTAGTCTTGTCGATGGCGGCCTTGGGCAGGTAGTTCTCCGTGAGAGCTGTCAGGTCAGCCAGCGCCGGGCCAATCAACAGACTAATCTGAGATGGCCGGCCGATCTGGTCATAGGTCTGCATGACGCGACCGAGCGGATCGTCATAGGCGATCACTACCAAATGCGTAGATGGAATCGTGAGCATGTCCCGGATTACGCGATTAATGTGCTCGTCACCAAAGCTGTAGCCGTAAGTCACGAGTGTGCTGTTGGGGCGGCAAACGGCCGCAGCCAAATCCCGAAACAGCTCCACATAGGGATAGTCGGCGGTTTCCCTGTCTTTGGCGGAGTTCGGGTAGATCATCAGCTTGTGAGCTGTTGCGCCGCTCAAACCAGGAGCCTGCAAATACGGCTCAACGGAGTCAGCCCCGAAAGGGAGGCCGATACGGCGAATATCCTTGCCTGTCTGCACCCAATCCACAGAGCCATGCAGCTTGACGAAGCGCGCCACACCCTCCAAGTACCGAGGCTCGCCACGGATACCCGGCGGGTTGTAGTGCATGTCTAGGTCAAGCCGAGAGGATCGGAAGATGGGCATCAAAGTGCCAAGGAAGCGGTCCAGTAGATGCAGGCCAGCCAGTTCCGCACCGGCTTCGATCAGCCGGTCGTAGTTGGTCGTGAAGATGCTCAGGCGGTCACGCGTTCCCGTGCGGCTTGCAAAGCTCATCAGGAAGGTCACCAACGCGGTGAAGGCGCGATCGCGTTGAGTGTCAGAAGCAGTCGCGATCCCAGCTTCGCTTTTCAGGATGGATTCGGCGAATGCCTTCATCCCTGCATCGAGCTCGTCTCGCAAGGTCATTGCCTTGGAGCTTTGAACGATCTCCAAGCCGCGCAACAGCTCATTTGCTACGCGCAGTTGATCTTCAACATTCCCTTTCTTGCGCCCGGCCTGCTCTGCGGAAACCTCCGCAGCCGCATTGATCTTGTCTTGATGAACGGACAAAGGGATCGTCTCCATCCCTGCGGCGCTTGTGCCTGAGGCCAGAAAATGCACCGCATGCGTCAGACCAGAACCCGCTAGTAGAGAAAGGTGTTCCGACTGGAACAGCGATGTCAGCCATGGTTCGATGTGTTCCCGAAGCTCCTTCTTTCCGAATGCCTCCGAGCTGACCCAGGATGCGTCGCTGCCTTCCTGCAGTTTGAACTTCTGGTTTTCATCGGGCCCAAAGCGCAACGGCTTGTGATCGTCTCTGGCTTTGACGATGTTGGGAAACTGGTCGTTGGAGTTTGTTGGATTGCTTTTCTTCGGCATGGCATCGAGTTCCTAAACTCTTCAGCGGGTCAATGCTTCGTAGTCTTTCCTCAACTGGCGCAATTGAGCATTGATCTCCACCTTGCGGTTGAACTGTTTTTCCTTCCCTAGCAGGGCTGTGACCTTGTCCAATTCACGCTGTTTAGCCCGCACTTGCTCCACACGGGCCACCAGATCAACCAGGGACTCCTGCGGCCGCATCTGCAACGGGATCAGACGATGCAACACTTGCTCGTACAGACCGCCCAGATGCAGCGCTACGGGCATCGCGGTGCGTTCGCTATCCATTGGTAACCAGTCCGATGCAAAGTAGTCCGAGAGCACTCGGCGGCTGGCGTCGGCTTCGTTCGGGCGCTTGTAGGCGGAGACCACCCGCGTTCTGCCGTCGAAAGTCAGTTCGAACACAATGGGGAACGGGATAGCCCCGTCGATGCAGCGCAGCACATCGGCGTGCAGTTCCGGCGTTTTGAGCTGGATGCTGAAGATCTGGATTTCCGGTACGCCGGGGCGCGCAGGCAGATGCAGTGTCTCCGGGGCCAGCTTGTACTGCCAGATGACCTGTTCCACCTGTTTGACGAACAAGTCTTTGAGCCGGTTGTTGGCTCCGCCGTGCTCGTAGATCTTGTTCTTGGGCAGAACGCGCCCGAAGGCGGCCTGTTTGGGGTAGGCGATCAGCGCACTCATCCAACTTCCTGAATCACGAGGAAGCTGATGAGTTCGAAGTCGTCCAGCCCGGATATGGTGCCCGTGAGCGCCGTGGTCTTGCCGCCGGTGAACAGGCTGTCCAGATCCTTTTCTTCCTTCACCTCGATCATCGAGCGGATGGCTTGGTTCAACAGGTCAGAGTACGCCTGCATCTTGCGGCCGTCCGCCGTGGCTTTGTTGAACTGTTGGCAGGCATCCGCAATCGGTTCGGCCTGGCCCTTGCAGCACGAGCGCGCCAGATCGAGCAGACGCTTGACCTCGGTGTGGTCGTGGATCACCTCGCCTGCCTGATTGATGTAAATCAGGTAGTAGGGGTGCAGCCGGTTGTGTTGGGGCAAGTGTGCGGGCGGGTTCACGCCCGAGTTGCGATTGCGCAGGGTGAAGATGACACCAGGCGCAAGGCCCAGATCAGAGTTGGCCGGAACGACGGCATGCAGGCCGTTGGGCGACCTATGTAACTCGCCATGGGTCTTGACGTAGTTCAGTAAGTCCATGCGGAAGTCGTTTAGGCCCAGGTCGGTGATGGAAACGCCGGTCTTCAGGTCTTCCAACTCGATGACTTCTTCCTGCAAGCGGCGCAGTTGCTCCTTTCGGTACGCCATGTCGTTAGCTTGTGCGGAAATCACGTTGTCGTCGCCGGTGGCGGTCACATCTACGATCATCATCCGGTTTTCGACACGCTCCTTGAGGTTGATGTATTCGTCCAGCGAAATATCGGGCCAGTAGTTCACCAACTGAATGCTGCTATTGGGCGAACCGATGCGATCCACGCGCCCGAAGCGCTGGATGATGCGCACCGGGTTCCAGTGGATGTCGTAGTTGATGAGATAGTCGCAATCCTGAAGGTTCTGGCCCTCGGAAATGCAGTCGGTGCCAATGAGCAGCTCGATCTCCGCCGGCTCGTTGGGCAGCACGATGGCTTTTTCTTTGGAGCGCGGCGAGAACAGCGTCAGCAGTTCCTGGAAGTCGTATGCTTTGGGCAACGTGGACTGGGGACGGTCGCTGCCCGTAACCTTGCCAGAATTCAGTTGCTGGTGAGCCAGCAGGTCAGGCGCCAGATTGGCATAGAGGTAGTCCGCCGTATCTGCAAAAGCAGTGAAGATCAGCACCTTCTTGTTGCCGGGGTTAATCGGGTTGGTGATCTTTCCCAGAACAAGTTTCTTAAGGTGCTGAAGTTTGGCATCGTCAGCGGGGGTGATCCTCGACATCGAAACCAGCAACGCGTCGATGTTGGCGAGATCGACCTTGAGGTCGTGCTCCCATGACGGCAAGTCCATATCGGCCAAGCTGATCTTGACCTTGCCGCCCACATCGCCACCCTGACCCAGCCCTTCGAATGGGCCATCTTCTTCTGCATCGATACTTTCCAGTACCTCGGTCAGATCGCCCACGCTGGCAGCGATGCCGCTCTGGTTAAATACCGCGATTTTCGCCAACGTGTTCTGGTGATTGGCCTGCAGGGATTGCAGCGTGAGACGGAATGACTGGACGGAGCTTTCCAGACGTTTGAGCAGATTGGTCGTCATCAGAGCCTGCAGGCTCTTTTCGCGGTCAACTTGCCTGAATTTTCCTGCACCACCTGGAACCTGGGTGTCGTACATCTCTTCGTACTTCCTCAAGCGGCTCGGCAGGATGTAGCTGACCGGGGCATAGACAGCGAGCTTGAGCCTGGACAGGTGCTCGAAAATCTCGTTGAAGCCCATCACGTCCGAGCGGGAAGTCAGCGAGCAATGGAATGACAAAGGCTTACGACGCTCAGGGAAATGGCCGATGTCCTTGGTGTCGTAGAAGGTCTGGATATGCTTGCGCGAGCGCGCGATAGTGACACTGTCCAGCAGCTCGAAAAAGTCGAAGTCCAGTGCGCCAAGGATCGCCCGAGGCGTGCGTTCCTCTGGCGGAAGCCTGGACCAGGCATTGAAGGCGGTCTGCGCATTGCGAAACACTTCCTCCACCGACTTGCTGGTGCGCAGCTTCTTGCCGAGGTTCTCGGAATCTCCCTCATAGGCCAACGCGAGCTGATTACGTAAATCGGTGAAGCGGTTGTTCACTGGAGTAGCGGAGAGCATCAGCACCTTGGTCTTCACACCTTCGCGGATGACCTTATTCATCAACTTCTGGTAGCGGGTCTCCCGATCCTTGAAGGCGTCGTTGTTGCGGAAATTGTGCGACTCGTCGATCACGACGAGGTCGTAGTTGCCCCAGTTGATACGGTTGAGTGGTGTACCGAAGGATTCGCCGCTGGTGCGGTTCAGGTCGGTGTGGCACAGCACGTCGTAGCCGAAGCGGTCGCGGGCGAAGATGTTAGTCTTGAGATTGCGGTTGTAGTTGAGCCAGTTGTCCGCCAACTTCTTCGGGCACAGCACCAGGACGGACTTGTTCCGTAGCTCGTAATACTTCACTACGGCCAGGGCGGTAAAGGTCTTTCCCAGACCGACGCTGTCCGCCAGGATGCAGCCGTTATAAGTTTCCAGCTTGTTGATGATGCCGGTTGCCGCATCCCTCTGGTAGTTGAAGAGCTTGTTCCAAATCAGGGTGTCCTGATAACCGGTGCGGTCATTGGGCAACACGTCTTCGTCGATGTCGTCCAGGAACTCGTTGAAGATGTTGTAGAGCATCAGAAAGTAGATGCTTTCTGGCGAATTTTCCTGATAGACGGACGCGATGTACTCACAGATTTGGGCGGTCACATCCTCCAGTTTTTCGGGGTCATTCCAGATTTGATCGAACAGACTGAGGTAGGTGTTCGCAAAAGGGGCCTCGACCTTGTTCACCAAATTGGAAACGGCGTTACCCTGGCTGTAACCCAGATCGACAGCCGTGAAGCCATGCAGAGGCACATAGGCGCTATGGGTTCCGTCGGCCTCCACGCAGGCAAATTGCTGCATCGGCGCCTTGCTGCGGTTGCTTCGAAACTTGGCCTTGCGCCGCATCCAGTCGGCACATTCCCTGGCAACCGCCTTCTGAGTGAGTTGGTTGCGCAATTGAATTTCGAACTCACTGCCATACAGGCTGCGCTCTCGGTCGAGCTTGGGGATATGGAATTCCCTGCGTTCTTTGCGGATCTTGTCCGTGACTTCGTCGGCAACAAAAGTGGGGGAGGTGAAGATGAAGTCCAGTTCGTCGATCTTTTCCAGTTCGGACTTCAAAGCTTCGTAGGCATACATCGAAAAGCACGAGGCGGCGATCTTCAGCCGCGCCCCTGGCCGGATCGTTTGCTTAAGGTCATCACCCAGCAAGCGACTAATGTTGTCGATCAGTTCCATCGTGCTCCCCTTACGCTCGCCTGATCCATTTCGCACCTCGCCCCTTGCCAGTCGATTCGATCAAACCCTCTGATTTCATCGCCCGCAGCACTAGTCGAACCATGTCCCGGCTCACGCCCGGGCAGGCTTCTTCGATTTCGGAAATCGAAAACGGCAGAGTGCGTCCCAGGACTTCCGCACGCACTCGGTCGCCTTTACTTCCACGGCCACGCTCGATGGTGCCGACACGCTCCTCGAATTCACGGTAGGCCCGCAGCAAGGCACCCCAGAAGTAGTCGAGCCAGGGCTTTACGTCGTGCTGCCCCTGGTGCCATCCCTGCGAACTGGCTTCCAGCGTCTCGTAATAGCCTTCCTTGGTGTCCTCGAAGATGCGTTCCAAGCTGATGTAGCGGCCCACGGCATAGTCGAAGTGATAGAGCAGCAGCAAGGTCAACAAGCGGGACATGCGACCATTACCGTCTGGGAACGGGTGAATACACAGGAAGTCGAGCATCGCCAGCGGTGCCAGCACCAGCGGGTCGGCTAGGTGCTGATCCAGCGCGGTGGCGTAGCGCCCGGTCAGATCGCCCATGGCCATGGGTGTGAGGTGCGCAGCGACTGGCTGGAAGCGCAGACGCGAAGTGCCATCCGGGCGACGTTCGATGATGTCGTTATTGGTAGCCTTCCAACGCCCGCCCGCCTGCGGCATATAGCGGTACAGCAGGGTGTGGAGTTGCAGCACTACGCCCTCGCTGAAGGACATGTGCGCGGCCGATTCGTGGATCAGCGCCAGGGCATCACGGTAGCCGGCGATCTCCTGTTCGGAACGGCTCTTTGGCGTTGCGTTGCGGATGACCAGAGACTTCAACCGCGAAGGTGCTACGACAACACCTTCCAGCCGGTTGGATGACTCGGTGGACTCCACCACCGCGATCTGGCGTAGGCCTTTCAGGGCTTCGGGCGACTGCGCGGCGTAGAGTTGCTGCTTACCCTGGTACTCGCCCAGTGTGCGCAACGTGGCGGCCTGAGTACCATCGAAGCGAAGCGCGGCAAGGTACTCGGGTGTGAGCGAGTGCATGGAGATGTAAGCCCCGGCTGTCTAAATGGGGTAATCATAGCCAACAAATAGGGCAATGTCTCTAAAAATACCTCATTGCTGGTGCTTGACTACCCCATTTTCTAAACCTTGAAACGGCCGTGAGGGGCTGGCATGGGCGACCTGGAGAGAAATGAGCGACACGAATCCAAAAAGGGCAATAAATTCACAATTACCCCATTTACTTCATTGTTTACCCCATTTCCAGCGCCTAGCCTTGGGCAAAGGCAAATGGCAAGGGCACGGCACTAAAGGGACAACGGCCCTATCCAGAAAAGGAAAAGGCCGCCCTGTCCATTCGTTCTGCAACCCCCAGCCAACTCTTCCCTATACCGCGCCACTGTCCTCTGCTGCCTTCAGATAATCCGCCCAGTCCTGCAACAGTGTCCTTCTCTGATCCAGCAGCAGCGCCTTGTTGTACGTCGCCCGCACCTTGTTGCTTTCCACGTGGGCAAGCTGCCGCTCAATCGCATCAGGCCGGTATCCGTTCTCATTGGCCCAGGTTGAAAAGGTCGTCCGCCAGCAATGCTGGCGTCGTACCCCGGCCCAGGTTCATGTCGCGCATCGCGTAGGTGAGCCGATTGGGCGTAGTGAAGCCCTTTCCGCTTCGGTGCGGAAACAGATAGCGCCCGCCACCCGTGATGTGCTGCAAGTCTTTCAACACCGCTATGGCCTGCGTGGACAACGGGCTGACATGGTCACGCCGCGCTTTCATCTTCGCCGCAGGCCGACGCCACAGTGCATCCTCAAAGTCGAACTCGTCCCACTCGGCATCCGCCGCTTCCCCTGGACGGCAGGCGGTCAGCGCAATCAGCCGCAGGCACAACGAGGTTTCTGGATAGCCCCGGTAGCCGCGCAACTCCTGATAGAACTTCTGGATTTGCTCTCGTGTCATCGCCGCCTTGCTCTCGCTGAACGGCACGCGCAGCAGCCCGCGCAGACTGGGGATCGGATTGGCCTCGACCAAACCACGCACCACCGCGAACTCGAAGATGGCCGAAAGATCACCTTTGACATGGATGGCCGCCCACGCACCATGAGCTTTGCATTCCTCCAGCAGCGGGCGAATCTGCTTCACGCCAATGTCGCTCATCGGCATCCCATCGAACTTGGGCGACAGGTACTTCCTGATGCGGGACTCTTTCGTGCGGTAGGAACTGAGCGCAAAGACTGGCTTGATCTCGGCCAGGTACGCCTGCGCCACCTTGGCGAACGAACTTTCCTTTGCGCGCTTGCGTTCCTCCAGCGCCTCCAGGTTGCGCTCTTTGACCTGCCGCGGCTCATGGGCAGGATAGATACCTTGCTTGACCAAGGCACGCGCCTGCTCACGGGCCGCGCGCGCCTCTACAAGGCTTACTTGGGGAAAGCCGCCAATGGCAAAGAGGTTCTCCTTGCCTTGCAGACGGTACTTCCACCGCCAGAGCTTGCCGCCGGTGGGCTTGACCAGCAGGAACAAGCCCCCGCCGTCTGAAAGTTTCCAATCTCGATCAGTCGATTTGGCCGACCTGACCTTGGTGTCGGTGAGTAGATTCTCGGGCATCGTTGGACTCCACTGCGGGGAGATGTACCCCCACGGTTGAACACGAGTACCCCCAACGCTACCCCCGAATTTTCTGGACCTCGATGAACAATAGGAACGTTCAGTAGACCGTATTGTTTACGCAACCCATTGATTTCAAATGGGCCAACCCGTCCACCAAGCGCTACTAAGCGCCACCGAGATCCAGCAAAAATCGTCAGACATTGAACAAAAAGTTCATCACATCCCCATCCTGCACCACGTACTCTTTCCCTTCCGCGCGCATCTTGCCCGCTTCCTTGGCGCCCTGCTCGCCCTTGCAGGCGATGAAGTCTTCATAGGAAATCGTCTGCGCGCGGATGAAGCCGCGCTCGAAATCCGTGTGGATGACACCCGCCGCCTGCGGGGCAGTGGCGCCGATGGGGATGGTCCAGGCGCGCACTTCCTTCACGCCGGCGGTGAAGTAGGTTTGCAGGCCCAGCAGCTTGAAGGCCGCGCGGATCAGGCGATTCAGGCCGGGCTCTTCCATGCCCATATCGGCCAGGAAGGCGGTGCGGTCTTCGTCGGGCAGGTCGACGATCTCCGACTCGATGGCCGCGCAGATCGCCACGACGGGCGCGTTGCGCGACTTGGCGAACTCGGTCAGTCGATCGAGCAAGGGGTTATTCGTGAAACCGTCGTCGTTGACGTTGCCCACGTACATCGCCGGCTTGGAAGTGATGAAGCACATCGGCGCGATCAGCGCGCGCTCTTCCTGCGTCAGGTCCAGGCCGCGCACGGGCTTGGCTTCGTTCAGCTGGGCAATGCATTTTTCCAGGATGGCCACCAGGCGCTGCGCATCCTTGTCGCCGGAGCGCGCCGTCTTGTTGTGGCGATGCAGGGCTTTTTCGGCGGTCTGCAGGTCGGCCAGGGCCAATTCCGTTTCGATCACCTCGATGTCCGCGATGGGATCGACCTTGCCCGCCACGTGGATCACGTTGGGGTTTTCGAAGCAGCGCACGACATTGACGATGGCGTCCGTTTCGCGGATGTGCGACAGGAACTGGTTGCCCAGCCCTTCGCCCTGGCTGGCGCCCGCGACCAGGCCGGCGATGTCGACGAATTCCACCGTGGCCGGCATGATGCGTTCCGGCGAGACGATCTCCGCCAGCTTCTGCAAACGCGGATCCGGCACTTCCACCACGCCCACGTTCGGCTCGATGGTGCAGAAGGGATAGTTTTCCGCCGGGATGCCGGCCTTCGTCAGGGCGTTGAAGAGGGTCGATTTGCCGACGTTGGGCAGGCCGACGATGCCGCATTGCAAAGCCATGGAGAACCTATAAAAGTATCAAGCGTCCGCGCACCCGTAAGGGGCATGGCGGACGCGTCGCGGCCGGGAAGCCGTCACGGTCGTGTGGGCTGACGCACATGGCGCAAAGCCGGGAAGATCCCCAGGTTTTGCCCACGGTTGGCCAGGAAAACGGCGATTTTAACCGTTTGGCGCATCCAGCAGGGGAACCGGCCGGCGCGCCGCGACCCGTCGAACACGGATCGCGCGATAGCAAAGGCTGCCGCCGCGCGTACCGGCCGCCCGCTTACCAATTCATCTCCCGCTTCGGCGTAGGGGATATCCGCACGCCATAGGCGATCTGGTCTTCATAAAACGCAGCCCGCGATACACGAGAACGTCTGACAGACAGCCAAGCGGGAAGGACTACACTGCCTGCCATGCCGCATTCTTCTTCCCGTATCGCCGTGATCGGCGGCGGCCCCGCCGGGCTGGCCGCCGCCGAAGTCCTTGCCGCCGCCGGCATGGGCGTGGATCTTTTCGACGCCATGCCTTCGCTGGGGCGCAAGTTCCTGATGGCCGGCCGGGGCGGTCTGAACCTGACGCACAGCGAGCCGCTGGCGCCGTTCCTGTCGCGCTATGGCGACCGGCAAGCCGAAGTCGCGCCATTGGTGCGGGCGTTCCCGCCCGACGCGCTGCGCGAATGGGCGGCCGGGCTGGGCATCGAGACCTTCGTCGGCAGCTCGGGACGCGTGTTCCCGCGCGAGATGAAAGCCGCCCCGCTGCTGCGGGCCTGGGTGCACCGCCTGCGCGAGCACGGCGTCGTGACCCATGCGCGCCATCGCTGGACGGGCTGGGACGAGGCGGGGCGCCTGCGTTTCGACACGCCCGGCGGCGAAACCACGCATGAAGCCCGGCCCGCCATCCTGGCATTGGGCGGAGGCAGTTGGGCCAGGCTGGGCTCCGACGGCGCATGGATGCCGCTGCTGGCCGGGCGCGGCGTCGCGGTGGAACCGCTGAAGCCCTCGAACTGCGGCTTCGAGATCGCCTGGTCGGACTTCTTTCGCGATAAGTTCGCGGGCGAGCCGGTCAAGAATGTGGTGGCCAGCTGCGTCGATGTCGACGATACGCCCCTGCGCCGCCGCGGGGAATTCGTGGTCGGCCGGCATGGCGTCGAGGGCAGCCTGATCTATGCGCTGTCGGCGGCGCTGCGCCGCCGGCTCGAACGCGAAGGCCGGGCCATCCTTACCCTGGACCTGCTGCCGGACCGGCCGGCCGAGCGCGTGCTGGCCGACGTCAGCCATCCGCGGGGCGCGCGATCGCTATCGTCGCACCTGCAAAGCCGTGTGGGGATCGCCGGCGTGAAGGCCGCGCTGCTGCGCGAAGCGCTGTCGCGGGATGCCATGCTGGATGCCGGACAACTGGCGCGCGCGATCAAGGCGCTGCCCCTGGCGCTGACCGCCACGCGTCCCATGGACGAGGCCATCAGTACGGCGGGCGGCGTGCGCTTCGACGCCCTGGACGACAATTTCATGCTGAAGCCTCTGCCCGGCGTCTTCTGCGCCGGCGAGATGCTGGACTGGGAAGCGCCGACCGGCGGCTATCTGCTGACCGCCTGCATCGCCAGCGGCCGGGCAACGGCGCTTGGCGCGCTGCGCTGGCTGGCCAAGCGGGACTAGACCGCGGCGCGAGCGCTCGCGCATTGGACTAGCGTGCGAACGCCAGCCAGCACGGCGCGGCGGCCGGCCCAATGGAGCCGGCGCGCACGGCCGCGCGGTTCCGGCGCTGCGCATTGCCGCAGATGCAAGGCTTACGAACTGTCGGCCGGCGGTGACCGTCCCCTGCGGCATGACCGGAATTGCATGCGTGACCTTGCAAGCGCGACAGGCATCGCCGCTTATCCCGCCCGCCCCGCACGTCAGGACACCACTTCCGGCGCCCATTTCATCAATGCCAGCACCAGCAGCACCGGCCCGGCGTTGAACATGGCATGCATCAGTATCGACGCGCCTATCCCCCGCCGCGTGCGCATCCAGCTCAGCACCAGCCCGGTCAGCCACTGCGGCAGGACCAGCAGCGGCATCAGCCACAAGGGCGTGTGGTTCAGGTAGAAATTGCCCAAATGCATGCCGGCGAAGACCAGCGCGGCCGAATGCAGTATCCATGGGAAATACCGCACATAGCGCCGCCGCCACTCCCACTTCCATTCGCGCCGCGCCGCGCCGCCCTGCCGCTGGGTCCATGCGACAAGGCCCAGCACCAGCACGACAATCACCGCGGTGTAGGCATTCGGCCCGCGCAGCAGCGGCAGGATCATCAAGGGAACCACCCACAAGGCCTGCGCCGGCCTGCGCAGGCTGTAGCGGAACAGCATTTCTTCGACCACCGGCGCCCATACGATCGCGGTGAACCAGGGAATCGCGCCCATCTCCAGCTTGTGGTGCGCGCCGCCCAGGGTGGCGACGGCAACCGCCAGCGGCCCCAGGGCGAACAGGTTGATCGCCCACAGCATGGACACCCAGGCGAGCAGGCGCCGCAGGGGGACGGGCGGCAGCCAATCCGCGCGTGGCCCGGAGCCGCGCCGGCGTGGCGGCAGGCGCCGCAGCGTGGGATGGCGCAGGAAGCGCCAGAAGTCCGCGATATCGGCGCGCAGCCGCGGGACCGTACTGCCCTGGGACGCAGGCATGATCAGGCCTCGTTCGCGCGATGCAGTTGCTGTGTCGCCCGGACGAATTCGCCGTCCAGCAACAGGGGCGTCACCGCCCGGCAGCGGTCGATGACCGCCTCGATGCCGGCCATTTCCTCGCGGCGCGGCGGGTGCAGCACGAAGTCCGCCACCTGCTGCGCCAGTCCGAGCGTGCGCGGGTGGCCGATGCCGATGCGCAGGCGCCAGAACGCCGGGCTGCCCAGGGCGGCCTGGATGTCGCGCAGGCCGTTATGGCCGGCGTGGCCACCGCCCTGCTTGAGCTTGACCTGTCCTGGCGCCAGATCCAGTTCGTCGTGCAGGACCAGGATCTGCTCCGGCGTGAACTTGTAGAAACGCGCCAACGCGCCCACCGACTGTCCGGACCGGTTCATATAGGTCATGGCCTTGAGCAAGACGACGTTCTCGCCCCCATGCCGGGCCTTGGCGACGAAACCGCTGAACCCCTTTTCCATCGCGAAGTTCGCGCGCAGATCGTCGGCGATGTGATCGGCCAGCCAGAAGCCCGCGTTGTGGCGTGTGGTTTCGTATTCCGGACCCGGATTTCCCAGGCCGACGATCAAGCGTATGGGTGTGGACATGGCGCAAGCGTAAAAGAAAAACCCCGCGTATGGTATTGCACACGCGGGGTTCGCAGTACATCGCGGCACGGTGCGCCGGACGGGCCGCACCGTAACGGGTCGGGCCGATCAGGCCGCGGGGGTGGCTTCGTCGCCTTCCGCCGCTTCGCCTTCCGCGGCGCCGCCCTTGACCAGCGCGGAGGCCAGCACCGGGTTGGCGTCGCCGCCGTGCGTCAGGTAGGTCACGCCCTTGGGCAGCTGGATATCGGACAGGTGCAGCGAAGCACCGCCCAGCAGCTTGGACAGATCCACTTCGATGAACTGGGGCAGGTCGCCCGGCAGGCAGGCCACTTCGATTTCGTTCAGCACGTGGGTGATGATCGCGCTGCTCAGCTTCACGGCCGGCGAAACTTCGGCGTTGATGAAGTGCAGCGGCACCTTGGTGTGCAGGATCTTGCTGGAATCCACGCGCTGGAAGTCGACGTGCAGCACTTGCTGCTTATAGGCGTGCCATTGGACGGCGCGCAGCAGCACCTGTTCAGCCTTGCTGCCCTCGACTTGCATATCGAGGATGGAGGAGTGGAACTCTTCCTTGCGCAGGGCGTGGTAGATCTCGTTGTGATCGAGCTCGATGTTCAGGGGCTGGCTGCCCGCACCGTAAACGATGGCGGGAACCCGGCCCGCGCGGCGCAGGCGGCGGCTCGCACTCGATCCCTGGACGCTACGCGCAGTGGCGTTGAATTTCATGGATAACTCCAAACATGGGACACCTGGGTGTCCCGGAAAAAACACGGCCGCACCATGCGGACCGTGGCTTTGCCTTCCCGCCGCGACCAGCGGGGAAGCAGAAAGATGGCAAACGCGTTCAGTCCGCGAACAGCGAGCTGACCGATTCCGCGTTCGAAATACGCAATATGGTTTCGCCGAGCAGGCCGGCGCACGACAGCTGGCGGATCTTGCTTACCGAGCGCGCCTGTTCGGACAGCGGGATGGTATCCGTCACGACCAGCTCGTCCAGGTCCGAAGCCTGGATGCGGTCGACCGCGCCGCCCGACAGCACGGGATGGGTACAGTAGGCATAGACGGCACCGGCGCCGCGTTCCTTCAGCGCCTGGGCGGCCTTGCACAGCGTGCCGGCGGTATCGACCATGTCATCCATGATGATGCAGGTACGGCCGTCGACTTCGCCGATGATGTTCATGACTTCCGACACGTTGGCGCGCGGGCGCCGCTTGTCGATGATCGCCAGGTCCGCTTCCAGCTGCTTGGCCAGGGCGCGGGCCCGCACCACGCCGCCGATGTCCGGGGACACGACGACCAGGTTGGAGAAATTGCGCCGCCAGATATCGCCCAGCAGGATCGGACCGGCGTAGATATTGTCCACCGGGATATCGAAGAAGCCCTGGATCTGGTCCGCATGCAGGTCCATGGTCAGGACGCGATCGACGCCGGCCACCTGCAGCATATTGGCCACGACCTTGGCCGAAATAGCCACCCGGGCCGAGCGCGGACGGCGGTCCTGGCGCGCGTACCCGAAATAGGGAATGGCGGCGGTGATGCGGCCGGCCGACGCGCGGCGCAACGCATCGACCATGACCATGATTTCCATCAGGTTGTCATTGGTCGGCGCGCAGGTGGGCTGCAGCACGAAGACATCCTTGCCGCGGACGTTTTCGTTGATTTCCACCATGACTTCGCCGTCGGAAAACCGGCCGACGGTCATCTTGCCCAGCGACATGTCCAAGTGGTTGGCCACATCGACGGCCAGCCGCGTATTGGCGGTGCCGGTGAAAATCATGAAACTGTCTTTTGTCATGATGCAGACACTGTGTGTCGTTTCGGAACGCGAAACAAAAAAGCTGCTGAACCTGGGCCGGCGAGGCGGGCGTGTTCAACAGCTTTTTCTATAGATATGTTGGGCTGGGGAGGAAGGATTCGAACCTTCGCATGCCGGAATCAAAATCCGGTGCCTTAACCAACTTGGCGACTCCCCACTAGCTTGCAATCCAGTGCCGCAACGGATGCTCGATCAACCCAGGACTCGCCTGCACCAACCGGAACCGCACGGGCGGCTCTTGCACTGCTTGCGACGTATCCGCCATTTTACCGGCGACGCGCATTGTAGCGGCTATTTCCTGCTCCGCCAAAATCGCCGCCTGCATATCGGGGAATTCGGCGAACAAACACGCACCGGAACCCGACATACGCGCGACGACTTCAAGACCTGGGCTTGCCAACCATTGCGCGGCCCGGAAAACTTCCGGAAAACGCCGGTAGACGACAGGCTCCATGTCATTCCGGCCATACAGAGGCAGCTGCCTGATGCCTGGCGGGTGACCCGGGGGCTGCCCGCTTTGCATTTGCCCTGCCCGGCTGAAATAAGTCGAAGCGAGAAAGTCCGCTATTTTGATACACGGAGTATCCCTTGTCAAATCGGGATCCCCGTACACGGCGGGCGTGGGCACGCTGGCGTCCGGCTGGGCCACCAGGTACGCGCGCTCCGGCAGCGGGACGGCGGTCAGGATCTCGCCCACGCCCTCGGCGAAGGCCGACTGCCCGAAAACGAACACCGGCACATCGGCGCCCAGGGGCAGCGCCAGGCGCATCAGCGCCGCGCGCGACAGCCCGGTGTTCCACAGCCTGTTCAACGCGATGAGGGTGCTGGCCGCGTCGCTGGACCCGCCGCCCAGGCCGCCGCCCATGGGAATGCGCTTTTCCAGGCCGATCGAGACCCCCTGCCGCGTGCCGGTGGCCGCCTGCAAGGCGCGCGCGGCGCGCACGGTCAGGTCGGTATCCGCGGGGACGCCGGGCAGCGGGTCGACCCGCACGATGTCGCCATCGGCACGCGACTCGAAATGCAGGCTATCCGCCAGGCCGATAAAGCGGAAGACCGTTTGCAGCAGATGATAGCCATCGCCGCGCCGGCCAACGATGTGCAGGAACAGGTTCAGCTTGGCGGGGGCGGGAACGTCGTACAGGTTCACGGTTCAGTGCGGACGATCGACGTGGCGGTACGGTATGGATCGACGACCGGGCGCGCCGAGGGACGGCGCGCCCGGCGCGGCTCAGGAAGGATTGACGACGAGGCGCAGCAGAATGCGGCGGTCCGGCTCGCGCCGTTCCAGCACGAGGACCTGCGGCCCCAGCTCGTCATAGCGGGACAAGCGCGCCTGCCAGCCCCCTTGATCGAAGGACACGGGACGCTGCGCGGGATCCCGCTCTACATGGATGGCCGGCGGCTCGGCGGGCAGGCGGCCGCGCAGCCAGTCGCGCAGGCCCGACACGGGGATACGGCTGCCCAGCGCATCGGCCACCAGTTCGTCCGGATCGCCGGCCTGCTGGCGCGTGCCATCGGATTTATTCAGCACCGCCATGCCGGGCCGCCCTTCCACGCGCGCCTGCGTGGCGCCCAGCGGATTGGTCAGGTCTAGGATATAGCGGCGGCCATCGTCCAGCCACGAAAAACCGCCCTGCAACGCGTCTTGCTTGCCGTCGTCCTGCGTGACGGTCAAGGCGAAGCGGCCGACCCGGGAAAATTCCCCCGCGCCGCCGCTGCCGGCGATGCGCCCGGGCGTCACGCAGGCAGCCAGCATCAGGCACAGCGCCGCCGCCAGGACGGCGCGCCAGCGTGCGAGCATCACAAGGTGACCCCAAGGCGCTTGATCGTGTCGCGCAGCGTCTTGTTATTGGGATCCTTGCGCGCGGCGGCGGCGAAGATGGCCCGCGCCTCCTCCTTGCGCCCCTGCGCCCACAGGACTTCGCCCAGGTGGGTGCCGATTTCCGGCTCGGGACGGCGCGAATAGGCGCGCTGCAGGTAGGTCAGCGCGGCGTTGTTGTCGCCCATGCGGTACTTGACCCACCCCATGCTGTCCATGATGTAGGGATCGTCCGGCGCCAGGTCCAGCGCCTGGGTGATCAGCGCCAGAGCTTCGGGCAGGCGCGTATTGTGGTCGGCCAGCGTATAGCCCAGCGCGTTGTAGGCGTGCGCGTGATCCGGGTCCAGCGCGATCACCTGCCGCAGCAGGCGCTCCAGGTCGGCGAGCTTGTCCTGGCGTTCGTACAGCATCGCCAGCTCGTATTTGATCTCTACCGTGTCCGGGATGGCGCGGTCGGCACCCGACAGCAGCGCCACGGCCTGGTCCGTGCGATTGGCGTCGCGCAGGATCTGCGCCTTGGTCAGCACGCCCAGCACGCGTTCTTCCTCGTCCTGCGGCTGGGCCTGGTCGATCATCTTCAGCGCGGCGTCGATGTTGCCTTGCTTGGCGCGCAACGTGGCTTGCCGCATGCGGGCCTGGTAGCGCATCGTCGGGTCGTCGATCTTGCCGAGCTCGGCGATGGCGTCATCGTAACGTCCCTGGTCTTCCGCGATGCGCGCCAGCAGGATGCGCGCGTCGGCGGCGGCCGCCGGGGCATCCGAGCTGCCGGGCACGAGCGCGTGCTGGCGCTGGTTCTGCACGTCCAGGTACTGTTCCAGGAAACGGCGCGAATCATCCAGCCGCCCCGCCTTGTAGGCGAGCTGGGCCTGCATGAACATCAGGTCGAAGTCTTCCGGCGAGCGGCGCGACATGGCTTGCAGTTCGGCCAGCGCGCCGTCATAGTCGCCGATCTCCGACAACTGGCCGGCCAGCATCAGGCGCAGGCGGCGCGCGTCCGGATGCCGCGCGATGAAGGCGCGGGCATCGGCCGCGGCCTGCTGGGGATCGACCTTCATGCCGTATTCCAGCACGCGCTGCGCGGCCGCTTCGGATTTGGGATCGGCCTGCAGCGCGGCCCGCGCTTCCTGCAACGCGCGGGCGTTGTCGCCGGCGGCCTGCGCCACGTCGGCCAGCGCCATATGCGCGGCCGGCAGCTTGCGCACCGACGGGCTGAGCGCCTGGTCCAGGATGGAAAGCGCGGTCTTGCGATCGTTGATACGGCCCAGCACGGCCATGGATTGGGCAATGGCGGCGGTTTTGTCGCGCGCGGCGTCGATACGCTTGCGCAGCGCGTCCGCCAGGCCGGCCGTCTGGCCGTTGGCCGCGGCCAGGGCGAGTTCCGTGGTGCCGGCTTCCGGATCGCCCGGCGACAGGTTGGACCAGACGCGGGCGGCATCCAGCGCGCCCTTCAGGTTGCCGCCGGCCAGATAGAATTCCAGCGCGCGGCGCGCCAGCCGGGGATCGGCGACGTCCCGCGCCAGTCCCAGCATCGTATTGGCGGCCGTACCGTACATCCCGCGCTGGGCGGCGATTTCGGACGCGAGGATCCGGAACAGGATGCTGGAAGTCAGGCGAACGTCAGGCAGTTGACCTTCGCGCAGGCGGATAACGTCGGTTTCCGGACGCGGCGCCCGTTCCACGCGCGGCGCGATGGTGTCGGCGGTGCGCCTTTCCGCGGCCTGCGCAGGCGCGGCCTGCAATCCGGCCAGCGCCAACATCAGCGAGGCGAACCCATATTTGATATGCATATGCGACGACTTCACGCGTCCCGTCCGAGAAATGGCACAATCTGTACACGCAACTGATCATCTTACACTGGCTGATGCCTGAACTGCCTGAAGTCGAGACCACTCGACGGGGAATTGCGACCGTCATGACAGGCCGGCCGCTCGTCAAGCTGGTCGTCAGGGAATCCCGCCTGCGCTGGCCCGTCCCCGCCGACCTTCCCGACACGCTTTCCGGCCGTACCGTCCTGGAATGCGGACGCCGCGGCAAGTACCTGCTGCTGCGCTTCGACCATGGCACGCAAATCGTGCACCTGGGCATGTCGGGCTCGCTGCGCCGCGTGCCCGAAGACGAGGCGCCCAGGCGCCACGACCACGTTGAATGGGTCTTCGAACACGCAACGCTGCGCTTGCACGATCCGCGCCGCTTCGGCGCGGTGCTCTGGCATCCGTCGGATGCCGGCCCCGTTGAATTTCATCCGCTCCTGGCGCGGCTGGGCATAGAACCTTTCGACGATCGATTTGGCGGGGCCTGGCTGCACCAGCAGTTCCGCGGACGGGCCGCGCCGGTCAAGCAACTGCTGCTGGCGGGAGAGGCCGTGGTCGGCGTAGGCAATATCTACGCATCCGAAAGCCTGTTCCGCGCCGGCATCCACCCCGGCACGCCGGGGCGCCGGCTATCCGCGGCGCGTTGCGAGCGTCTGGCGCTGGCCATCCGCCAGACGCTGCAGGATGCGCTGGACTCCGGCGGCAGCACCTTGCGGGACTACGTGGGGGCGGGTGGCGAACCGGGCAGCTATTTCGACATCCATGCCGCCGTCTACGAACGCGCCGGCCAGCCGTGCCGCGCCTGCGGTACGGCGATACGCCGCATCGTGCAGGGACAGCGCGCCACCTACTATTGCGTCAGGTGCCAGCGCGCATAGCGGACGCCGCCCTGCCAGGGCAGCCGCGCATACCGCCCGCATGACGCGAAGCCTCAGCGCTGTCCGAAGGCGTCGGCAACCAGGCCCCGCAGCCATTGGTTGCCGCCATCCCTCTGGAACCTGGGATGCCAATACAGATTGCTTTGCAGGGCCGGCACGCGCAACGGCGGCGTCAGGACGCCCAGTCCGAAGCGCGCGGCCGCGCCATCCGCCAGCTTGCGCGGCACGGTGGCCAGCAGATCGGTCGCGCTGACGATATAGGGCACCGCCGCGAAATGCGGCACGCTGAAGTGGGACGCCAGCGTCAATCCGGCCCGTTCCAGGGCCTGGTTCACCTGGCCATAGGGCGCGGCATGCGATACCACCAGATGGCGCTCGGCGCGAAACGCCTTCAGGCCCATGCCTTCGTGCGCCGTCGGATGGCCGCGGCGAAACAGCGTCGCGTAGCCCTGGCGGAACAGCATCCGCTGCAACAGGCCGCCGCCCAGGCCCTGGAAGGCGCCCAGCGCCATATCCACCTGCCCGCCGTCCAGCTCGCGCTGCAAGTCCTGCCCCTGAAGCCGCACCGATTCGATGCGCACCCCGGGCGCCTCGCGGGCGCAGCGCTCCATCAGGCCCGGCATGAAATGGATTTCGCCGACGTCCGTCATCGCCACGCGGAACCGGCGCGTACTGGTCCGTGGATCGAAGTCGGGCGGCGCCTCCATCGCGTGCGCCAGCATGCCCAGCGCCTCTGCCACCGCGCCGCCCAGATGCTGCGCGTAGGGCGTGGGCAGCATGCCCTGCGGCGTGCGCACGAACAAGGCATCGCCAAAGGTGGCGCGCATGCGCCGCAGGGCATTGCTGGCGGCCGGCTGCGTAATGCCCAGGCGCCGCGCGACGGCCGAAAGATTGCGCTCTTCCATCAGGTACTGGAAGACGACAAGAAGGTTCAGGTCCAGGGCGCGCAGGTCGGGCATGGTGGGATAGGGCCGTACGGTTGAAGGATACCGGCCGGAGCGGTCCGTTGAGACTGCCGCTTCTGCCGAGGCCACACGCGGATTTTTGCACTATTCATGAAATCTATGGGCCACATTTTCCCATTCATCTAGCGTCGGCATGCCTGCCTCGGGGAAAATCGACGCTGCGGCGGGCCGGACGGGCGCCACCGCTCCCGCACACAAGACGGAGACAACCCATGAGCTCGCAGCCCCATGCCGCGGACGACCAAGCCACTCGCTATATGACCGGCTTCGGCAACGCATTCGCCACCGAGGCCCTGCCCGGCGCCCTGCCGGTGGGCCGCAATTCGCCCATCCGATGCCCCTACGGGCTGTACGCCGAGCAGTTTTCCGGCACGGCGTTCACGGCCCCCGGCGCGGAAAACCGCCGCAGCTGGCTTTACCGCATCCGGCCCGCGGCCCAGCTGGGCCGCTTCCAGGCGTACAGCCAGGGGGGCGGCTGGACCAGCCGCTTCGGTACGCAACCCGTCTCGCCCGATCGCCTGCGCTGGAGCGCGCGGCCGCTTCCGCAGGCACCGACCGACTTCATCGACGGGATCGCGACGATGGGCGGCAACGGCGGCCCTGGCGAGGACAGCGGCGTGGGCATCCACGTATACGCGGCCAATGCGGATATGCAGGGCCGCTATTTCTACGACGCCGATGGCGAGCTGCTGATCGTGCCGCAGCAAGGCCGGCTGCGGGTGGATACCGAACTGGGCCGCCTTGACCTCGCGCCCCTGGAAGTCGCCGTCATCCCGCGCGGCATGCGCTTTCGCGTCAGCCTGCCGGATGGAACGGCACGCGGCTATCTGCTGGAGAATTTCGGCGCGATGCTGCGGCCGCCGGAACGCGGTCCCATCGGCGCCAACTGCCTGGCCAACGTCCGCGATTTCGAGACACCGGTCGCGCGCTACGAGGATACCGAGGGCGACTTCGAGATCGTCGCCAAGTTCGAGGGCGACTTCTGGCGGGCGCGGATAAATCACTCACCGCTGGACGTGGTCGCCTGGCATGGCAATTACGCGCCCTACAAGTACGATTTGCGCCGGTTCAACGCCATCGGCTCGATCAGCTTCGACCATCCGGATCCATCCATATTCACGGTGCTGACCTCTCCTTCGGACACGCCCGGGACGGCCAACATGGATTTCGCGATTTTCCCGCCGCGCATCCTGGCCATGGAGGATACCTTCCGTCCGCCCTGGTTCCACCGCAACGTCGCCAGCGAGTTCATGGGCCTGATACAAGGCGTCTACGATGCCAAGGCGCAAGGCTTCGTGCCGGGCGGCGCCAGCCTGCACAACCGCATGAGCGGCCACGGCCCGGACGCGGAAACCTTCGAGAAGGCATCCAATGCCGATACATCGAAGCCGCACTACATCCGCGACACGATGGCCTTCATGTTCGAAACGCGCCGGGTCATACGGCCGACGGCGGCGGCCCTTGCATGGCCGGAATTGCAAGCGGACTACGACAGCTGCTGGGACGGACTGCGCAAGCATTTTGACCCCGCGCGCCCCTAGGGCCTGTCGGCGCGCAAGCCGTCGCGCATGCATGCGCCGGCAGCGCGGATGAAGAGACGGCGTGGGCCCCATGGAACGCCACGCCTTCATGCAGGACAAAGAGCGCGCCGCGGACCACACGTTCGCGGCGCTCGAATCGAACGGCCGCCCTACCTCGGCACCCTATCGGATACGGAAACCATGAGCGATCTGAACGAAACGCACGACCCCGCGCTGCGCAGCTGGCTGCAAAGCGCCAACGACGATACGCTGGGATTTCCAGTACAGAACCTGCCCTACTGCGTATTCCGGCGCGCCGGCTCCGCGGAAGCCTGGCGCCCTGGCACGGGCATCGGCGATCGCATCCTGGACCTGGCGGCGCTGGCGCGGATGCGGCCATTCACCGGCGACGCGGCACGCGCCCTGGCCGCCTGCGAGGACACCGGCCTGAACACGCTGATGGCCCTGGACGCGGCCTGCTGGTCGGCATTGCGGCTGGCCCTGTCGCGCGCGCTGCGGGCCGGCTCCCCGCTGCGCGACCGCATCGAGCCCCTGCTCGTCGCCCAGAAGGACGCGGAGTTTTCGGTCCCGGCGCGCATCGGCGACTACACGGATTTCTATATCTCGCTGCACCACGCGACCTCCGTGGGTCGCCAGTTCCGCCCGGACAATCCGCTGCTGCCCAATTACAAATGGGTGCCGATCGGGTATCACGGACGCGCGTCCAGCATCGGCGTGGGCCAGGACTTCCATCGGCCCGTGGGCCAGACGCGGCCGGCGCAAGAGGGTGGCGTGCCGGGCTTCGGCCCATGCGCGCGGCTGGACTACGAAGTCGAAATCGGGGTCTTCATCGGGACCGGAAACGCGCAGGGCCACCGCATTCCCATGGACCAGGCCGAAGCCCATATCTTCGGCATCACCGTATTGAACGACTGGTCGGCGCGCGACCTGCAGGCCTGGGAATACCAGCCCCTCGGCCCCTTCCTCTCGAAGAATTTCGCCAGCACCATTTCGCCATGGATCGTCACGCTGGAAGCGCTGGCGCCGTTTCGCGTCCCCTTCGAGCGCGGCGCGGGCGAGCCCCAGCCGCTGCCCTATCTGGCGTCCGCCCATAACAGCGCGGCCGGCGCCTTCGACGTACGCCTGCGGACCGAACTCAGCACGGCGCAATCGCGCGACCAGGGCAAGCCTGCCGCCGCCCTGGCGCAGAGCAATTTCCGCGACGCCTACTGGAGCATCGGCCAACTGGTTGCCCACCATACGGTCAACGGCTGCAACCTCCAGCCGGGCGATCTTCTGGGCACCGGGACGCTCTCCGGCCCGCAACCCGACCAGGCGGGCTCATTGCTGGAATTGACCCAGGGCGGCAAGGTGCCGATCACGCTGCCCTGGGGCGAGACGCGCACCTTCCTGCAAGACGGCGACGAAGTCAGCCTGAGCGCGGAATGCGTCAAGGCAGGCTATCCGCGCCTGTCCTTCGGCGCCGCCGCGGCGCGCGTCCTGCCGGCGCTGGATTGACCGGCGATGGCGCCCCGCGATGGGGCGCCATCATGTATCCACATGACGACAAAGTCATCACACGTCGGATGACCCGTCAGCGCTCCTGCGCGCGGCGCAGGCGTTCCCGGCTATTGCCCAGGTGGGTGCGCATGGCTGCCCGGGCGGCCTCGGGATCCTGTCGCCGGATGGCCTCGTAGATATCTTCGTGTTCGCGGTTGACGCGCTCCAGGTAGGGTTCGCGTTCTTCATCGCCCAGCTTGGCGGAATTGATCCGCGTGCGGGGGATAATGGCCGCGCCCAGATGCGAGAGCAGCTCCGCGAAGTACTTGTTGCCCGTGGCCTGCGAGATCAGGAGATGGAAACGGAAGTCCGGCGTGACGGTGTCGCCGCCGGGCTGCAGCGCGGCGCGGAACTGATCCAGGGCTTCGCGCATCTGCGCCAGTTGCTCGTCCGAGCGGCGCATGGCCGCCAGGCCCGCCGCCTCGGTTTCCAGGCAAATGCGCAGTTCCAGGATGACGAGTATGTCGCGCACCGTGCCGATGTCGGCCGGATCGACACGGAAATCCCCGCCCGTGGTGGGCTTGAGCGCATACGTTCCCACGCCGTGGTGGGTTTCCACCAGGCCGGACGCCTGCAGGCGCGACAATGCCTCGCGGACCACCGTACGGCTGACACCGAAGGTGCGCATGATCTCGGATTCGGTCGGCAGTTTTTCGCCCGGCAGGATTTCGCCGGCGCGGATGCGCGTGGTCAGGCTTTCGACCAGTTCCTGCGCCAGGCTGCGTGGGCGCCGGCGCGCGGGAAGTTCGGCGGACATGGACGTCGTCATAGTGGATTTTCCTGGTCGCCCGCCCCGCTTGACGGGCGTTTGCGGCCCTCATTATACTGGCCGCGCGTTGTACGATGACTTATAAGCTTCCCGATTGAACACCCAAAGCGATGCGGTGTAAACACCGGTGTCGCTACACCAGGAGACAACGTCGTGAGCCTTCCGGCTACGCCCGCCGCGTCCCAGACGCCCCGCGTTTCCACCCTCCTTCTGACCGGCGCGGCCGGTGGCCTGGGCAAGGTGCTTCGGGAACGCCTCAAGCCCTACGCCGGAATTCTCCGCCTGTCCGACATCGCGGACCTGGGCGCCGCCCAGCCTGGCGAGGAAATCGTCATCGGCGATCTGGCCGACCCGGACGCCGTGGAGCGGATGGTGCGCGGCGCCGACGCCATCGTGCACATGGGCGGCGTCTCCGTCGAGCGACCCTTCGACGAAATCCTGCCCGCCAATATCCAGGGGGTCTACAACCTGTACGAAGCGGCGCGCAAGAACGGCGTCAGGCGCGTGGTCTTCGCCAGCTCCAACCACGTGATCGGGTTCTACCGGCAGGGCCAGGTCATCGACGCGGATGTGCCGGTGCGGCCGGACGGCTACTACGGCATCAGCAAGGCCTTCGGCGAAAACCTGTCGCGTTTTTATTTCGACCGCTACGGCATCGAGACCGTCTGCCTGCGGATCGGCTCTTCGTTTCCCGAGGCCAAGGACCGGCGCATGATGGTCACCTGGCTCAGCTACGACGACCTCACCCACCTGATCGCGCAATCCCTGTTCACCCCGTGCGTCGGCCACACCATCGTCTACGGCGCTTCGGCCAATCGCGACAGTTGGTGGGACAACTCGCGGGCCGCGCATCTCGGCTTCCAGCCCAAGGATACGTCGGAGCAATTCCGCGCCAAAGTGGAAACGCAGCCGCCCCTGTCGCCAGACGATCCGGCCGCACGCTACCAGGGCGGCGCCTTCGTCAAGGCGGGGCCTTTCTGACCGCCCACAGGAATCGACACCCGTCATCGCGCACGCCATACGACTCGAGGTAGCCCAACCCCCTTTTTCCGAACGACAGAAGCCTGCATACAGGCTCGCCAGATTGCAGCCCGAACCCAAAGGCTCGCCGCCCCCGCGCCACAAGCGCGGGCGACGGCAACACAGGAGGTAGACAATGACGCTGCACATCACGCCGCAACCACCCCGCGCGGCACGCGCGATGTCCCACGCCGCGCGCGCGGCATTCGCCCGGGGCGCCCTGGCGCTGGCCACGCTGCTGGCCGCGGCCCCCGCCGCGCAGGCGGTGGAGTTCCGTTCGGCGGACATCCACCCCGACGACTACCCGACCGTGCTGGCCGTGCGCCACATGGCCGAGCTGGTCAAGGAGCGCTCCAACGGCAAGATGACCATCCGCGTCTACTCGGGCTCCAAGCTGGGCTCGGAAGACGATTCCATCGAGCAGGTGAAGCTGGGCGCGCTGACCATGGCCCGCGTCAGCAGCGCGGCCATGCACAACATCTGCCCGAATACCCGTGTGCCCTCCCTGCCCTTCCTGTTCCGCTCCACCGACCATCTGCACGAGGTGCTGGACAGCGACATCGGCACGCAGCTGCTCAAGGCATGCGAAGGCGCGGGCTTTGTCGGACTGGCGTGGTACGACAGCGGTTCGCGCTCCATGTACACGCGCAACAAGCCGATCAAGACGCTGGCCGATGCCAAGGGGCTGAAGATCCGCGTGCAACAGTCGGATCTTTCGGTGGCCATGGTCGAAGCCATGGGCGCCAACGCCACCCCCATGGCCATGGGCGAGGTCTACACGTCCCTGAAGACGGGCCTGGTGGATGCCGCCGAAAACAACTTCCCCAGCTACGAAAGCGCGCACCACTACGAGGTCGCCAAGTATTACTCGCTGACCGAACACAGCATGACGCCGGAGATCCTGATCTTCTCCAAGCGCCAATGGGACAAGCTATCGCCGCAGGACCAGAAGATCCTGCGCGACGCGGCCCAGGAATCGGTGCCTTATATGCGCAAGCTGTGGACCGAGCGCGAGGCGAAGTCGCGGGCGATCGTCGAAAAGGCCGGCGCGCAGATCATCGAGGTGGACAAGGCTTCCTTCCAGAACGCGATGAAGCCGGTGTACGACCGCTTCGTCACCACCCCCGAAATGAAAGACCTGGTTCAGCGCATCCAAGCGGTGCAGTGAGGACGCCATGCTGGCGAGTTCACAGGAACAAGCGGCGCCGGCGGCAGGCCGGGCCGTCGGGGCGCGGTGGCTGGACGGCTATACGCGCTGCTGCGGGATGCTGGCCCGGGCCTGCATGTGGGTCAGCGTGGCCGGGCTGACCTGCCTGATCGCGGCGGTGGGCTTCCAGATTTTCGGGCGCCATGTATTGAACCGCACGCCCACTTGGGCGGAAAGCATCGCCATGCTGCTGGTGCTGTACGTGACCATGCTGGGCGCGGCGGTGGGCGTGCGCGACGCCGGCCACATCGGTTTCGAGTCGCTGCTGGAAGCCCTGCCCCCCACCGCGAAGCGGCGCATGGAGATCTTCATCCACGCGCTGGTCTGCCTGTTCGGCATCATGATGGCGTGGAATTGCGCCATCCTGGCCGAATCCGTGGCCGACTACATGATGCCCAACCTCGGCATTTCGGAGGGCTGGAAATACCTGCCGGCAACGCTGTCAGGCGGCCTGATCGCCCTGTTCTCCGTCGAGCACATCGTGGCGCTGCTGCGCAACCAGGAGGTCATCCCGGCATGGCGCTGACTCTGCTTTCCGTTTCGTTCATGGGCTTTCTGGTGATCGGCGTGCCGGTGGCCTTCGCCATCGGCCTGGCCTCCATCGCGGCCATCCTGTACGAAGACCTGCCCGTCGCGGTCGCCTTCCAGCAGATGACGTCCGGGATGAACGCGTTTTCCTTCCTGGCAATCCCGTTCTTCATCTTCACCGGCGAACTGATGCTGTATGGCGGCATTGCCGACCGCATCGTCAATTTCGCGCGCTCGCTGGTCGGCCACGTGCGTGGCGGGCTGGGCATGTCCAATGTCGTGGCCTGCACGCTGTTCGGCGGGGTATCGGGGTCCCCGGTCGCGGACGTATCCGCCATGGGCTCGGTGATGATCCCCATGATGAAGCGCGAGGGCTATCACGCCGACTATGCGGTCAATGTCACCACGCACGCCGCGCTGGTCGGCGCGCTGATGCCCACCAGCCACAACATCATCATCTATACGCTGGCCGCGGGCGGCAAGGTCTCCATCGCCGCGCTGATCGCCGCGGGCCTGCTGCCGGCGCTGATCCTGACGGTATGCAACCTGGCGGCGGCCTACTTCGTGGCGCGCCACCGCGGCTACGCGCCCGGCACTTTTCCCGGGTGGAGCATCGTGGTGCGCTCCCTGCTGGCCGCCTTGCCGGGATTGTTCGTGGTGGCGGTCATCATCGCCGGCATCCTCAGCGGTGTCTTCACCGCGACCGAGTCCGCCGCGGTCGCCGTGATCTACGCCCTGGCGCTGACCGTCCTGGTTTATCGCACGCTGACGTGGGACCAGTTCGTGCGCGCGGCCGCCAAGGCGGTGAAGACGACCGGCGTGGTCCTGCTGCTGATCGGTATTTCGGCGACGTTCGGCTACCTGATCAGCTTCTACGGTGTCGCGGAAAAGACCGGCGAGCTGCTCGGGTCGATTTCCACCAACCCCTGGGCCATCTTCCTGATGGTCAATATCGTGCTGTTCCTGCTGGGCACGTTCCTCGACATGGCCGCCACGATACTGATCTGCACGCCGATCTTCCTGCCGATCTGCATGCAGTACGGCATGGGACCGGTGCAGTTCGGCATGGTGATGCTGCTGAACTGCGCGCTGGGATTGAATACACCGCCGGTCGGCACCACGCAGTTCGTCGGCTGCGCCATCGGCGAAGTATCGGTGGGCACGGTCATGCGAACGATCTGGCCCTTCTACGGCGCGCTGCTGGCGGCGTTGGCCCTGGTCACCTATGTGCCGGCGTTTTCGCTATGGCTGCCGGGCATCCTGCTGGGCAATGGGTAGCCCTGGCCGCGGGCGCGTGATCAGGGGATAGAACAGCACGCTGGCCACCGCCCACATCACGCAGGCCGACCATACGGTCTGGCTGGTGAAGTGGGCGCCCTGGGCGACGCGGACGGCGGCAAACGACAGCCCGGCCGCGATACCGATCGCCAGCCCGCCCCAGCGCCACGCGGGCCGGCCCATCGCCCAGCCGGCGAAGTACAGCGACAGCATCGCATAGCCGGCGCCGGCATGATTGCTCGGCAGGGCTCCGCCGGCCTGGCGGCGGCTGGCGGCCCAGAAATGATCGGGGTAGTTCGCATAGCCGCCGAACATGCTCAGGTTGTAGGGCCGCGGCAGCGCGGTGTAGTGCTTCAACTGCGAAATGATCACCTGCCCCAGTGCGCAGGTCAGCGCGATCCCCCACAATGCCCCGCGCCACGGGCGCAAGGGCGCGAACCAGTGGCTGGCGATGGCCGCCGCCATCGCGGCGATCGCGACCCCCACGGGCAGGACCAGCACGACGCGATGGCCCAGCAGCTCCAGCGCGCGCGAGGCGCGCCATGGGAACGCGTTGCTGGCCGGATCGAAGAACATCCTCGATATGGCCAGATCCAGCCCGGAATAGTTGATCGCCGAGGCCAGCAGGGCCAGCAGCAGCGTGATGCCGAATACGTGGGTGATCAGATAGCTTTCGCCACGGATCGCGGGCCGGGCGGGCGCGGGGGCATTGGAGTACATGGGCGAGCCGTAGGAAAAGATCCCGGCACACTACCCAGGAAGATATCGAATAATTGTCAAATCGCGTGCGCGGCCTGCTGGCCGGACGGCCCGGGAACGGCATCCGTGCCCGCGAAACGCAGCGTGAAGCATGTCCCGTGATGCGGGACGCCCACCCAGGATTCAACGCTCAGGCTCCAGCCCTGCATATCGCAGACGCGCTTGGCGATGGCCAGCCCCAGGCCGCGTTCCAGCGCCTGCGCGGCTTCGGCCTCGTCCCCACCCCGGCCCTGCGTGTCGCGCCGGCGCACGCTGTAATAGCGCTCGAAGACGAAAGGCAGGTCTTCCGCCTTGATCCCTTTGCCGTTATCGCGGATTTCGATGCCATCGTCGAGCGCGCGCACGGACAACACGGCGGGCGCGGCATGCTCGATGGCGTTGCGGATCAGGTTGCGCAGGACGGTCAGCAAGGCATAGCGATCCAGCAGGCGCACCGTGCCGGCGGGTATGTGGTCGTCCAACGCCAGGCCGCCCTGCTCGGCATTCGCTTCCAGCCCCTGCCAGGCAGCCGCCAGGCATTCGGACAGATCGACGGGTTCCGGCGTGCTGGGCTCGTCGCGGGCCATGGCGCGCGCGCTTTCCAGCGCGGCCGTCACGCTGTCGACATTCTTGACGATCCGCTTCAGGCGCGTTTGCTGGTCCGGCGGGACGACGGCAGCCAGCAGCATCAGCTCGCCGTCGCTGCGGATGGCAGCAAGCGGCGTACGTACCTCGTGGCTGAGATTGGCCGCGAATTCGCGTTCGCGGGCAAGGGAGCGATCCACCTGGTTCTGCACGCGATTGAAGGCTTCGACCAGGCGCCCGGCTTCGTCATTGCGTTCGACGGCCAGGTCCGGCGAGCCTGGCGCCCAGGTCGCCAGGCGGTCGGTCAGCGTCAGCAGCGGCCCCACGGCCAGGTAGGCCACCTTCCGGGCGACCCCGTAGGCGGCGACGATGCAGACCACGCCCAGGCCCAGCAGGATCAGGCCGAAGTCGAACACCCGGTCTTCGTTGTCGGTGGCGTCGTACAACACATACATCCGCCGCCCTTTGGTCATTTCCGCCACCACGACATGCCAGGTTTCGGTGCCCGGCTCCAGCAGGTGCAGGCCGTCGTTCAAGCCCTGGACTTCCTTGGGAATCGCGGTGTTCAGCTGGCCCGGCATCTGCACCCAGGCGCGCATCGCGCCGCCCAGTTCGTGCGCGCCGCGCATGGGCAAGGTCTCTTCGCCGCTTTCGACGCGCTGGATGAGGCGGTCCGTCTCGTTGGTCAGGATCTCGTTGACCAGCTCGTCTTCCATCTGGTCGAAGGTCAGGTAGGCCAACACGACGAGCACGGACACGAAAATGGATACCGTGCCGGTCAAGGCCCAGACCACCCGCTGAGTCAGGGTGCTGCCGGTCTTCATGCCGCTTTGCCGGGAGCGGCGACCAGGCGCCAGCCCGTACCGTGCACGGTTTCGATGCCATCGAAACCGGCATCGGCCAGCGCCTTGCGCAGCAGATGCACCTGGCTGCGCAGCGCGTCGGAGGACGGCGGCTCGCTACCCCACAGCAGGCTTTCCAGTTCGGTGCGCGGCACGACACGTCCCGGATCGCGCAGCAGGGCATCCAGGATCATGCAGGACTTGCGCGTCAGGTGCACGGGCTGTCCGTTGACCTGCACGTCACGGCGCCGGCTGTCGTAGCTCAATGGCCCGCAACGCCGGATCGGCGTACCGACCGCGCCGCTGGCGCGCTGGATCAGGGCGTGCAGCCGGGCCTCGACCTCGGCCAGCGCGAAGGGCTTGGTCAGGTAATCGTCCGCGCCGTGCGAAAAACCGGCCAGCTTGTCCTCGAGTTCGTCGCGCGCCGTCAGCATCAGCACGGGTACCGACAACGTGAGCTCGTTGCGCAGCGCGCGCAGCACGCTATAGCCATCCATGCCCGGCAGGCCCACATCCAGGATCACCACGTCGAAGTGCTGCGCCTTGAGCAGGGACAAGGCCGCGTGGCCGTCGTACGCCGCGTCCGGCACGAAGCCGCGCGCCTCCAGGAAACTGTACAGATTGCCGGCAATCGTGGCGTCGTCCTCGACGATCAGGACGCGGTAATGCGCGGCGGACAAGGGCGCGGCGGTCATGGCGTGTTTTCTGCCGCGCGGCTCAGGGCCTGACGACTTTGCCCGGATTCATGATGCCGGTCGGATCCAGCGCCTTCTTGATACGGCGCATCAAGGCAAGTTCGACGGGGTCTTTGTACCGGGGCAGTTCGTCTATCTTCAATTGGCCGACACCGTGCTCCGCGCTGATGGAACCGCCATGCGCGTGCACGCTGTCGTGTACCACGCCGTAGATCCGCGGCTGCTGCGCCAGCAGCGCGGCTTCTTCCTGGTCGGGCGCCCGCGTGACGTTGTAGTGCAGGTTGCCGTCGCCCAGATGGCCGAAGATGACATGGCCCACGCCGGGGAAGTCCCGCTGCAGCAGCGCGTTGGTCGTGCGCACGAAATCGGCGATACGCGAGATCGGCAGGGAAACGTCGTGCTTGATCGACTTGCCCAGCTCGGCCTCGGCCAGCGGAATACTTTCGCGCAAATGCCAGAGCGCGCGGCTTTGGGTGATGTTTTCGGCGATGGCGGCATCCGTCGCCAGCCCCGCTTCGATCGCCTCGCCCAGGACGGTCTCGAAGCGCTCGCGCGCATGGGCTTCGCTTTCGCTATCCGACAATTCCAGCAGCGCGAACCACGGCGATTGCGCCGATTCGCCGGCGAACGGCAGGCGCTGCTGCGGGAAAAGACGCACCACCGCCTGCAGGCAGTTGCCGGCCATCAATTCGAAACCCGTCAGCGCGGCGCCGAAGCCCTGGCGCGCACGTCCCAGCAGCTGCACGCCGGACTCGACGTCCGGCACGGCCAGCAGCGCCGTGCAGCGCGCCACCGGAAGGGGGAACAGTTTCAGCGTCGCGGCCGTGATGATGCCCAGGGTGCCCTCGCTGCCGATGTACAAGTCGCGCAGGTCGTAGCCGGTATTGTCCTTGCGCAGCCCGCGCAGGCCGTGCCAGATCTCGCCGTCGGCGGTCACGACTTCCAGCCCCAGGGTCAGGTCGCGCGTGTTGCCGTAGCGCAGGACCTGCGTGCCGCCGGCATTGGTTGCCAGATTGCCGCCGATGGTGCAGCTGCCCTCGGCCGCCAGGCTCAGCGGGAACAGGCGGCCCGCCTGCTCGGCCGCCTGCTGCAAGGCCTGCAGGACGCAGCCCGCTTCCACCGTCATGGTGTCGTTGTCGGTATCGATGGCCCGCACGCGGTTCAGGCGCGCCAGCGACAAGATCACCGCCTTGCCATCGTCCGCCGGCGTGGCGCCGCCGCAAAGGCCGGTATTGCCGCCCTGCGGCACCAGGGGGACGCTATGGCGGGCGCACAGCCGCACCACCGCGGCGACCGACTCGGTCGAATCCGGGCGCACCACCGCCAGCGCCCGGCCCCGATACCGGCCGCGCCAGTCCAGGGTGTAGGAATCGGTATCGTCGCCGGTCAGTACGTGATCGGCGCCCAGCAGGGCTTGGAGTTCGGCAAGGACAGTCATCGGCCACCGTTATGGAAATGCGCCCGATACGCAGCCGGGCGAAGCGACTATTGTAGGGCGATGCGGTGGCCAGCAACACCCGGTCAGGTTTGTCGACTTCCGACACATTCCGCCGCGCGGCCCGCATGCCACAATCCCAGACAGTGCCATCCCCTTTTCCGGGTCGATGACGCGATCCCGCCCTGGCGTCCGGCCGATCCCGGCGCGCGCCGCCCCGGACGGATGCATTAGGGCCTTGGCATTAGGCCATGTACCGCACTGCGGCCCGCCCCTGCTTATCGGGGATAATCGCCCTTTCGCTTTTACCGAATCACTCGACCACAAAGGAACTACCGTGGGTAATGCGTCGTCCTTCCCTGCTTCGATCTTCAAGGCGTACGACATACGCGGCACCGTGCCCGACCTGCTGAACGCGCGCTTCGCGCGCGAACTGGGCCTGGCCCTGGCGGCTCTCGCGCGCGAAAAAAACATTCCTGAACTCGTGATCGGCCGCGATGGCCGCCTCAGCAGCGAAGAGCTGGCGCTGGCCTTGCAGGAAGGGCTGAACGCCGGCGGCGTCAGCACCCTGGACATCGGCCAGGTGCCCACTCCGCTGGTGTACTTCGGCGCCTATACCGAGAAAACAGGCTCGGGCGTGGCCGTCACGGGCAGCCATAACCCCCCCAAGTACAACGGCTTCAAGATGATGATGGGCGGCGCCGCGCTGTACGGCGCCGATATCCAGGCCCTGCACGCGGCGATGGAAGCCGCCGGCGGCAAGGCGCCGGCTGGCGTCACCCCCGGCCGGCGCCGCACCATGGACCTGGTCGGACGCTATATCGAGCGCATCGTCGGCGACGTCAAACTGGCCCGTCCGATGAAGATCGCCATCGATTGCGGCAACGGCGTGGCCGGCGCCATCGCGCCCAGGCTGTTCCGCGAAATGGGCTGCGACGTCACCGAACTGTTCTGCGACGTGGACGGCAATTTCCCCAACCACCATCCCGATCCGGCCGACCCGCACAACCTGGAAGACCTCATCCACTGCCTGAAGACCACCGATTGCGAAATCGGCCTGGCTTTCGACGGCGACGGCGATCGCCTGGGCGTGGTCACGAAGTCCGGCGAAATCATCTGGCCCGACCGCCAGTTGATCCTGTATGCGCGCGACGTGCTGTCGCGCAACCCCGGCGCCATGATCATCTACGACGTCAAGTGCAGCCGCCACGTCGGGTTGGCCGTCAAGCAGGCAGGCGGGCAGCCGCTGATGTGGCAGACGGGCCATTCCCTGGTCAAGGCCAAGCTGGCCGAAACGGGCGCCCCGCTGGCGGGCGAGATGAGCGGCCATACCTTCTTCAAGGAACGCTGGTATGGCTTCGACGACGGCTTGTACACGGGCGCGCGCCTGCTGGAGATCGTCTCGCGCGACGCCAACCCGTCCGCGGTGCTCGAGGCCCTGCCCAAGGCTATTTCCACGCCGGAACTCAAGCTCGAAATGCAGGAAGGCGAACCCTTCGCGCTGGTGAAGGACCTGCAGGAAAAAGGCCGCTTCGAGGGCGCCACCCAGGTCGTGACGATCGACGGGGTACGCGCCGAATATCCCGACGGCTTCGGCCTGGCCCGACCCTCGAACACCACGCCCGTGGTGGTACTGCGCTTCGAGGCGGATAACGAAGCCGCGCTGGCGCGCATCCAGGATGACTTCCGCAAACAGCTGCTGGCCCTGAAGCCGGACGTCAAACTGCCCTTCTGAGCGCCCATATGCCTTCCACCGCACGGCCGTGCGGTGGAAGGCCATGCTGCGGCCGCCACCGCGAAACGCGCGGTTCCCGGCGGCATCCCCGTTAACGCAGGAACTGCGTATACCAGGGCATGGCGACCTCCAGCCCTTCGATGATGTCGTGCATGGGCTTGTAGCCCAGCTGATCGTTGGCCTTGGCGATGTCGGCCTGCGAATGCCGCACGTCGCCCGGACGGAAATCCCCGTAGACGGGCGGCTTGTCATACTGCACGCCATGCTTGGCCAGCAGGCGGGTCAGGTGGCGGAACAGATCGTTCAGGCTGGTGCGCGCATTGAACGCCACGTTGTAGACCTGGTGGGTACCTTCGGCCTGCGCCAGTGCCGCCAGCAGATTGGCCTGCACGGCGTTCTCCACGAAGCAGAAGTCGCGGCTGGTCTCGCCGTCGCCGTTGATGACGACGTCCTCGCCGCGGATCATGGCCCCGATCCACTTGGGAATGACGGCGGCGTAGGCGCCGTTGGGATCCTGCCGCTTGCCGAACACGTTGAAGTAGCGCAGGCCCACGCTGCCGAAGCCGTAGCCGCGCGCGAACACGTCGGCATACAGTTCGTTCACGTACTTGCTGACCGCGTAGGGCGACAGCGGGTTGCCGATTTCGGATTCCACCTTGGGCAAGGCCGGGTGGTCGCCATAGGTAGAACTGGAAGCCGCGTAAACGAAGCCCCGCACTCGTGCATCGCGGGCCGCGACCAGCATATTCAGGAAGCCATCGACATTCACGGCATTCGTGGTGATGGGATCCTGGATGGACCGCGGCACGGAGCCGAGCGCCGCCTGATGCAGCACGAAGTCCACCCCCGTGGCGGCCTTGCGGCAGGTCTCCAGGTCGCGGATATCGCCCTCGATGAAGGTAAACCGGCCCCATTGTTCGGCCGAGACGAGCTCCATGACCTCGTCCAGGTTGTGCCGGTAGCCGGTGGACAGGTTATCCAGGCCCACGACCGTCTGGTCCAGTTTCAGGAGCGTTTCCACGAGGTTCGAGCCGATAAAACCGGCGCAGCCGGTGACCAGCCAGGTACGGGGCGCCTTGCGGAAGTCTTCGGTGATTTGCTGATAGCGGTGCGTCATGCCATGGCCTTTTTCAAACGTGGAGTTACAAGCGCAGATCCGATTCGCCGGGCTGCAGGACGTATTTCAGGTCGTACAGCACATGTTCGGGCTTGCCGTAGGCGCGTATTCGCGCGGCGCCCAATTCGGCGAACTGCCGATGCGCTACCGCAAGAACAATGCCGTCGTAGGTGCCGGAGGCGGGCGTCGCCACGGGTTCGATGCCGTATTCCGCGCGCGCTTCGGCCGGATCGACCCACGGATCGTAGACGTCCACCTCCACGCCATATTCGCGCAGTTCGCGCACGATATCGACCACGCGCGTATTGCGCAGGTCCGGGCAGTTTTCCTTGAAGGTCAGTCCCATGACCAGCACCCGCGCACCCTGCACGTGGATGCGGCGCTTGGTCATGGCCTTGACCAGCTGCGACACCACATAGCCGCCCATGGCGTCGTTCAGGCGCCGGCCGGCCAGGATGATTTCCGGGTGATAGCCCAGGCTCTGCGCCTTGTGCGTCAGGTAATAGGGGTCGACACCGATGCAATGGCCGCCCACCAGCCCGGGCCGGAACGGCAGGAAATTCCACTTCGTGCCCGCGGCCTGCAGCACGGCCTCGGTATCGATCCCCATCTTGTTGAAGATCAGCGCCAGCTCGTTGATCAGGGCGATGTTGACGTCGCGCTGGGTATTCTCGATGACTTTCGCGGCTTCGGCCACGCGGATGGAGGCGGCCTTGTGCGTACCGGCCGTCACGATCTCGCGGTACAGGGCATCCACCAGGTCCGCGACTTCGGGGGTCGATCCGGAAGTCACTTTCTTGATGGTGTTGACGCGATGGCTCTTGTCGCCGGGGTTGATGCGTTCCGGGCTGTACCCCGCATGGAAATCGCGGTTGAACGCCAGGCCGGACACGCGCTCCAGCACGGGCACGCATTCTTCCTCGGTGGCGCCGGGGTAGACGGTGGACTCGTAGATAACGATATCGCCCCGCTTCAGGACCCGTCCTATGGTTTCGCTGGCCTTGCGCAGCGGGGTCAGGTCCGGCTGCTTGTAGGCGTCGATCGGAGTGGGAACGGTGACGATATAGACATTCGCCTGCGCCAACCGTGCGGCATCGGCGGTGAACTCCATGTGCGTCGCGGCCGCGAGTTCGGCTTCATCGACTTCCAGGGTGTGGTCCTGCCCGCGCTTGAGTTCGTCGATGCGGTGCGTATCGATATCGAAACCCAGCACCGAACGCTTCTTGCCGAACTCCACGGCAAGCGGCAGGCCGACGTAGCCCAGGCCCACGATGGCCAACTTCACATCCTGAATACGCAACATGACGGATTTCCTACCGCTATCGATCCGGCGATTTTAGTGGATGGGACATAGGGTTTTCGGCCGCGCGGCAAAGTCGTGCGAGCGCAGCCCGCGAGGAAGGAAAGCCCCGCGCCGCCGGATACTGTGCGCGAAATGGCGCGGACCGAAAAATGGATAAAAAAAAGCCCGAGATCTGACGATCTCGGGCTAAATCCACCAAAGGAGGAGGGTGGAGGAGACAACCGTGGCATGTCGCAGAGGGTTAACCCTGGAGTACCCTCCCAGGTACCCTGTGCGCTGTCGGGGTTTGGCACCGCGCCGACTGCGTTTCGACATCCGATGGACAAATCATAGCCAAACTTTTTGTGCGATGCAAGAAGAAATTTTAGCGCCGTTCAACGGCGGGAAGATTGTTGCTTTTGTGCATCGCATTATCGGCCGGACCCGGGTCTCGCGCCCGCAAACGACCGTCCGGCAGGGATGGCAATCTTCAGCAATCATTGTGCCACGCCCCTCGATCGCCCCGTAAATATCAGACGGGGTTAACCCTGCGCCGGGCGGTCCGGACCGCCGAAGCCCGGGAAAAGCGCCCCAAAACCCGCCGACCCGGGCGCTCCGGCGGGCGTGGCCCACCCTGTTCCCGCGCCCCGCCTGCCCCCCCCTAGATCCAGTAGGCCGTGCTCGTCATGACACGCGACAGGGCACGCATGGCGCCTCGGACGGGCCACGACAGGGGCGCGGCGCCAGCCCGTTCGGCGCTGACGCGGTGGTTGATTTCGTCCTGCTTCATCTGGTCCACCACCTGGCGGGACCGTTCGTCCTGCGCGGGAAGGCGCTTCAGATGGCTTTCCAGGTGCGCTTCGACCTGCCGCTCGGTTTCCGCCATGAAGCCCAGATTGCGCCGCACCCCCGCGCGGCCGGCCAACAGGCCCAGGCCGAACGAGCCGGCATACCACAGCGGATTCAGCAGGCTGGGACGGCTGCGCAGCTCGCCCAGGCGCCGCTCGCACCAGGCCAGATGGTCGACTTCCTCCGTGGCGGCATCCTGGAACATCCGGCGGACGGACTCGTCGGCGCAGGCCAGCGCCTGGCCACGGTACAGCGCCTGGGCGCAGATTTCCCCGACGTGATTCACCCGCATCAGGCCGGCCGCGTGCCGGCGGTCGTCGGGGGTAAGGGTCTCGGCGGCCTCGGGGCCCGCCGGATAAGGCCGGCCCGCGCTGGAGGCGCCGGCCAGGACGCGCAGGGCGCGGTCCGCCTCTCCCAGCAGGGCATCCAGCGGCCCCTTGCGGCGGGCCAGGGACGGGAACGACGGGGACGGCGGCTGAGGCGACGGCATCGCATACTCCTGTAAGGCGTCGGACACGGCAAAAAGCGCCTTGTCCGTATCGATTCTTCCATTGTAAGGAAGGCGGCCGGCCGGGTCGGCCGCAAGGCCCCGCCGAGGAAAGGGCCGGCCCTTTCCGGGCGATCGGAACCGGCTATGATCCCTTTTTGCACAAGACGATTCAGGATATCGACATGGAATGCACGATCGACTGGGGCGGCCCTTCAGGGATGCTGTTCGTGGCCACTTCGGGTAGCGGGCATGTCGCCGTCATGGATGGCGCCGTGGATGGCGGCGGCCACGACCTGGCGTTTCGCCCGATGGAAATGGTCCTGGCCGGCACCGGCGGCTGCACCGCGTACGACGTGGTGCTCATCCTGAAGCGCGGCCGCCACGCGGTGACCGGCTGCAGCGTCAAGCTGCAGGCCGATCGCGCCGAGACCGACCCGAAGGTGTTCACGCGCATCCATTTCGCCTTTACCGTTACCGGGCACAAGCTGCCCCGCGCGGCGGTCGAGCGCGCCGTACAGTTGTCGCACGAAAAATACTGCTCGGCTTCGGCCATGCTGGCCAAGACGGCGGAAATGACCTTCTCCGTGGACGTGGTGGAGACCGGCGCGGCCGGCGCCGCGGACGCGAACTGAGCCCCGCCCGGATTTCCATGCACCAATACGAAGACTTCATGCGCCATGTCTATGAACATGGCGTCACCAAGACGGATCGCACCGGCACCGGCACGCGTTCGGTATTCGGCTATCAAATGCGCTTCGACCTGTCGCAGGGCTTTCCCCTGGTGACCACCAAGAAGCTGCACACCAAAAGCATTTTCATCGAGCTGCTGTGGTTTCTGCGCGGCGACAGCAATGTGCGCTGGCTGCAGGAGCGCGGCGTCACTATCTGGGACGAATGGGCCGACGCCGACGGCAACCTGGGCCCGGTCTACGGCGCGCAATGGCGTTCCTGGCCCGCGCCGGACGGCCGCCATATCGACCAGATCTCGCAATTGCTGGAGCAGATCCTCCGCAACCCGGATTCGCGGCGCCTGATCGTATCGGCCTGGAACGTGGCCGACATCCCGCGCATGGCGCTTCCGCCCTGCCACGCGCTGATCCAGTTCTACGTCGCCGATGGCAAGCTGTCCTGCCAGCTGTATCAGCGCAGCGCGGATATCTTCCTGGGCGTCCCATTCAACATCGCCAGCTATGCCTTGCTGACGCACCTGGTCGCGCAGCAGTGCGACCTGGACGTCGGCGACTTTATCTGGACCGGCGGCGATTGCCATATCTATAGCAATCATTTCGAGCAGGTCGAACTGCAGCTGTCGCGCCAGCCCTACCCTTATCCGAAGCTGCGCATCAAGCGCAAGCCGGCGTCCCTGTTCGAATACGAGTACGAAGACCTGGAAGTGGTCGATTACCAAAGCCATCCGCATATCAAAGGGGCGGTGGCGGTATGAGCGTACCCGCTTCCCGGCTGGCCGAAGCCGGTGCTTCCCCGCGACTGACGCTGGTCGTCGCTTATTCCCGTAACCGCGTTATCGGCCGCGACAACGGCCTGCCGTGGAAATTGCCGGGCGACCTGGCGCATTTCAAGCGCACGACACTGGGCCATCCGATCGTGATGGGACGCAAGACCTGGGAATCGCTGGGTCGGCCGCTACCCGGGCGGACCAACATCGTCATCACGCGCAGCCCGGGCTATGCGGCCGAAGGCGCCACCGTGGTGCCGGATATCGACGCCGCGCTGCGTGCGGCCGGCGCCACGGACGAAGTGTTCATCATCGGCGGCGCGCAGATCTTCAGCGCCGTGCTCGATCACGCAGACCGCATCGTCGCAACGGAAATCAAGGCGGACATCGACGGCGACGCCTGGTTCCCGCTGTTGCCTTCGTTCCGCTGGCGCGAATCGTCTCGGCAACCGCAGCCGGCGGAAAACGGCTACGAATACGACTTCGTGGTGTACGAGCGCGTGCCCGTGGCGCGTTGACCGCCCGTATGCCGGCCTCCTGGGGGCACTCGAGGCGATACGACGCGCCGACACAGGCCCGGTCACACTGGCGCTCCAGCATCGGCAACCGCCTCTGCCGGGCACGACCCTGGTCATTTCCGCCCGTTCCGGAGAAGGCAATGCATGACGGCACATCGTGCCGCATCAGTTGACGTTCAGGTTCCCGCTCAGCCTGGCATGGAAAGCTTCGCTGGCTTCGTCCAGTCCGGTGAAACGCACGGCCGTGCCGTGCTGCCGGTACTTCACCTCGACCGAATCGAGCGCCGCCACGGTGGACGCATCCAGGATCTGCGATTTGGAGAAATCGATCGTCACGTCGTGCGGGTCGGTGGTGTAGAGGAAGCACTCCACCAGGTCGTTGCTGCTGCCGAAGAACAAGGGACCACGGACTTCGTAGCACACGCTGCGGCCATCCGGGCTGACCGTGCGGATCGTGCGTATGACGTGCGCCGCGCGGCGCGCGAACAATACGGTCGCCAATAGCACGCCGCCGACCACGCCCAGTGCCAGGTTGCCCGTATAGACGGTCAGGCCGACGGACAGCACCATCACCGACGTCTCCATCCAGGGCATGCGCTTGAGCGTGGCGGGCCGCACGCTGTGCCAGTCGACCGTTTTCACGGCCACGATCATCATGACCGCGGCCAGCGCCACCATCGGGATGCGCGCCATCACGGAGCTCAACACGGTGATCAACAGCAGAAGCGTGCCCGCGGCCGCCAGCGTGGAAATGCGGGTCCGCGCGCCGCCGATCCCGACATTGACGACCGTCTGGCCGATCATGGCGCAACCGGCGATACCGCCGAACGCCCCGGCGCAGAGGTTGCCCAACCCCAGCGCCCACGACTCCCGGGACTTGCGCGATCGGCTATCGGTCATTTCGTCGACCAGCTTCGCCGTCAACAGGGTTTCGAGCAGGCCCACGAAGGCCACGCTGAGCGCTGTCTGCCATACGATCTTCAAGGTTTCCAGATCGAACGGAACCGTCCAGGCGGTCAAGCCCGGCAGCCCGGCGGCGGCGGAGCCGGCCGCCCCCACCGTCGGCACGCTCCAATGCAGGGAAACGGCCAACCCGGTAGCGACGACGATCGCGATGAGCGGCGATGGAACGACTCGGCTGAAGCGCGGCGCGATCAGCACGATCAGCACGGTGACCGCGAACAGTATGTAGACCGGGATGGGTTTGTCGACGATATGGGGCACCTGGGCGCAGAAGATGAGGATACCCAAGGCATTGACGAAGCCCAGCATGACCGAGCGCGGAATGAAACGCGCGATGCGCGCCAGCCCCAGCAAGCCGAAAGCGACCTGGATCATCCCCGCCAGGAGGACCGCGGGCAGGATGTAGCCGGCGCCATGCGCGTTGACCATCGGGCCGATGACAAGCGCGACCGAACCGGCGGCGGCGGTGACCATCGCCGGTCGCCCGCCCAACAGCGACGTGACGACCAGCAGCACGACCGAAGCGAACAGCGCGGCACGTGGCTCCACGCCCGAAATGAATGAAAACGAGATGACTTCAGGAATCAGCGCCAGGCTCGTTACCACGCCGGCAAGGATCTCTCGCGTGAAGCTGGCTGGCGGCGAGCCGAGCGAAATTCCCGGCCGGCACGGCAGGTTATTGCTCCCATCAACAGGATTCGTCATGTCACGGAACTCATAGAGTAGAAAGACTGCACGGCGCGTATCGCGGGAAGGCGCCCCGGACAGACACCCGAAGGCGCCACCCACGTCATGGCCGCAGCACGCAGCGAAAACCGATATGGCTGGTGGACGTGTCCAGCGTCTGGCCCTGGCGCGCCGCCGGCCGGAAACGCAAGCAATAGCTTGGCGCGCACAAGTGGGATCCGCCCTTGACGACCTGGCGCGCGGCGGGATCGTTCGAAGCGGAAGCCGGTATGCAGCAGGACTTCGTCTCTGCCACGCCCGGCGGGCTGCCGTACGGCGTTGTCGTCCATTCCCACACATTGCCCGCCACATCGAACAGGCCATACCCGTTGGCCGGATAGGACATCACCGGCGACGTCCGCTCATAGCCGTCGGAGGCCGAATTCTGCCACGGAAACTCCCCCTGCCAGGTATTCGCCATGTGTCGCCCTTCCGGGTCGAATTCATCACCCCAGGGATACGCCGCGCCTTCCAGCCCCCCGCGGGCGGCGAACTCCCATTCGATTTCGGTGGGCAGCGCCTTGCCTGCCCATGCCGCATACGCGCTTGCATCGGCGAAGGAGACGTGTACCACCGGATGATCCTCCAGGCCCGTCAGGCCGCTGTCCGGGCCCTGAGGATGCCGCCAGCTCGCGCCGGGCACATAAGCCCACCACAAACGGTGGTCGCGCAGCGGAACCGGTGCGGCCGGTTGCGTAAACACCAGCGAACCGGGAACCAGCAGGTCGGGGTCCGCGTCCGGATACAGCGAGGGATCGGGCGCGCGCTCTGCGAGCGTGAGATAACCCGTGGCATCGACGAATGCGCGGAACTGCGCATTCGTCACGGGATGGGCATCCATCCAGAAGTCGGGGGCGGTAACGCGCCGTGCCGGACGTTCTTCCCGATAGAAAACATCGGATCCCATCGTGAAATCACGCCCCTTTATCCACACCATACCTTCGGTGCCGGGCGATTCCGCCGGAGGGACCCGCGGCTTGCCCTGGCCCGAGGCGCAGCAGCAAGCACGTTTCTGAACGGACGAGTCGGTCATTGGCGCGTCCATGGGCCTAGCCCCTTAGCTCGGATTTCGGCACGAAGTCCAACGCCGAACCCGGCGGGATGAGTTCCTCGCGCTTCACGCTGTCCTCGAACTCGCGCACGACCCGGTGGGCATGCTGCATGACCCACCAGCGGACGTAGCGCTGATTGACCGCCTCGCGTTCCTTGGGATCCTCCTGAAGGTGGGTAATGCGCGCGAAGCCCAGCGGCAGCTCCGGATCATGGAAATGCTGCTGGCGCTTGAAGTTGATCTTGAAATCCTTCCACTTGACGGCGTGCAGCTCGTCCTTGAGCCAGACCATGCAATGGTCACGGTTGGATTGCTCCTGTTCACCCAGGAAGAACGCCGTCTGGTCCCTGCCGTCGACGATGCGGTCCTGCGGAATGTCGCCGCCCGCGAACTTCAGCAGTGTCGTGAACATATCCGTGACGTGCACCATTTCATTGCTTTCGACTCCCGCGGGGATGCGGCCGGGCCAGCGAGCCAACAGCGGCGTGCGGATGCCGCCTTCCGCCGAACTGAAATACGAACCGTCGAAGAAGCCGCCGGTGCCGCGACCGGCAAGATGATCCTCGGCGCCATTGTCGCCGCACAGGATGACGATGGTATCGTCGGCCACGCCAAGGCGGTCCAGCTCGTCCAGCAGCACGCCGAAGTCGTGATCCAGCATCAGCAGGCAATCGCCCCAGTCGCCGTTCGTGCTTTTGCCGACGAACTCGTCGCGCGGCGACATCGGGAAGTGCATCAGCGAATGGTTGAAGTACAGGAAGAAAGGCTCATCGTCGCGCACGCAGCGCCGCATAAAGTCGATGCCGCGCCGCTGGTATTCCAGGTCGCAGGTCTTCTTGGTCTCCATGGTCAGCTGTTCATCCAGCAGCGGCCTGGTGCCCTTGCCCTTGAAGCCTTCGTGCATATGCGAATAACCATCCCGCTCGGGAACATAATGCGGGTCTTCCAGCCACATGCATTCGTCATACGTGCGCAGCGGCCCGTACCACTCGTCGAATCCGTGATCGGTGGGGAAACGTCCGTCTTCCGCGCCGATGTGCCATTTGCCCAGGCACGAAGACTTGTATCCGCCCTTGGCCAGCAATTCCGCGATCGTGATTTCCCAGGTAACCAGGCCGCCGCCATTGCCGCCCAGCGCGATCGTGTGGTTGCCGGACCGGATCGGATAGCGGCCGGTCATCAGCGCCGAACGCGTCGGCGTGCACTGCGGTTCCACCACATAATGGGTCAGCTTGGTGCCCTCTTTGCAGAACGCGTCGATGCGCTTGGTGTCCGCGCCCCGCAATTTCCCGCCGCCATAGCACCCGAGTTCGCCCATGCCGAGGTTATCGACGTGAAAGAACAGGATGTTGGGTTTCTTGCTCATCGTAAAACTCCATTGAAGTTGAGAGCGCTGCTTTGCTCTCGGTAGGGAAACGGATTCATTCAGGACGCGCGCGGCTCACAGCATCTCGTTGACGCCGTTCGGGCCCATCTCCATGCTGAAGCCCTCGATGCCGCCCACTTTCAGCTCCGGGCCCATCGCGGCCAGCGACTCTTCGCGGATCAGGCCCTTCAGGCGGTGCACCAGCCCGACGAACTCGGGCGTGTCGAACATCGCTGGAGTGCGCGGCCGCGGCAAGGGAACGGCAATCTCGGCCTTGATACGGCCCGGCCGGGCCGTCATCACGTAGATGCGGTCCGACAGGAAGACCGCTTCCTCGATGTCGTGCGTGATGAACAGTACGGACAGCCGGAATCGCTGCCACATGTTGGTCAGGATCTCCTGCATGACGGTGCGCGTCTGCGTGTCCAGTGCCCCGAACGGCTCGTCCATCAGCAATACCCGCGGATTGGCGGCCAGGGCGCGGACAATGCCGATACGCTGCTTCATGCCGCCCGAAAGCTGGTCCGGATAGTGATTCTCGAAGGCCAACAGTCCCGCCAGCCCCAGCAAAGTGCGCGCGGTGGCCTCGCGCCGGCTGCGGTGCACGCCGGCCATCTTCAGGCCGAACTCGACGTTCTGGCGCACGCGCAGCCAGGGGAACAGCGAGTATTGCTGGAACACGACGCCGCGCTCGGCGCCCGGCTTCCTGATCCTCACGCCATCCAGCGTGGCCGTGCCGCGGGTCGGCTGAGTGAAGCCCGCGACGATGCTCAGCAATGTGGACTTGCCGCATCCCGAAGGACCGATCAACGACACGAACTCGTTCGGCGCGACCGTCAGCGAGACATCGCGGACGGCTTCGGTTCGCGCGTCTCCCGATCCGAACACCACCGCGATATCGCGGCACTCGATACTGCCCTTGTCCGGTTCGTTCATTTGCGGGCTCCCTTGGCGTACGCAAGCCACGGCATCAAGGCGCGCCCGGCCAGGCGGATAGCGCCGCTGCAAAGCAGGCCCAGCGCACCGATGGTGATCATGCCAAGCACGATTGCCGGGTAATTGACGAGCGAATAGGCTTCCCATGTGTAGTAGCCCACACCGTACTGGCCGGATATCATTTCCGCGGCGATCAGCGACACCCAGGCCACGCCCATGCCCACGGCCAGGCCGGTGAAGATGTTCGGCATGACGCCGGGAAGGATCACGTACCAGAACAGGCGGGCTTCGCTGGCGCCCAGGCAGCGGCCGGCGCGCAGCAGGACGCCGTCGAGCGACTCCACGCCGTCCACCGTGTTCAGCAGGATTGGATAGAAGGCACCGATGAAGGTGATGAACGCGATGGACGATTCCGTCGTCGGCCACAGCATGATGGACATGGGCACCCACGCGATGGCCGGGATGGGCCGCAACACCTCCAGGGCGGGCATGAAAAGCCGCCGCATGGCGCCATAGCGACCGATCAGCAGGCCCAATCCCACACCGGACACCAGCGCGATCAGGAACCCGACCAGGATGCGGCGCAGACTGTTCAGCACATTGACCGCATATGCGCTCGTCCCCGTCACGTTGGCGGCTTCCCGCAACACATCCATGGGCGTGGGTACGTTCTTGAACCGGACATAGAATTCCACGCGGTAGCGCGTACCCAGGTACCACACCAGCAAGAGCATGCCGATAGATACTGCCGGCAGCGCGAGCCTGACGACGACAGCGCGTACGCAAGCCACTGCCACCGTCGCCGCGCGCCGATGCCCGGGCGGCGCAACGGCAGGCGAGTCCGTGTGGGACTGGCCGCACTGCTGCGGGTCGGATTGCACGCGCGAAGACTGTGCAGGACTGGCCGACGAACGGATATCGTCGCCGGAGCCCAGATCGATGGAGTGCGCCATATCAGTTGCCCTCCGCGCTTACCGCTTTCAGGGCCTGCTCGTAGCCGATTACCTTGGCATGCGATTTCTGCGCGCCGGCATCCGCGTCGCGCTTCAGCAGATATGCCTCGATGACCGGGCGCTTCGCATCGCTCCCGCCATGCGTGTAAAAGGCGTCATTCGCGAACACCTTGATGCCCAGCGCCTTGTCGGTCATGTAGACCGCGTTCAGCGCCTTGCCCTGGGCGCGGTACCGGTTCACGCCGCGCAGCGTGCAAGCGGTCGAGCTGAACGAGACCATGGATCCGCTTTGCACCCAGATTTGCCCGGCCTGCGACGGATCGGTGACAGCCGTGCCACACACCGGGTCGCTGCCCTGCACCGCATAATTGCTGAAACTGGCCAACTGTTTGTCGTAATCCAGGCCGGACTCCTTGAATGCCTGGCGCACGAACGAGTCATTGACCCATTTGTCGATGTCCAGGTCCTTCACCATGTTCAGCTTCTTAAGCACGGCGTAGTCCGCTTTCAGCGCCTCTATCCATCTTGGCTTGATGGTGGGATCCAGCGTATGGATACCGCCGGGCCCGAGGAACATGTAGACGACTTCCTTGTCCACCTTGGTCCACGACTGGATCTGCTCCGCCGCCCGCACCGGATCCTGACGCACCCAGTCGTTGGCGGCCATCAAGGCCTTGATGTAGGCTATGACGACCTCGGGATACTTCTGGCCGAAGTCCTTGCGCACGACGATGCCGTGGAATGTCGGCTGGCCCGTCTCCACACCGTCGAAGATCTTCCGCGCATAGCCGCGAAAAGGCAGCAGTTCCGCGAACGGGACGAAGTCCGCATGGCCGTCGATCCGATGTTCCTGGATGCTGGTGCTGCCGACTTCCGGCGACTGGTTCGCAAGCGCGAAGTAGTCGGCCGGCAGATGGCGGCTCTGCAGCGCGGCCAGCAGCATGCCGTGCGCTGCGGATCCGAAAGGCACCGATACGCGCTTGCCTTTCAGGTCCTCGAGATCGTAGTAGGGAGAATCCTTCGGAACGACCAGGCCATTGCCACCGCCGAAGGCGTTATAGGCGATTACCGCGACCAGCTCCGTATCGTTGCCGGTGGCATGGCCCGTGGCACCGTTCACCAGCAGGGGATAGTCCCCCATCATGCCGATCTGCAGATTTCCTGCGACCATGCCGTTGGTGATGGGCGGCCCGGACGTCGCGTTCTGCCACGTCACATGGTAGGTGACGTCCTTGTACTTGCCTGTGCGAGGCAGATATTTTTCCAACAAGCCGAGCTGCTTCAGGACGACGCCGCCGGTGACCGTATTGGTCGTCGTATCCTGCGTCCCGATCCCAATCTCGATGGTTTCCGCACGCACGGCGCCTGCGTACATCAATACCGCTGCCGCGGCCAGGGAGGGTATAGCACTGCGTGACACATGGCCGATCAAATCTCTGATTCTCATGACGCAACCTTGGTGATTGATCGACATGAACGGCGCGACGCGCGGCTCATGCCGGACAGTGACAACATCGGTGGATATAACTCGTCATTACAAGCACTGAGAAGTCATGCAAAACCCGTGCCAATACGCTTTCCCCTTGATCCTACCGATGCTGCCCGGCTATGCCTGCTGTTTCGCGCTCCACAACGGTGCCGGGCGGCGTTGTGTGGTGCATGGTCGTCTCGGCGTGGTGCATTCCTTCAGGCCAGCGCGTAGATCCATCCGAACGTACCGAAGCGTATGAGTAGCGCGGCGCCGATGGCGGTCGTCATGAACGGCGCGATGCGGGCCGCGACTGCCCGCAGCCCGGGCACGGATACGCGCGACCGTGCCGCAGCGAATGCAAGCAGGCACAATGACGCCGTGAGTGCCGCGAAGATGATCGATGCATATACCAGGTCCGCCACGCCGTGACCTGCAAGCAGCCCCGCATACACGAGTACGTTGTCGACGGCGCCGCACGTCGCGATGGTGACGACAAGCGCGAGCCGTCCGACACTGCCTTGCGGCGCCCTGGGCCGAAGCGTGGCTGCCGGCGCACTTTGCGGGACGCCGCCGCTACGCCTGCCGGCGATGCGCCTGAGTCCCGCCACCAGTGGAACGATACCGGCCAGGCCTATGAACGGCGCCTCCGCGACGTGGCCGATATTCGTGATGGCGATTGAAACGCCCAGCTGGATCGCCACGCTGGCAAGCTGCCCGACCGCGATTTCCACCGCGCGATAGCTTTCGTCGCCGAAGAAATCGAGCAGCAACGCAAAGCCGTCGATGTTCGTCGACATGTAGGCAGCCGCCGCCGCAGCCAGGAAGGCAAGCAAGGTATCCAACGTCTTCTCCCGACCGAAGCATGGTCTCCGCGCCCATGCCATCGCGGCGACATGTTATGACGTGTTATGGTGAGTGTCAACGCCCCTTGTTCTAGGTCGGCATATCAAGTTATGACATAATCTCGTGCACGTCCGTGCCGACCGGCGCGGCGACATAACTTCGCAGCCCAGGCTGCAAAACAGAATCCGTATGCCCGCCCGCCCATCAAACCTGCAGACCGGCTACTCCGCTCTTGGGCCACATTCCCACGTCCCGCTTTATCAGCAAATCAAGGACGCCTTGCGCACGGGCATCCTGAACGGCCAATACCCGCCGCATAGCCGGGTGCCCTCCGAAAGCGAATTACAGGAAATGTTCGAGGTCAGCCGCATCACCATCCGGCAAGCCCTGGGCGACCTGCAGAAGGAGGGCCTGATTTTCAAGGTGCATGGAAAAGGCTCGTTCGTGTCGCAGCCCAAGGCCGTCCAGAACATCACGTCGCTGCAAGGCTTCGCGGAAGCCATGGGCGAAGGACAGGAGATCGTCAACCACGTCGTCTCCTTCGACTTCGTCGCGGCGAATGCCCAGGTGGCATCCCGGCTGGCGCTGGACGAAGGCGCCACTGTGGCCGAAATCCACCGCGTGCGCCTGCTCAACCGGGAACGCACGTCCTACGAAATCACCTTCCTGCCCGAAGCGCTCGGAAGGAGGCTGCAACGCGCGGATCTCGTCACGCGCGACATTTTCCTTATCCTCGAGAACGACTGCGGCGTTGCCCTGGGCAGCGCCGACCTGAGCATCGAAGCGATCCCTGCGCCGGCGGTGGTGGCCAAGGCGCTCGGCATGAAGAAGGAGCAGCCCGCTCTGCGGGTCGAACGCCTGACGTATGACAACGCCCTTCGGCCCGTCGACTACGAGCATCTTTATTTCAAGGGCGGCGAATTCCAGTACCGCCTGCGCCTGGATCGCAAGCGCGCGGCGAAAACCACCCGCACGGCCTGAGGACCGCTACACTCCCTCGCGTGTCAGGCGCGGCGCGCCCGGACGGCGCTGCCGGCCAGGAAGCGCCACAGCCTTTCATCGTCCGAGTATGCGACGTTCAGCCTGATCCAGGGCAGGTCGCGCTGTGGGGCATCGAAATAGGAACCGGGGGCCAGCCAGATGCCGTCGCGCAGCGCCCGTTCGGCCAGCGCGTTGGCGCCGGCGTCGCCACCGTCGGCCGGCAGGCGGGCCCACAGGAACAGGCCGGCGCGCGGCTCCGCGTACACCTGCATGCCATGCTCGGACAAGCGCCGCGCCACCTTGACATGCGCCAGCGCCAGGCGCTCCCGCAGGCCCGCGACGTGGGCGCGATAGCGGCCTTCGCGCAAGACTTCATGGACGACGCGCTCCATGATTTCCGGCGAGGTCAATCCCACGGCCATCTTGGTGCGCGCCATGTCGCGCACCACGTCGGGGTGGGCGATCGCATAGCCGACGCGCACCGATGGGCTGATCACCTTGGAATAGCCGCTCAGGTAGACCACCCGGCGCAGGCCGTCCAGCGCGGCCAGCACCGGCGCGACACCGGGCGCGAGCTCGCGCGAGATGTCGTCTTCGATGATCCAGCAGTCGTGCTGCTCGGCGACGCGCAGCACCTGGTAGGCATTGGCCATCGTCAGGCTGGTACCGGTGGGATTCTGCAATACCGTATTGATGATCATCGCGCGCGGCCGATGCGCCTGTACGGCTTGCTCCAGTTCGGCGATATCCAGCCCTTCCTCCGTGCGCCGCACCGCGACGGCATGCAGACCGGCCAGCCGCACCAGCGCCAGCAAGTTGGCATAGCAGGGCTGTTCGACGATCACGGCATCGCCCGGGCGCAGCAGCGTGCGTATCGCGACGTCCAGCCCGTGCGTCACGCCCTGGGTCAACAGCACCTGCGCGGGATCCGCCGGCATGCCCAGCGCGGCCGCCTGCGCGGCGATGGCCGCACGCAGCGGCGCATAGCCGTAGGGGTGTCCATAACCCGCGATGCGCGCGCCGGGGACGCGGGCGACATGGCGCAATCCCAGGTGCAGGCCCGTTTCGTTCAACCATTCGCCCGGCAACCAGCCACAGCCCGACTTCACCGGGATGGAGTGGTCGGCGAATACGTCCGATAGCAGCCATTCGGCACCCGGCGTGGGCGGTTGCCACGGTCGCGGCACGGGCGCCGCGGTGGCGGTGGCGGGCGCACGCGGCGCGACCCGGTATCCCGAACCGGGCCGGGCCAGCAGCCAACCCTGCGAGACGAGCCGCGCGTAGGCGCTGGAAACGGTAAAGGTGCTGATCTCGTGCGCACGCGCGAATTCGCGCACCGAGGGCAAGGACATGCCGGGGCCCAGCACGCGCGCCTCGATGGCGCGCACGACCGCATCGACCAGCTGTTGCACCAGGGTCGGCGCGTTCGCACGGTCGCGCAAAGGGCGGAAGTCCAGGGCGGGAAAATCGGTCATCGAGGCATCTGTACAGTTGTTCAGGATTTACCTGTACGGTTCGCCATTTTTGCATGGATTGTCTATTTCCACCGGCGACGCGGAAGTCGAGAATGCCTGTTGATTCCCGCGACGTCGCGTTTCGCTGGGGCCTCACCCCGGCAACGCAGCCGGCCAGCACAGTTGGCCCGGCGTCCGGCCACTTTCCCTACCGGAGCCCTCATGAACGCGCCGACCACGTCCCCCGATCTGTCCCACCTTTGGATGCCTTTCACGGCCAACCGGCAGTTCAAGGCCAACCCGCGCATGCTGGTCGGCGCCAAGGGCATGTACTACACCTCGCTGGACGGCCGCCAGATCCTGGACGGCACGTCGGGCCTATGGTGCGTGAACGCCGGCCACTGCCGCGACGAGATCACCCAGGCGATCGCGCAACAGGCCGGCGCGCTGGATTACGCGCCCGGTTTCCAGCTGGGGCATCCCCTGGCGTTCCAGGCGGCCAGCGCGGTGGCGGGCCTGATGCCCCAGGGCCTGGACCGCATCTTCTTTACCAATTCCGGGTCCGAGTCCGTGGACACCGCGTTGAAAATCGCCCTGGCCTACCACCGCACCCGCGGCGAAGGCCAGCGTACCCGCCTGATCGGCCGCGAACGCGGCTATCACGGCGTGGGCTTCGGCGGTATTTCGGTGGGCGGCATTTCGCCCAACCGCAAGACGTTCTCCGGCGCCCTGCTGCCGGCGGTGGACCATCTGCCCCACACCCACAACCTGGAACAGAACGCCTTTTCCAAGGGCCAGCCGGCCTGGGGCGCGCATCTGGCGGACGAGCTCGAGCGCATCCTGGCGCTGCACGACCCGTCCACCGTCGCCGCCGTGATCGTCGAGCCCATGGCAGGGTCGACCGGCGTGCTGGTGCCGCCCAAGGGCTATCTGGAACGACTGCGCGAGATCACCAGCAAGCACGGCATCCTGCTGATCTTCGACGAGGTCATCACGGGCTACGGGCGGCTGGGCGCGGCCACCGCGGCCGAGTTCTTCGGCGTCACGCCCGACCTGATCACCATGGCCAAGGGCGTGAGCAACGCCGCGGTGCCTTGCGGGGCGGTCGCGGTCAAACGCGAAGTGCACGACGCCATCGTCGATAGCGGCCCGGCCGGTATCGAGTTCTTCCACGGCTATACCTACTCGGCGCATCCCCTGGCATCGGCAGCCGTACTGGCCACCCTGGACATCTACCGCCGCGATAACCTGTTCGCCCGCGCCCGCGAGCTGGCGCCCGCCTTCGAGCGCGCGGCCCATGCGCTGAACGGCACCAAACACGTGATCGACGTGCGCAACATCGGCCTGGTCGCGGGCATCGAGCTGACCCCGCGCCCCGGCGCGCCCGGCGCGCGCGCGGCGGAAGTCTTCCACCGCTGCTTCGATACCGGCCTGCTGGTGCGCTACACCGGGGACATCCTGGCGGTCTCGCCGCCCTTGATCATCGAAGAGGCGCAGATCGATGAAATCTTCCATACCATCGGCTCGGTGCTGAAGGAAATCGCCTGACCATGACCACCATCTCGCACTACATCAACGGACAAGCCTACGACGGACGCAGCGGCCGCTACGGCGACGTGTTCAACCCCGCGCGCGGCGAGATCGCCGCCACGGTGCCGCTGGCCGGCATCGAGGACATCGACCTGGCCGTGGCCGCCGCGCGCGAAGCGTATCCGGCCTGGTCCGAGACCGCGCCGCTGAAGCGCGCACGCATCCTGTTCAACTTCAAGGCCCTGCTGGACCGGCACCAGGACGAACTGGCCGAGCTGATCACGCGCGAGCATGGCAAAGTATTCTCCGACGCCAAGGGCGAGGTCACGCGGGGCATCGAAGTCGTCGAGTTCGCCTGCGGCATTCCGCATCTGCTGAAGGGCCAGTACACCGAGCAGATCGGCGGCGGCATCGATAACTGGAGCATGCGCCAGTCGCTGGGCGTGGTGGCCGGCATTACGCCGTTCAACTTCCCGATGATGGTGCCGGCCTGGATGTTCCCGGTCGCGATCGCCTGCGGCAATACCTTCGTGCTGAAGCCGTCGGAGCGCGATCCCTCCGCGTCGGTGCGGCTGGCCGAACTGCTGACCGAAGCGGGCCTGCCCCCCGGGGTCTTCAACGTCGTGCATGGCGACAAGCAGGCGGTCGATGCACTCATCGCCCATCCCGACGTGCAGGCGCTTTCTTTCGTGGGCTCGACGCCGATCGCGCAATACATCTATGCCCAGGGGACCGCTCGCGGCAAGCGCGTGCAGGCGCTGGGCGGGGCGAAGAACCACCTGGTGGTGATGCCCGACGCGGATATGGACCAGGTGACCGACGCGCTGATGGGTGCGGCCTACGGTTCGGCGGGCGAACGCTGCATGGCGATTTCGGTCGCGGTGGCGGTGGGCAACGTGGCGGATACGCTGGTCGAGCGCCTGGCCCCGCGCGTGCGCGCGCTGAAGGTGCTGGATGGAATGGACCCGCAGGCGGAGATGGGCCCGCTGGTGACCGCGCAGCATCGTAACAAGGTGCGCGGCTACATCGAGGACGGCGTGGCGGCGGGTGCGACGATGGTGGTGGACGGGCGCGATCTTTCGGTGCCTGGCAGCGAGAAGGGGTTCTTCCTGGGCGGGACGTTGTTCGACAATGTGAAGCCGACGATGAACATCTATCGGGAAGAGATCTTCGGGCCGGTGCTGTGCATCGTGCGCGTGCCCGATTTCGCAGCGGCCGTTAAGCTGATCAACGAACACGAGTTCGCCAATGGCGTGTCGTGCTTTACCTCCGATGGCGGCGTGGCGCGGGCGTTCGCGCGGCAGATCCAGGTGGGGATGGTGGGGATCAACGTGCCCATTCCGGTGCCGATGGCGTGGCATTCCTTCGGGGGGTGGAAGCGGTCGCTGTTCGGTGACCACCACGCCTACGGTGAAGAAGGGGTGCGGTTTTATACGCGCTACAAGAGTGTGATGCAGCGATGGCCCGATAGTATCGGCAAGGGTGCGGAGTTCACCATGCCGGTTGCCAAGTAGCTGCCCAGGGGGCTGGTTGCTAGGGCCATCCCAGGTTGTTTGGTCGCTGTGGTGAGTCTGGTTTTGCTAAGGCCGTCCGGCGGGGGTGAGGCCCGTCCGGGGCGGCCCGGAGGAGCCGGTCCGGCGCCTTCGCGCCGGACTCCCGCGTCGTCATCCTCGTACGGCGGCCGAAGTGGCGGTGGGGTTCTTGCGGTTTTTTTGCCCGGCCGTCCTTCCTTCGGATTCCCTCGCGCGGCTCCAACGGGCCGCCCCGGACGGGCCTCACCCCCGCCGGACTCCGAGTTGCCTTAATCACGGGTGCTGCGACGAGCCGGGTTCTTGCGCTTCGTGGGTGGCCGATTCCGCCGTTGAAAGATTTTGCGTTGCACGTCGTATCGGGGCCGCCCAGCGCGGCCCCGATACGCCTACGCGGTGGTTGAATGCGACGGGGCTGCATGCGAATGGCGGTGGGGATGGCGGCGCGTTCACCATGCCACGTATCGTTGACCCTCTCGGTTCGATCGGTGCAGACACAAAAATCCTGGTGCCCCCCTCGATCGCCATCTCGCCCGCGACACATGCTGATGTGCGCATGCAACCGCATCCACTCCGGATGCAAAACCGTCGCACGAAAGCCCCCGCGGCATGACGCACCGTGTAGGCGATCGCTGGCCGCGCTGGGCGGCCAGCGATCGACGTGCGCCGCAAAATCTTCCTACGGCAGCAACCGCCACCGACGAAGCGCAAGAACCAAGCTCGTCGCAGCACCCGTGATTAAGGCAAACCGAAGTCCGTCGGGGGTGGTGCCTGTCGGGGCCAGCCCGTTGGAGCCGCGCGAGGGAATCCGTAGGGAGGACGGCCGGGCAAAAAACCCGCAAGAACCCCACCGCCACTTCGGCCGCCGTACGAGGATGACAACGCGGGAGTCCGGCGCGAAGGCGCCGGACCGGCTCCTCCGGGCTGGCCCCGACAGGCACCACCCCCGACGGACGGCACTAGCAAACACCCGCCGAACGCCGCTCCCACCCCCAACCGCTATCAGGCATAAGCCTCGACAGGCAAGCAAGAACACACCAGGTTCCGATCGCCATAAGCATTATCGACACGCGCGACAGGCGGCCAATACTTGCCGTCCTTCAGGGACTCCAGCGGATACGCAGCCTCCCGGCGCGTATAGTCGTGATGCCACTCGTCGGCCATCAACGCCGCCGCGGTATGCGGCGCGTTCCTCAGCACGTTATCGTCGCGATCCCGTTCGCCCTTCTCGATCAGCGCGATCTCCCCGCGTATCGCGATCATCGCGTCCACGAAGCGATCGAGTTCCGCCAGCCCTTCGGACTCCGTCGGTTCCACCATCAGCGTGCCCGCAACCGGGAAACTCATGGTCGGCGCATGGAAACCGTAATCGATCAGGCGCTTGGCGATATCCTCCGCTGACACGCCGCTGCTGTCCTTCAGGGGACGCACGTCCAGAATGCACTCGTGCGCCACCCTGCCATTACGTCCGCAGTACAGCACCGGATAATGGTCGCGCAGGCGATGCGCGATGTAGTTGGCGTTCAGGATCGCCACTTCCGTCGCGCGCAGCAGCCCTTCGGCCCCCATCAGCGCGATATAGATGTAGGGAATCGGCAGAATCCCCGCCGACCCGAACGGCGCCGCCGACACCGGCCCCACCTTCGCGCCTTCGGGCAGCCTGCCGCCGGCATCGACCACGCCCGGCAGATACGGCGCCAGATGCGCGCGCACCGCCACCGGACCCACGCCCGGGCCGCCGCCCCCGTGCGGAATGCAGAACGTCTTGTGCAGATTCAAGTGGGACACATCGGAGCCGAACTTGCCGGGCTTCGCCAGCCCGACCATCGCGTTCATGTTCGCGCCATCCATGTACACCTGCCCGCCGGCCTCGTGCACGATGTCGCAGATCTGCGTCACCGCTTCCTCGAACACCCCATGCGTCGACGGATACGTGATCATCAGCGCCGACAGGCGGTCACCGACCTGCGCCACCTTGGCGCGCAGATCCGCCACATCCACGTTGCCGTTGGTATCCGAAGCGACCACCACCACCTGCATCCCGGCCAACTGCGCCGACGCCGGGTTGGTGCCATGCGCGGACGACGGGATCAGGCAGACATTGCGCTGGTGCTGGCCATTGGCCTCGTGATAGGCACGAATCGCCAGCAGGCCGGCGTACTCGCCCTGCGCGCCGGAATTCGGCTGCAGGCTGACCGCGTCATAGCCGGTGATCTCGCACAGCGCGGCCGACAGCTTGTCGATCAAGGTCCGATAGCCGGCCGTCTGCGGCGCCGGCGCGAAAGGATGGATATGGGCGAATTCCGGCCAGGTGATCGGGATCATCTCGGCCGTCGCGTTCAGTTTCATGGTGCACGAACCCAGCGGGATCATGCTGCGATCCAGTGCCAGGTCCTTGTCGGACAGCTTGCGCAGATAGCGCAGCATGTCGGTCTCCGACTGCACGCTGGAGAACACCGGATGCGCCAGGATATCGCCCTGGCGCGCCACGGATGCCGGGATGCCGCCCGCGGCGCGCTTGTCCAGCGCGTCGATATCCAGCGCGCCCGGGCCCTTGCCCAGCCCTCGCGCGAAGACCTCGGCCAGTTGCGCCAGGTCGGCGTCCGTCACGGTCTCGTCCAGCGATACGGCCAGGTGCTCGCCGTCCACCGGGCGCAGGTTGATGCGCACGGCGTCCGCCGCCGCCTGCACCGCCGCGGTGGCGGCGCCGGTGCGGACCAGCAGCGTATCGAAGAAGCTATCGTTCACCACCGTGGCGCCCAGGTCTTTCAGCGCCGCGCTCAGGATGGCCGTGGCGCGCTGCACGCGCTGCGCGATGCGCCGGATACCGGCCGGACCGTGCCAGACGGCGTACATGCCGGCCATCACGGCCAACAGTACCTGCGCCGTGCAGATATTGGAAGTCGCCTTCTCGCGGCGGATGTGCTGTTCCCGCGTCTGCAGCGCCAGGCGCAGCGCATTGCCGCCCTGCGCGTCCTTGGACACGCCCACCAGGCGGCCGGGCATGTTGCGCTTGTACGCGTCCTTGCAGGCCATGAAGCCGGCATGCGGGCCGCCGAAGCCGAAGGGAACGCCGAAACGCTGCGCCGAACCCACGGCGATGTCGGCCCCCCAGGCGCCCGGCGGCGCCAGCAGGGCCAGCGCCAGCAGGTCGGTCGCGCACGCCACCACCGCGCCGCGCGCATGCGCGTCCTCGGCCAGCGCGCGATAGTCGGCCACCGCGCCCAGGCTGTGCGGATACTGCAGCAGCACCCCGAAGCAATCCGGCAGTCCGGCGGACTCGTCGCCGACGACGATCTCGATATCCAGGCCTTCGGCGCGCGTGCGCACCACCTCGATGGTCTGCGGATGGCAGTGGCGGGAAACGAAGAAGACATTGCTGCGCGAAGTCGCGCCCCGGCGCGCCAGCGTCATGGCTTCGGCCGCGGCCGTGCCTTCGTCCAGCAGCGACGCGTTGGCGATGTCCAGGCCCGTCAGGTCCGCCACCATGGTCTGGTAGTTCAGCAGCGCTTCCAGCCGGCCCTGCGAGATCTCGGGCTGATAAGGCGTGTAGGCCGTGTACCAGGCGGGATTTTCCAGGATGTTGCGCAGGATGACGTTGGGCGTATGCGTGCCGTAATAGCCCTGGCCGATATAGCTGCGGTAGACCTGGTTGCCGCGCGCGATGTCGCGCAGTTCTGCCAGTACGTCCGGTTCGCTGCGCGCCGGCGGCAGTGCCAGCGGCGCTTTGGTGCGTATGGCCGGCGGCACCACCTGGGCGATCAGCTCGTCCAGGCTGGGGACCTCCAGCACGCGCAGCATGGCGGCCTGGTCGGCGTCCGAAGGACCTATATGGCGGGGGATGAAATCGGTATGCGTGTCGAGGGGGCGCGACATGGTATCTCTTGAAAAGTGGGCCTTACAGGGCTTCGTAGCCGGCGGCGTCCAGCAGCTTGTCCAGGTCGGCGGCGTTGTCCGGCTTGATCTTGAAGATCCAGGCGGTATAGGCCCCGCTGTTGATCTGCGCGGGATCGGCTTCCAGCGCATCGTTGAAGGCAACGATCTCGCCGGCCACCGGCGCATAGATGTCGGAAGCCGCCTTGACGGATTCCACCACCCCGGCGGTATCGCCCGCGGCCAGCTTGGCGCCGACCTTGACGTCGCCGACGAAAACGAGATCGCCCAGTTGTTCCTGGGCCTGGTCGGTGATGCCGACGACGAACACGTCGCCTTCGGCCTTCACCCATTCATGCGATTCGGTGTACTTGCGATCGGTAGGCAGGCTCATGGAAGCAGCTCCTAAGAATTCAAAAACCGTATGGGAGGATGGGTAGAGAAGAAATGCGCGCCCCGCCCATGCGCGGCGGGCGCCGCGATGAGCATTGCCAGTTTACGGTTGTTCGACCGCCTTGCCGTGACGGACGAACGGCAATTTGCATACCGTCGCCGGCACCCACTTGCCGCGGATATCGACCTGCACCGTGTCGCCGGGATTGACGCCCACCGGCATGCGGGCGAAGGCGATCGATACGCCCAGCGTCGGCGACATGGTGCCGCTGGTGATTTCGCCATCCCCATGGTCCGTGCGTACCGCCATGTGGGCGCGCATCACGCCGCGTTCGTTCAGCTTCAGCCCCAGGAAGGCGGCTGGCGTGGCGAATTGCTCGATGGCGGCACGGCCGATGAAGGCGCGCGCCGGATCCTTCAGCGATACGGTCCAGGTCAGCCCGGCCTGCGCCGGCTGGGTTACTTCGTCCATGTCCTGGCCGTACAGGTTCATGCCGGCCTCCAGGCGCAGCGTATCGCGCGCGCCCAGGCCGCAGGGACGCACGCCCTGCGCGGCCAGGTCGTTCCACAGGGCAAGCGCTTCGGTGGCGGGCAGCACGATTTCGAAGCCGTCCTCGCCGGTGTAGCCGGTACGCGCCACCAGGGTTTCGGGTTCGAAGCGGGCGGCCGTGAACGGCGTCAAGGCTTCCGTGTCGGCCTTCCAGGCCGGCCGCGCGGCCCAGACCTTGGCGCGCGCGTTCGGCCCCTGCACGGCGATCATGGACAGATCGCGGCGCGGGGCGATCGCGACGGCCAGCCGGGAGGCGACGGCGATGCGCTGCATCCAGGCGATGTCCTTGTCGGCGGTCGCCGCGTTCACCACCACGCGCCAGCGGTCGGCGGCGAAGAAATAGACGATCAGGTCGTCGATGACGCCCCCTTCGGGGTTGAGCATGCAGCTGTACAGCGCCTTGCCGGGCGTGGCCGTCAGCCTGGATACGTCGTTGGCGATCAGCCGGCGCAGGAAGGGCATGGCATCGGCGCCCGTTACATCGACATTGAGCATATGCGACACGTCGAACATGCCGGCGTCGCGGCGCACCGCGTGGTGCTCTTCCAGCTGCGAGCCATAGGCCAGGGGCATGTTCCAGCCGCCGAAATCGACCATGCGCGCGCCCGCGTCGATATGCGCCTGCGCCAAGGGGGTATTTTTCAGGGAATGGGACATCGAGGGCTCCGGACAGCGGCGGTAAAGGGATTGCGGAATACCGGCCTGGATGCGGAACGCCCCATGACCGGCTGTATTTCCGCCCCTCTGTCCTTTTGCCTGAGAGTTGCCCCGCGTTGCGGGTTTGCACCTTCGGCGTCCGGGCGCATCGCACGGACGGCCGGCTCTCTCCAGAGCGCTGTGTTCGCCAGGGCGCCGGTGGGCGCGGCCTGGGCAAGGCATGCTGCGGTATGGGTTGCCTGAGCGATTCCGGGCGAATTGCGCCTTCGGCGGCGGCGCGCCTGGGGGCGGCCGCTCTCTCCCGCACGATGCGTGACAGCGTGGCGAAGAATACAACTCAGGCCAGGGCGGTGTCCAGCAGCATCATCAGCACGAAGCCCAGCATCAGGCCGCCCGTGGCATAGTCTTCATGACCCTTGCGGTGCGATTCCGGGATGATTTCGTGGCTGATAACGAAGAGCATGGCTCCCGCGGCGAAGCCCAGGCCCCAGGGCAGCAATACCGCGGACCAGGTCATCACCGCCGCGCCCGCCAGCGCCCCGACCGGTTCGATCAGCCCCGACGTCATTCCCAGGAGGACCGAGAAAGTACGGCTGTATCCCGCCGCCAGCAGGGCGACGGCGATGACCAGCCCTTCCGGCACATCCTGGATCGCGATCCCGGTGGCCAGGGCGCTGGCCCGCATGGGGTCGGTGCCGCCGAAGCCGACACCGATCGCCAGGCCCTCCGGCAGGTTGTGCAGCATGACCGCGAAGACGAACAGCCAGGTGCGCTTCAACAGGCGCCCATCGTGGCCTTCTCGGCCCTTGATGAAATGCTCGTGCGGCACGGAATGCTCCAGCCACAGCAGCGCCGCCGCGCCCAGCAGGATGGCGGCGCCCACGGTCATCCCGGCCCCCCACGGGCCCGCGCCCAGGTCCCGGGCGGCCTGGATACCCGGGGTGACCAGCGAGAACGCGCTCGCCGCCAGCATTACGCCGGCGCCGAAACCGAACATGGAATCCTGGACGCGGTCGGACAAGCGCTGGGAAAACACGACCGGCAAAGTGCCCGCGGCGGTCGCGGCGGCCGCGATCAGCCCGCCCAGCCAGGCGCTGGCAACCTGCGGATGGTCTTCGTGCAGCACCAACCACAGCGCCCAGGCGCCCAGGCCGCCCAGCACGGGAAGCACGATCAGCAGGGCCTTGCCGGCGCCCGCTTCGGCCAGCGAACGGATGTGCGTGTTCATGTTGCGTCCTTCCTGATGGGGCAACGCGCACAGCAAAAAACGCGCCGCTTACAAGGCCTTGCCGCAGGCGACCCCGGAAGCCCAGGCCCACTGGAAGTTGTAGCCGCCCAGCCATCCCGTCACATCCACGGCCTCGCCGATGAAATGCAGGCCCGGAACGGCGCGCGCCTGCATGCTTTTCTGGTCAAGGCCGCGGGTATCGACGCCGCCGCGCATGACCTCGGCCTTTTTGTAGCCCGCCGTGCCGGTCGGCACAAGCGTCCAGGCATGGATCTGCTGAGCCAGGGCGCGCAGCGTCCTGTCCGGGATATCGGCCAGGCGGGACGCCGCAAGGGGCTGCCCGCGGGCATCGACGGCGTCGCGCAGCCATTGATCGGCCAGCCGCCGCGGCCATAGCGCGGCCAGCGCCGTCCCGAGCTGCTGGCGGCCGCCGGACTTGGCGTCGATCAGCTCGGTGGCCAGATCGCGGCCCGCCGCCAGGTCCAGCGTCACGGGCTGGCCGGGATTCCAATAGCTGGATATCTGCAGGATGCCCGGCCCCGATAATCCGCGGTGGGTGAACAGGACATCCTCGCGGAATTCGCCGGCGCCGCTGCGTACGTCGGCCTCCAGCGCCACGCCGGACAGGGCCGCGAACGGCGCCCAATGCGCGCCATCGAAGGTCAGCGGCACCAGCGCCGGCCGGGGTTCGACGACCTTCAACCCGAACTGCCGCGCCACTTTCAACGCATAGTCCGTCGCGCCGAGCTGCGGGATCGCCATGCCGCCGGTGGCCAGGACCAGCTTGGCCGCGCGCAGCACGCCCTGCCCTTCCGTGCGCAGCTCGAAGCCCTGGTCGGCCGAACGAGCGATCTCGGCCACGGTGCACGGCATGCGCCACTGCACATTGCCCGCGTCGCATTCGGCGCGCAGCACTTCGATGATGGATTCGCTGGATTCGTCGCAGAACAACTGGCCGCGATGCTTCTCGTGCCAGGAAACCCGGTGGCGCCGCAGCAGGTCCAGGAAATCCGCCGGACCGTAGCCGGCCAGCGCGGAGCGGCAGAAGTGCGGGTTCTCCGACAGGAAGTTGGCCGGGCCGGTGCCGGTATTGGTGAAATTGCAGCGGCCGCCGCCGGATATGCGGATTTTCTCCGCCAGCCGGTCGGCGTGGTCGATCAGCACGACCCGCAGGCCGCGCTGGCCGGCCACCGCGGCGCACATCATGCCCGCGGCGCCGGCGCCGATGATGGCGACGTCGAACATCCGGGATCCGGGGCTTACCGGTCGTCCTGCCCTTCCTTCAGGCAATCGACGTAGTAGCGGACCTGGCCGTTGTCGTCCACATCCTCGGCCAGGCCGTGGATGTCGGTCTCGAAACCCGGGAACCGTTCGTTGAAGGCGCGCGCGAACTGCAGGTATTGCACGATGGTACGGTTAAAGCGCTCGCCCGGGATCAACAGCGGGATGCCGGGGGGATACGGCGTCAGCAGCACACCGGTAACCCGCCCTTCCAGGTCTTCGATGGCCACGCGTTCCACCTGGCGATGCGCCATGCGGGCGAAGGCGTCGGAGGGCTTGAGCGCCGGCACCATGTCGCTGAGGTACATCTCGGTGGTCAGCCGCGCCACGTCGCTCTCGCGATAGGCTTCGTGGATCTGCTGGCACAGGTCGCGCAGGCCGATGCGCTCGTAGCCGCGATGATCGCGGCAGAACTCCGGCAGGATGCGCCACATCGGCTGGTTGCGGTCGTAGTCGTCCTTGAACTGCTGCAGGGCGGTCAGCAGCGTGTTCCAGCGGCCCTTGGTAATGCCGATGGTGAACAGGATGAAGAACGAGTACAGGCCGGTCTTCTCGACCACCACGCCGTGCTCGGTCAGGTACTTGGACACCAGCGCCGCCGGGATGCCGGTTTCGCCGAAACTGCCGGAGATATCCAGGCCCGGGGTGATGATGGTGGCCTTGATCGGGTCCAGCATGTTGAAGCCGTCGGCGATGTCGCCGAAGCCATGCCAGTGGTCGCCCGATTCCAGCAGCCACTCGTCGCGGTTGCCGATGCCGTCGGCAACCAGGCGGTTCGGGCCCCAGACCTTGAACCACCAGTCGTTGCGGCCGAATTCGGATTCCACCTTGCGCATGGCGCGGCGGAAGTCCATGGCTTCGCGGATGCTTTCCTCGACCAGGGCCGTGCCGCCGGGAGGCTCCATCATGGCGGCGGCCACGTCGCAGGACGCGATGATCGCGTACTGCGGCGAGGTCGACGTATGCATCAGATAGGCCTCGTTGAAGATATTGCGGTCCAGCTTGCGGGTCTTGGACTCCTGCACGATGATCTGCGACGCCTGCGAAATGCCGGCCAGCAGCTTGTGCGTGGAGTGGGTAGCGAAGACCATCGCGGAATCGCTGCGCGGACGTCCGGCGCCGATGGCGTGCATGTCCTGGTAGAACTCGTGGAAGGCCGCGTGCGGCAGCCAGGCTTCGTCGAAATGCAGGGTATCGACGTAGTCGCCCAGCTTTTCCTTGATCATCTCGACGTTGTAGATCACGCCATCGTAGGTGCTCTGCGTCAGCGTCAGGATGCGCGGCTTCTTGTCCTTGGCTTCGCGCGCGAAGGGGTTGGCCTCGATCTTCTTCATGATGTTCTCGGGCTCGAATTCCTCGATGGGAATGGGCCCGATGATGCCCAGGTGGTTGCGCGTGGGCCGCAGGAAGACGGGGATCGCGCCCGTCATCGTGATCGCGTGCAGGATGGACTTGTGGCAATTGCGGTCGACCACGACCACGTCGTCGGCCGCGACGTTGGCATGCCACACGACCTTGTTGGACGTCGACGTCCCGTTGGTGACGAAATAGCAGTGATCGGCGTGGAAAATGCGCGCCGCGTTCAGTTCCGATTCCGCCACCGGGCCGGTGTGATCCAGCAGCTGGCCCAGTTCGTCCACGGCATTGCAGACGTCGGCGCGCAGCATGTTCTCGCCGAAGAACTGGTGGAACATCTGGCCCACCGGGCTCTTCAGAAACGCCACGCCGCCGGAGTGCCCAGGGCAGTGCCAGGAATACGAACCGTCCTGCGCATACTTGACCAGTTCGCGGAAGAACGGCGGCGGCAGGCTGTCCACATAGGCGCGGGCCTCGCGGATGATATGGCGCGCGACGAACTCCGGCGTGTCCTCGAACATGTGGATGAAGCCGTGCAGTTCGCGCAGGATATCGTTGGGGATGTGCTGCGACGTGCGCGTCTCGCCATACAGATAAATGGGGATGTCCGCGTTGCGGAAACGCAGCTCGCCGATGAAGCTCCGCAGGTTCTTGATGGCGCTGGCAACGTCCTCGGGCGACGCGACGTCGAATTCCTCGTCATCGATCGACAGGATGAAGGCGCTGGCCCGGCTTTGCTGCTGCGCGAAGGAACTGAGATCGCCGTAGCTGGTCACGCCCAGCACCTCTACTCCCTCGGCCTCGATCGCCGCCGCGAGCGCGCGTATGCCCAACCCCGAGGCATTCTCGGAACGGTAATCTTCGTCAATGATGACAATGGGAAAGCGGAATTTCATGCGGGGACTCCTGCGGGGTAGGGCCAAAAGCCGACGCGAGTGTACTGCGGACGCGCGACACGGGCGTTGCGGCGCCGCATAGGGTGAATCGGGGCCGGTACGCATGTTACGTACCCGGCCCCGGCCGCGGTAAAGTTCCACGCCATGTCGATAGATCCCGCCTCCATTGTCGTCCGCCGCCTGACCGCCGCGGACGCGGCCGCCTTCCATTCCCTGCGGCTGGCCGCCTTGCAGGAATCCCCCGCCTCCTTCGGCGCCAATCTGGACGACGAGCGCCGGCAAACCCTGGCCACCGTCGCGGAACGGATCGCGCCGCCGGACCCCGCGCACGGAGGCGGCGTCGGCGCCTTCAGCGGCGCGGCGCTGGTCGGGATGGCCTGCCTGCGACGCGCGAGCGGCCGCAAGGAAGGCCACAAGGCCTCGCTGGTGTCGGTCTATCTGGCACCGGCCTGCCGCGGCCTGGGCATCTCCGGACGCCTGCTGGACGCCGCGCTCGCACTGGCGCGCGACATGCCCGGGGTGCGGCGGGTCAACCTGACGGTCACCGTCGGGAACGAACCGGCCCTGGCCCTGTACCGGCGCCTGGGATTCGAGATCTACGGCCGCGAAATCGACGCGCTGTATGTGGACGGCGCGTACCACGACGAATACCTGATGACCCTGGCGCTGGCCACCGCGGGCCTGGCCTTCGCGCCCGTGGAAGAATCGGATTTCGACGCGCTGGCGGATATCCGGATCGCCGCGATGCGCGACAGCCTGGAGCGCGTGGGACGCTTCGATCCGGACCGCGCGCGCCAGCGCCTGCGGGCCACGTTCGCGCCGCGCGACACCCGGGCCATCCTGCTGGACGGCGCGCGGATCGGCTTCTACACCCTGCGCGAGGACGGCGGCGCGCTGAAGCTGGACCATCTCTATATCCTGCCCGGGTTCCAGGGCAACCGGGTGGGCGCCGCCGTCCTGCACCGGGTGTTCGGCCAGGCCGACGAGCGCGGCATGGCCGTGCGGGTGGGAGCCCTGCGCGACAGCCCCTCCAACCGGTTCTATCAACGGCACGGCTTCGAACGGATCGCGGAAGACGACTGGGACATCTACTACGAGCGCGCGCCCGGGGCTTCCCGCCCATGACGCGTACCCGCGCGCGGCGCCCCGGGCATTGGCCCCGGGTTCGCGCGCCATCCTAGGGTAAGGCCGAAGTCCGTTTCCGGCCGCGCCATGGCAGGCTACGGCTGCGCGCGCGGCCCCCTTGCTGGGGCCGCGCATCCCGACATCGAACCTTCCAGGAACCGCTCCATGCCCGCCCTTTCACGGCGCTCCGCCGTCCGCTTCGCCCGTCTTCCCGGCCTGCTGGCCACGGCCATGCTGACCGCCCTGTCGGCGCACGCCGCGACGACCCTGCAAATGACCACGGAATATCCGGCCACGTCCATGCCGGGGCTGGGCGTGTCGACCTTTGCCGAACAGGTCAAGGAAAAATCCCACGGGAACATCGTCATCGAAACCAGCTTCGATGCGTCCAAGGGCTTCAAGTCGGCGGATATGGTGGACGCGGTCCAGGCGCGCAAGGTCGACGCCGCGGACGCCTTTGCCGGCGGCCTGGCCAACAAATACCCGATCTTCGGCGTGTCCTCGCTACCCTTCCTGGCCGATTCGCTGGACAAGGCGCGGGCCCTGCGCGATGCGGCGCGGCCGACCTATGAACGATTCCTGGCCGCGCACGGCCAGAAACTGCTGTACACCACGCCGTGGCCGCCCTCCGGCATCTGGTCCAAGGCGCCGATCAAGACCGTGGCGGACCTGAAAGCGCTGTCCATCCGTACCTACGACGACGTTTCGCAGGCCACGATGACGCGGGCCGGGGCCAAGGCGCAGAACATTTCCTTCGCCGACGCCATGCCGCGGCTGGCCTCGGGCGAGGTCAACGCCGTGCTGTCCTCCGGCGACGGCGGGGCCGGACGCAAGCTGTGGCAGTACCTGCCCTATTTCACCGAGGTCAATTACGCGATGCCGCTGTCGATCGCCACGATGAACCTCGAAGCCTACAAGGCGCTGGATGCCGCCGGCCGCAAGGCCGTGGACCAGGCCGCGGCGGCGACCGAAGCGGAACAGTGGAAACGCATGGAAGGCAGGCTGGAGGAAAACCGCGCCAACATGCGCAAGAACGGCGTCACCATCGAGGCCAAGATCGCGCCGGCCGTCCAGCAGGCACTGCACCAGGCGGCATCCACGGCCCTGGCCGATTGGCAGGCCAAGACCGGCGCGGACGGCAAGGCCATCCTGGACCGGTACAACCGCAAGTAAATCAGGTCTTGGGCAAGGTGACGCCCAGCTGGCCCTGGTATTTGCCGCCACGGTCGCGGTACGAGGTTTCGCAGACTTCGTCGCTTTCCAGGAACAGCATCTGGGCGCACCCCTCGCCGGCATAGATCTTCGCCGGCAGCGGGGTGGTGTTGGAGAATTCCAGCGTGACGTGGCCTTCCCATTCCGGTTCCAGCGGCGTGACGTTGACGATGATGCCGCAGCGCGCGTAGGTGCTCTTGCCCAGGCAGATGGTCAGGATGCTGCGCGGGATGCGGAAGTACTCCACCGTGCGGGCCAGTGCGAACGAGTTCGGCGGAATGATGCAGACATCGCCCGTGAAATCGACGAAGGATTTCTCGTCGAAGTTCTTGGGATCGACGATGGTCGAATTGATGTTCGTGAATATCTTGAACTCGTTCGCGCAGCGCACGTCGTAGCCATAGCTGCTGGTGCCATAACTGACGATCCGGCCGCCATTGGACTCGCGCACCTGTCCGGGCTCGAAAGGCTCGATCATGCCGTTGGCCGCGGCACGCCGGATCCAAAGGTCGCTCTTGATACTCATGGGAAGGAAACCTCAGGTTGAAGTGCGCGGTATTTTACCGCCCGCGCCCTCGCGCCCGGCCGGTCAGTCCCCGAAGAAGGTCCGATATACCAGCTCCAGCCCGTTGACCGAGCCTCCCTTGACGTCCACGGACCACCGGCGCGACAGGCGATAACTGAGCCGCCCGACCGTCTCGGAGCCCGCCAACGCCTGTTCCACGCTTAGCGTCACCCCGTTCGCGAAGTTCTTGCTGGCCACCACGAACTGCGTCGCCAGGGTCTGGCTGGCATCCTGGTTGACGTTGCCCGCCACCGTCTGGTCGGGCAACAGGCTGTTCGAACCGCCCAGCGTGCCGTTGCGGACCGTGATGTCGTCCACCCCGAACTGCTTGTAGAAAGGCTCGCCATTGCCCAGCAGCGCGGTGCCCAGCGACACCAGCAGTGCCGTGTCGTTGCCGCTCGCGTTGGGCGCGCGGCCCAGCACCAGCCAGGACAGTTTTTCCTCGTCGCTGACGTCGGGATAGGAAATCAGGTCGATGCGCGGACGCTGCGCCGTGCCGCTGACGCGCACGCCCGCTTCCACCTGTTCGCCGGTACGCAGGGCTTCGATATCCAGAAGCGGGTTGTCCAGGCTGCCCTGGAAGGTGACCGTGCCGCGCCGCAGTTGCAGGCGCTGGCCGTAGGCATCGATGCGGCCGGCGCGCGTGCGCAGGACGCCGGTGCCCATCAGCCGGTTGTCGACGTAGCGGATGCGGAGCGATCCCCCCAGGGCGGCATCCAGCCCCATGCCGGTCAGGTAGAAACGCGAGCCCAGGTCCACGTTCAGGTCCATATCGGTCTGCAGCGGCGTGGACGGCGCATCGGTATCCATGCCGGGACGATGAACCACCACGTCGCCGTCCAGCGAGGGCACCTCGCTCAGGACTTCCAGGCTGGCCCAGCCCGCATCGGCCTTGACGTCCCCGCGTATCGACAGCCGCGGCAGGGTGGCGTCGATATCGATGCGGCCCGACATCATGGCGAAGCGGTCCGCGCGCTGGACGACGGGGAAGCGGTGCAGGGCGATGCGGACCTGTCCCGCCGCATCCGCCAGCCGCCACGTGCCGCTGGCGTCGATATAGCCGTTGCGGGCGTCGGGGTTGGTCGTCACCCAGGCGCGCGTGCGCGATTCGGTCGGCAGCACGCGCAACACCGCCGGGAAGCGCAGCGATTCGACGATCAGGCGGTCTTCCTGCAGGCGCGCCGACAGCGTCCCGTCCACCAGCCGCACGCCGTCGTCGATGCGCACGTAGCGCAGGTGCTGGCCCTGCACGGTGCCGGTCGCCGTCCAGCTTCCGCCCGGCGTGCCCTGGGCCTGCACGCTGGCCTTCAGCGTACCGCCGACTTCGGTGCTGTCGCCGGTGAACAGCTCCACCCATTTCAGGTCCGCGACGTCGGCGTCCAGCGAGACCCGCAGCGGCTGGCGCGGCGCCAGGCCGATGCGGCCATCCGGGCTGGCCACGAGCATGGCCGTCCCGGTGCCGCGCAGCGATCCCATGGTGGCGGTATTCACGCTAAGGGAAGCCTCCACGCGGCTGTTGCGCCCGCCCGCGGGGCTCGCATTCAGGTCCAGCACCAGGCCGCGCAGTCCCAGCTGCATGGGCGGATCCCCGGGCACCAGAAGGTCGCCGGAACGGCGCGCCACCCGGGCCTTGCCCGAAAGCGCGCCGGCGTAGCGCAGGTCCCAGGAGAGGTCCAGGGCAATGCGCCGCTGGCTGGCGGGCACGCGCGCATTGACGCGCGGCTGGCGGTCCGGCGCCGCGTTCGCGGCGGCGTCCGGATCCAGCGCGCGCCGGATGCGCCGTATCAAGGCCGGGGTCAGCACCACATCGTCCATGCGGCCCGCCGTTTCCCAACGTCCCGCGCCGCCGCGCGAGCCGGCATGATCCAGGACCATGCGGTCGCCCCCCGGCAATCCCAGGTCGATACGCGCCGGGCCGACCTGCCACTGCCACGCGGGCGCCACGGCACGTGGCAGATAGGCCACGGAGACGGGCCGCGGCGAGGCCAGCTCGAAGCCCGCGTGGGAAAAGGCCAGCCGGGACACCGTGCCGCGCCATCCCACCAGGCTCGCGGCGGCGTCGTTGCCCGTGCCGGCACCGTAGCCGCCGGAGATATCGACGGAAGCCTGCATGGGCGCGCTGCCCAATATGCCGGGACGCGACCGCGCGGGGGTATAGCCGCCGCGCAGTTCCAGCCGATGACGGGCCGGCGTGCCGGTCAGCTTGGCCTGAAGGTTGGCCGCGCCCTCCAGCCCCGGCCAGAAGTCCGCCAACCGTGGCGCGGCCGCATCCACCGCGATGGCGCCCGCGCCGGGATCGACATTGCCCTGGGCGCGCAAGCGGTTGGCGCCCAGCCGCAGGTCCACCGCAAGCCCGTGGATCCGCACGTCCGCCAGGGCGGCTGCCCAGTCGGCGGACGGATCGCCGCCGGCGGCGGTCAGCACCTGGCCTTGGGCACTGCCCTGCAAGGCCTGTTTGTTCCAGCGGCTGCCGGCATCGATGTCCAGGTCGACCCGGCCGTCGCGCAGGACATAGCCCTCCGTCAGCGAGGTATCGAAGCTGCCGTGGGCGGTCAGGATCGCCTGCGGAACGGCATTGCCCGACAGGCGGGCCAGATCCAGGCGATCCGCGGCAAGCGTGCCCTGCAGGCGTATGGCGCCTGCGCCCGGGTCGCGCGTCGCCGCCAGGGACACGGCGGCCGATGTCCCATCCGGCAATTTCAGCGTGGCGTCGGCGGACCGCAGCGGCAGGGGATCCCGCGGCGCCAGCTCGGCCCGCGCGGACAACGAGGCGCCCGCGCCCTGCGCCTCGACAGTGGCGGACAGCGCATCGAGCGAACCGCTTGCGTGCAGATCGGCCTGCAACAGGCAGGGATCCGGGCGGGCATCGCCGCCCGCCGATACGTCCTTGACGAAACGGCCCACGCACAGCGGGGAGCCGTCACCCTGCCCGCGCGCCGCCAGGTGCAGGCGCGCGTCGAGCGGCCACGGCGCCGCCAGCGCCTGCAGGTCGGCCTGGCCCTGCACATCGGCGTCGACGCTCGCATGGCCGACGTGCAGGGTATCGATCCGCGCCTGCGCGCCGTCCGGCCCGGCCCGCAATGCCGCCGTCAAGCTGCTCAACGTCACGGGCAGCGGCTCGCCATTGCGCCGCACCGCCAGTTCGCCGACGGCGAGCCGCTCTACCACGATGTCCAGCGGAATGGACGGCGGGCCCTCGGCCCCGGGGGCGGGCGCCGCGGCGTCCGGCGTATCCACCAGGTTCACGTCCAGGCTGGCCGCGGACAACTCCCTTATCCGCAACCGCCGCTGCAGCAAGTCCGCCCATGCCACCCGCAGCGCCAGGCCGCGGCCTTCGACCGACACGCCGCCGCTTTCCGCGGCCAGCCGTCCAAGACGCAAACCGCCCCACACCGAGCCGCTCACGTCCGTGGCCTGCACGCCCAGTTGCGGCAAGACCGCGCGCGCCAGCCATTGCGCGCCCGGCTGCGAGCCGGCCACCCACGCCACCCCCGCCGCCAGCGCGGCCAGGAACAGCAGCAGGGTGGGCACCCACCACACCAGGACATTGCGCAGCAGGCGGGCCAGGATGCTCAAAACGCGATCCCCAGCGAAAACGCCAGCTTCAAGGAATGGTCGCGCTGGCCGTAGGCGACATCCAGGAACAAGGGGCCGGCGGGCGTGCGAACCCGCGCGCCCACGCCATAGCCGACGGCCAGGCGCATATCGCTGAACGATTGGGCGGCATCGCCCGCGTCGACGAAAAAGCCGATCCCCCAGCGCTCATTGAAATAATGGTCGTATTCCACGCTGCCGACCAGCAGGGTCGGCGCGTCCACCACGGCGTCGCCGCGGTCGGCCCCGATGCTCAGGTAGGAATATCCGCGTATGCTGCGCGCCCCGCCGGTACGGAAGCCGAAATCCGGCGGAACCCGCGTGTTGTCGGACCATACTTTGCCGATTTCGCCGCGCATCGTGAAGACATCGCGCTGGCCCACCGGCCACCAGCGCTGCGCGCGGGCGCGGGCGCGGCTGTATGGCCGGCCGGTGTCCAGCGTCACGCCCAGGCCGCCGCCCAGCGCCACCAGATTGCCTTCGCGCGGGTCGTACTTGTCGTCGACGTCGCGCCGCACCCATTCCACGGTGCCCGTCAGGCTGGGCAGGTCGTAGTCGCTGGCGCCTTCGATCCTGACGCGGTCGTGCGCCGCCAACAGCCCCCAGCGGGTTTCATAGTCCACGCGGCCTTCGCCGTGGCGTTCCTGCAGGCGCGTGGCGCCCAGCGCAAAACGCGTCACCTCCTGCCCCTGGATATCGGAATGCTCGGCCAGCACGCCGATGCTGTCCTTGTTGCCCCGTCCATCCGGTGGCAGGTAGAAATCGGTGTAGACGCGCTGCCGCAATCGATTCACGCCGACGCCGGATTCCATGGTGAGGGGCTGGCCGAAGACCACCTGCTGGCGATACAAGGCTTCCACCCCCACCCCCACGTCGCTGTCCACGCCCAGCGACGCGGAAAAACGCTTGGGCGGCCCCTCGACCACGCGCACCTGCACGGGCAGCGTGATCTCGCCGTTGCCGTCCATGCCGCCTGGCGGCTGGCTGCCGGCCGCCACGCCGGGATCGCCCTGCGGGGTAGAGGTCGCGGGCGTCTGCGCCGGCGGGGTTTCGCGCGAGCCATCCGGCCGCACCATGGAAACGAAGGCGCCGCGGAAGAACGAGGTCGCCTGCAGCGCCTGCTGCCAGTCGTTGAGCTTGTCCTGGTCGTAGGCTTCGCCCTGCTTGTAGCGCACGTAGCGCCGCACCAGCGATGCCGGCACCCGATCGAGCCCGTTGATTTGCAGCATGCCCATGCGCACCGCGGGGCCGCTGTCGATAACGACTTTCAGCCGGGCCTGCCCCTGGTCGGCCTGCACGTCGGCGGAGGACGCCTGGATACGTGCCAGCAGGAAATCCTTGTCGCTGACGTCGTTCAACAGGGAAGACTTGGCCTTGTTCCAATCTTCATTGACGAAGGGGCGGCCCACGGGCAGCGACCAGTTCTTGCGCAGCGCCGCCACACGGCTTGCGTACTGCGGCTGCGCGATCCGGCCGGTAAACGAAATATCGACGGCAACGACCCTGGTCCGTTCGCCGGCCTCGATGGAGATGTCCCAGGTGCCGCCGCCCACGTCGCTGCCGGTGCGCAGGTCCACCCGCGCGGCGAAATACCCCTGGGTCGCCAGGGCCGCCAGCGCGGCGTCGCGCGCGCGCCGGCGCAGCCGGTCCGCTTCGCCGCCATCCTGGTCCGAAGCCAACCGCGCGATTACCTGGACGGCATCGTTGACGGCTTTTATCGTTGCCGGGTTGACCGTGCCGGGGTCGATGACGATTTCAGGCGCGGCGTAAGCGGTCCGAACGAGCGCCAGCAGGACGCAGAGCAAAAGGCCCGCCAGCCATTGCATGCGTCAGGGTTGCTGGACAACGACGTTCGGGAATTTGCCCGCCATATCGCGTGGCAGCGCCGCGACCGCCGCGGCGACGCGGCGCGCGATGTCTCGGTACAGGCCGGCGGCTTCGCTGGACGGATCCGCCACCACGGTGGGATTGCCCGCATCGGTCTGCTCGCGGATGCTCATGGTCAGCGGCAGTCCGCCCAGCCATGCCACGCCGTATTGTTCCGCCATGCGCTTGCCGCCGCCCTCGCCGAAAATGGGTTCCGCGTGGCCGCAATGGCTACAGATGTGCATGGACATGTTCTCGACCACGCCCAGGATGGGCACATCGACTTTTTCGAACATGCGCAAGCCCTTGCGCGCATCCAGCAAGGCGATGTCCTGCGGCGTCGTAACGATGACCGCGCCGACCACCGGAACCTTCTGGGCCAGGGTCAGGGCAATATCGCCGGTGCCCGGCGGCATATCGATGATCAGGTAGTCCAGGGCGCGCCAATTCGTCTGCCGCAGCAGTTGTTCCAGCGCCTGGGTCACCATGGGGCCGCGCCAGATCGCCGGCGAATCGGCATCGATGAGGAAGCCGATGGAATTCGCCTGCAGGCCATGGCCCTGCAGAGGCTCCATGGATTTGTTGTCATGGCTGACCGGGCGTCCCGAGATGCCCAGCATGGTGGGCACGCTGGGGCCGTAGATATCCGCGTCCAGCACGCCGACCTGGGCCCCTTCGGCCGCCAGGGCCAGGGCCAGGTTGACCGCCGTGGTGCTTTTGCCCACGCCACCCTTGCCCGACGCCACCGCGATGATATTGGCGACGTTGGGCAGCGGCTTGAGCCCGCGCTGCACGGCATGCGCGGCGATTTTCCAGGTGACGGAAACCTGCGCGTCCGGCGCGCCGGCGGCGGCCAGCGCGTCGACCGCCGCCTGCCGCAAGGCCTGCTGACGGGTACGCGCGGGATAGCCCAGCTCTACCGCTACGGAAATCGGGTTCGTATCGACGCGGATGTCCCGGTCTTTTACAAATTTTCCGAGACTGGCGCCGGTTTGCGGGTCCGTTACACCTTCCAGGACCGTCTTTATTTGTTGGATCGTCAAACTCATGTCACTATATTCCTACAGGCACCCGGGTCTTGGCGCGGCTACCCCGGTTAACTGCCTGGCTTTTCAGCACCGTGCGGCCTTTATCGCTCCCGACATCAAGTTGCAAGGATAGCGGAATCCGCAGGAACTTTTCGCCGCCTTTCGCGTCTTTTCTAGCATGGACAACGCTTTTACACGCTTCGTTCGCGCCCTCGCTTTCACGGTGCTTGCCCTGATCGGTGGTGTGATGGCCCTGATTTTCATGGCCTCCACCGCTATCGCGGTCGGCATCCTGTACGTGGTCGCCCGGGTTCGGGGCCGCCCCTTCGGCGTCAAGGCCTACTGGCACCAGCGCAGCGCCGCACGTGGCACGGCCAGCGGCCCATTCCCAGGCGTACGCCCGGACGTCATCGACGTCGAGGCGCGCGAAGTCCGCTAAGCGCGTCACCGCGCTGGCGTCTGCGGCTGCCGGTTCCCGGCAGTTGTTCCTTCCCACGCACCTGCCTTTCCGGCCGCACGGCAACGCACCCGCCGCGGCGGCACCGCCGTGCCCGGACGGCGCCTGGCCGAACTGGCTCTAAAATGCCGGGTCCGGTTTCCCACTCTGCCCTTCGGTCATGCCACGCACCCTGTTCGTCACCACTGCCCTGCCTTACGCCAACGGTTCTTTCCATATCGGCCACATCATGGAATACATCCAGGCCGACATCTGGGTAAGAAGCATGCGCATGGCCGGGCACACGGTGCATTTCGTCGGCGCGGACGACGCGCACGGCGCGCCCATCATGCTGAAGGCGGAAAGCGAAGGGATTACGCCGCGTGAACTGGTGGCGCGCTACGCCGCGGAACGGCCGCGCTACCTGGACGGCTTCCACGTGCGCTTCGACCACTGGCACTCCACCGACACGCCCGAAAACGTCGCGCTGTCGCAGGAAATCTATCGCGCGCTGAAGGCCCAGGGCCTGATCGATACACGCACCATCGAGCAGTTCTACGATCCGGTCAAGGGCATGTTCCTGGCCGACCGCTATATCAAGGGCGAATGCCCGGTCTGCCACTCCAAGGACCAGTATGGCGATTCCTGCGAGGTCTGCGGCGCGGTCTACGCGCCGACGGACCTGATCAACCCATATTCAACGCTGACCAAGGCCACGCCGGTCCTGAAAAGCTCCGAGCACTTTTTCTTCAAGCTGTCGGACCCGCGCTGCGTGGCCTTCCTGCGCGACTGGACGGCCGGCACCAACGCGTCGGGCGCGCGCCGCCTGCAGCCCGAAGTCCTGGCGAAGACCCGCGAATGGCTGGGCGACGACGACGCGCAGGCCAAGCTGGGCGATTGGGATATCTCGCGCGAAGCGCCCTACTTCGGCATCGAGATCCCGGACGCCCCCGGCAAGTACTTTTACGTCTGGCTGGATGCGCCCGTCGGCTACCTCGCCTCGCTGAAAGCCTATTGCGACAAGCAGGGTATCGATTTCGACACCCTGCTGGACCCCTCCGGCCCGACCGAGCAGGTGCACTTCATCGGCAAGGACATCATCTACTTCCACGCGCTGTTCTGGCCCGCCATGCTGAAGTTTGCCGGCCGCAAGACCCCGGACGCGCTGAACGTCCACGGCTTCATCACGGTCAGCGGCGAAAAAATGTCCAAGAGCCGCGGCACGGGCATTTCGCCGCTGCGCTACCTGGACGTCGGCATGGACCCGGAATGGCTGCGCTATTACATCGCCGCGAAGCTCAACGCCAAGGTCGAAGATGTCGACTTCACGGCGGAAGACTTCATCGCGCGCGTCAACAGCGATCTGATCGGCAAGTACGTCAACATCGCCAGCCGCGCGGCCAATTTCATTACGCGCCACTTCAACGGCGCGCTGGCCTATCACGGCGATACCAAGGCGCTTACCGCCGAACTCGCGCAACAGGCCGAAGCCGTGCGCGCCGCCCTGGAAGCGCGCGAATATGGCCGTGCCATCCGCGACATCATGGCCTACGCCGATCGTATCAACCAGGCTTTCGACGCCGCCCAGCCCTGGGTCATGGCCAAGGGCATCGCCAACGCGAGCGAGGAACAGAAGACCGCGCTGCAGGATATCTGCTCGCGCACCCTGGCTGGCTTCAAGGCCTTGTCGGTCATGCTGGCGCCGGTGCTTCCCGCCCTGGCCGGGCGCGTCGCGCGCGAATTGTTCGGCCAGCCGTCCGCCTTCGTCTGGCAGGACGCGGCCATGCTGCCGCTGAGCATCGCCCCGTTCAAGCACCTGATGCAACGCGTGGACCCCGCCATGCTGGATGCGCTGGTGGAAGCGCCCGCATCCGCGGGCGAGGCGCAGGCCGCGGTGGATGCCCCGGCCGCGCCGGCGCCCGGCGGCGAAGCGATCGCCGACACCATTACCATCGACGACTTCGCCAAGATCGACCTGCGGGTGGCCCGCATCGTCAATTGCGAGGAAGTCGAAGGCTCCAGCAAGCTGCTGCGGCTGACGCTGGATGTCGGCGAAGGCCGCCATCGCAACGTGTTCTCGGGCATCAAGTCCGCCTACAAGCCGCAGGACCTGATCGGCAAGCTGACGGTCATGGTCGCCAACCTGGCGCCGCGCAAGATGAAGTTCGGGATTTCCGAGGGCATGGTGCTGGCCGCCAGCCACGCCGACGAATCCGCCCATCCCGGCATCTTTGTCCTGGAACCCGGTCCAGGCGCGCAGCCCGGAATGCGGGTGCGCTGAACCGCGCCGGCCGCTTGCGTCAACCGGGATTTGCCTCCCGGCTGGCCGGGAACGGGTTGATCGGATGACCGGATACGGGTTGATCGGCCGACTGGCTGACCGGATACGGGCCACGGGCCGCGGGCTGCTGCCTCAGTCGGTATAAGCCTCGACGAAGCGGCTGACGATACCGCTGGAATAGTGGCTGGCGATGTGCGTGAGGAACGCCGCGAAATCCACCGGGGCGGCGGCGTCCGCGCGGTCGGAAACGGTGCGCAGCACGGCGCACGGTATCTCGTATTCGTGGCACACCTGGGCCACGGCCGCACCTTCCATCTCGACGCATAGCGTTTCCGGCAAGGCGGCGGACACCGCGCCGGCGATGCCGGCATCGCCGACGAAACGATCGCCGCTGGCGACCAGCCCGCGATGCAGCATGGGTGCGCCGATGGCGAAAAGGTCGCGCGTGGTGGCGTCGACATCGCGCGCCAGCGCCAAGGCCAGGTAATCCGCCGCGCATTGCGCCAGGACGCCGTTCATGCGCGGGTCGGTAGGCAGGCGACTGACGCCCAGCAGGGGCACTTCGTATTGCGGGAACAGTGGCCGGGCATCCAGGTCGTGATGCACCAGCGCTTCCGCGATCACGACGTCGCCCACGCGGACACCGGGGGCGATGCCGCCGGCCAGGCCGGTGAACAGCAGCGCCCGGACATCGAATTCGCGTATCAGCGTAACGGCGGTGGCGGCCGCGGCGACCTTGCCGATACGCGCCAGCACGATCACGCACGGCTGCCCGTACAGGTCGCCGACGTAATAGTCGCGCATGCCGACGCGCCGGCATGCCGCGCCCGGTCCCATGTGCTGGAGCAGCCCGGCGATTTCGTCATGCAGGGCGGCCACGATGCCCAAGGGAGCGCGCGACATGATCAGGTCCTTAGTCCGCCAGAACGGGGGATGCGGATTGGGCCGCCGCCAGGCCGCCCGTATCGGCGCACGATGCCGCGGCCACGGCCGGCAGCGCCGGCGCCGCGGCCGGCGCGAGGTCCGGCCCCAGCGTTTCGCGCTCGTCGAAGACGAAGCAGCTTCCCTTGAAGCCCGTGCCGCCGGTTTCCTCGAAATACTTCAAGATACCGCCTTCGAGCTGGTACACATCGCGCACGCCTTCCTGCGCCATGTACAACGCCGCCTTTTCGCACCGTATGCCGCCGGTGCAGAAGCTGACTACCGTCTTGCCTTCCAGCTCGGCGCGGTGGGCCCGCAGCGCGGCGGGGAATTGCGTGAAGCGGTCGATACGCCAGTCCAGCGCGCCTTCGAACGTACCGGCGTCGGCCTCGAACGCGTTGCGGGTGTCGAGCATCACGACGGGCCGGCCGTTATCGTCGGTGCCGCGCTCCAGCCAGCGGGCGAGCGTGCGCGCGTCCACGCTGGGCGCGCGGCCGGCCTGCGGGCGGATCGCGGGATGGTCCATGCGGATGATCTCGCGCTTGACCTTCACCAGGAGTTTGCGAAACGGTATCGCATCGGAATAGCTGTACTTCGCCTCGAGATCGGCGAAGCGGACATCGGCGCGCAGCCATTCCAGGAAAGCCCCGATGGCCTGGCCATCGCCGGACAAGAACAGATTGATGCCTTCCGGCGCCAGCAGCACCGTGCCCTTCAGCGCTCCCGCCGCGGCGCGCTCCACCATGCCGGGACGCAAGGCGGCCGGGTCATCCAGGGCCACGAACTTATACGCGGCGATATTGACGATGGTAGACATGGAAACGCTCAATGCCCTGCATCGGCGCGGGCGAAATCCAGCACCTCGCCGTTATCCAGCGACAGCGACAACCGTCGCGGATTGCCGGCATTGTCCACGGAGGTGGCGCGGATGCGCGTCAGCGACGCCAGGAAGTCCTGCTCCACCCGGTTCAACTCGGGACTCGGGCAGGCCATGCGGGTCGCCACGGGCGCGGCCGTCACGATCAGGTTGCCGTTCGCGACGGTGTAGGTACTGCTGTAGTTATTGCAACCGGCATATCCGGCCACGCGCAGCTGCGTCCCTTCATGCATGAACCCCATCGTGATGGGCCGCTCGCGGCCATCGTTATGGGGAATGGAACGCAGTGTGCCGCCCGCCCGGGTCCAGCGCGCCAGCACCCAGTTGGTCTGGGCCAGGAAGTCCGATGCGTAGGCCGGCTGGTAGCGGGCCTGCGCCAGGTCGGGTTGCATGGGATGGGCGCAGGCCGCCAATGCCGCCACGGCGGCCACCGCGCCGGAAATACGGCGGATGCGGGAAAAAACCATGAAAAACTCCAGGATCAGCGCGACGAGACATCCTGCCCGCGCAGGAAGGTCAGGACATCGCCATTGCGCACATTGAAGGTCATTTGATGCGGCGACCCGCCGCTATCCAGCGTGAACGTGGCGATGTGGGCAAGGGCCGAAAGATAGGCCCGCTCGGCTTCCCGCATATCCGCCGCGGCGCACTGCATCGAGCGGCTCGACGGCAGGGTAATCACCAGCTTTCCGCCTTGCAATTGGTAGGTGCCCGCGAATTCGTTGCAGCCGGAGAATCCCGTCACGCGATAGTCGCGGTTCCTGGCGGTGAAGGCGATACTGAGCGGCGGATAGATGGTATTGAGCTGCAACGGGTAGTCCGAGCCGTCCGGCGACTGCCAGCGGACCAGCCGCCAGCCCGTCTGCGCCAGGGAATCCGACGTGGTGGCCGCCTGCGCGGCGCCCGGGCCTTGCGCCTGCGCCCGCCCGGTCGTCGTGGAACATCCCGCGAGAACTGCCGCGGCGACCGCCAGCACTGCGCAACGGGACAGGGAAAGAAGCGGCATCGGAAGATCTCCTGAGGTCAGGCCGGACAAGGCAAAACCCCTATTGTAGGCAGCGGCGCCATGGGGACGCACCCAGGGTGCTTCATTGCGTAACCGCCGCCGGGCCGCGGCGCCAGGCGGGCTCGGCGTCCTGCAGGCGTTCGCGCAGCAACCCGGCGAAGGTCGTGGCGGCGATCGTCCGGTGGTGCCGCTTGGACCACAGCAGCGCGGTCACCCGTATGGGCACCGGTTCGAACACCGGGATCACCGCCACGCGGGCGGAAGGATCGATCGTGCTTTCGGGCAGCAGCGTGACCACCTGGGACGCCGCCGCCAGGTCCATCATCAGGCCCAGCGCGTTGGTTTCGCAGACGATATTGGGTTGCAGGCCGAGCTGGTCGAAATACCGGTCGACCAGCGCCCGCGTGTAGTAATCGCGGGTCATCAGCACCAGGGGCTCGCGCGCCAGGTCCGCCAGGCGCACGCGCTTGCGGCCGGCCAACCGGTGCGCCGTTCCCACCACCAGCATCAGGCGCTCGGTGAATAGGGATTCCACCGCCGTTTCCTCCAGGCGCGCGGGTACGAAGGCGATGCCCATGTGCAGGTCGCCGGCGGCCAATTCTTCTTCGATCATGGGCGCCATCATTTCCTTGACGGTCAGCCGGACATCCGGGTAGGTCCGCATGAATTCGGCGATGACCGGCGGCAGCAGCTTGCGGGTGAAGGATTGGCTGGCGCCGATGACCAGATGGCCGCGCCGCAACGCGTCCAATTCTTCCAGCGCCGCGCAGCCGGCGGCCAGCTCGTCGACGGTGCGCTTGGCATAGGCATGGAAAACCTGTCCGACCTGGGTCAGCCGGATGTTCTTGCCGGAGCGGTCGAACAGGGCCTTGCCCAGATGGGTTTCCAGTTCGGCCAGCTGGTGTGACAGGGTGGGCTGCGTCACGAACAGCTTTTCCGCCGCTTTCGAGAAGTGCAGCGTATCGGCAATGGCCAGGAAATACTCCAGCTGGCGTAGCTTGATTCCGGATTTGTTGGTCATGACTGGAACGGCCCCATGGCGTCCTGCCCCGCGGACAGGCGTAAGCGTAACGAATTATGGCCGCTTTCGATGCAAGAAATAGAAATTCGCCATTGGACAGGGTACGGCCCCATCCCTAGAGTGGCGCCGGCGAGCTTAATAACGCGTACAAGACCGAGGAGAAAGCTGTGAAGGCATGGAATAAATATCGGACGGCGATGAAAACCGCCGCGGCGCTCTGTCTGGTGGCCGGCCTGGCACCGCAGGCCCGCGCCGAGTACCCGGAACGCCCCATCACCATGATCATCCCGCTGGCGGCCGCCAGCGCTGTCGACAATGTCGCACGACTGGTCGCCCAGGAGATGGGCAAGTTGCTGAACCAATCGGTCATCGTGGAAAACCTGCCGGGCGCCGCCGGCGCCATCGGCGCCAACCGCGTGGCCACGGCCAATCCCGACGGCTACACCATCGGCGCCTTCAATGACAGCATCCTGACCATGGTGCCCAACCTGTCCAAGACGCCGTGGAATCCGCTGAAGGACTTCGCGCCCGTCTCGCTGGTCACCACCTTCGAATGGAGCCTGATCGCCACGCCCGGCCTGTACAAGAACGCCGGCGACCTGATCGCCGCGGCGAAAGCGGCGCCGGGACGCATCGAATATGCGTCGGGCGGCATCGGCAGCCCGCAGCACATCGCGATGGCGCTGTTTGCCTCCAAGAACAAGCTGGACATGGTGCACGTGCCCTATCGCGGCGCGACCCCCGCCGCCATGGGCGTGGCCAGCGGCGAAGCCAAGGTGGCCTTCCAGGCGCTGGCGACGTCCAAGAGCCTGATCGATAGCAAGCGCGTGGACCTGCTGGGCATTTCGTCGGAAAAGCGCATGGCCGAACTGCCGAATGTGCCGACGATTTCGGAATCCGGCTCGCCGGGCTTCGTGTTCTCTTCGTGGTTCGTCATCGTGGCGCCGGCCAAGACGCCGCCCGCGGTCATCGAAAAACTCAATGCCACGATCAAGCAGGTCCTGGCCAAGCCGGAAGTCCAGGCCAAGCTGGCGGCACAGGGCGCCAACCCCGTTGGCTCGTCGCCCGAGGAGCTGGGCAAGCGCACCGCCGAAGGCTATGCCGTTTACGGAAAACTGATCCGCGACAACAACATCCAGGCGGAGTAACGGCACGCCTGTGTCAAGAAGGTAGTCATGATTCATTCCATCAATCCGTTCGACGAATCCACGCTCGCCACCTACGACGAGCATGACGACGCGGTCATCGACGCCACGCTGGCGCGCGCCCGGTCCGCCCAGCGCGACTGGCGCCGCACCACCCTCGCGCAACGCCAGGACGTCCTGCGCCGGCTGGCGGCCGCGCTGCGCGCCGGCAAGGCCGAATACGCCGCGCTGATCACCGCCGAGATGGGCAAGCCCATAACGGAGTCCCTCGCCGAAGTCGAGAAATGCGCCATCAACTGCGACTTCTACGCCAACGAAGCGGAACGCCTGCTGGCGCCGGAAATCGTCACCAGCAACGCCACCCACAGCAAGGTGGTGTTCGATCCGCTGGGCACGGTGCTGGCCGTCATGCCGTGGAACTACCCGTTCTGGCAGGTCATGCGCTTCGCCGCGCCGGCCCTGCTGGCGGGCAATACGGCGGTGCTCAAGCATGCCAACAACGTGCCGCAGTGCGCGCTGGCGCTGGCCGGGGTATTCGAACGCGCCGACGCGCCGGCGGGATTGTTCTCCACGTTGCTGATCGACTCTTCCCGCGTGCAGCGCCTGATCGCCGACGACCGCATCGCCGCCGTCACTTTCACGGGTTCGACGCCGGTGGGCCGCACGATTGCCGCCCAGGCCGGCGCCGCCCTGAAAAAGCAGGTGCTGGAGCTTGGCGGCTCGGATCCCTTCGTGGTCCTGGCCGACGCCGATATCGACCTTGCCGCCAGCACCGCGGTCAAGGCCCGCTTCCACAACGCCGGACAGAGCTGCATTTCGGCCAAGCGCTTCATCGTCGAGGCCCAGGTCGCGGACGCCTTCGTCGAGGCCTTCGTGGCGCATGCGCGCGCCCTTAAAGTCGGCGATCCGCGCGACACCGGCGTGGACGTCGGGCCGATGGCGCGCAACAACCTGCGCGCCGATTTGCACGATCAAGTGCGGGCCTCGGTCGACGCCGGTGCCCGCCTGCTGCTGGGCGGCGCGCCGCGCGACGGCAAGGGCTATTTCTTCGAGCCGACCGTGCTGGATCACGTCACCCCCGACATGGCCGCCGGCCGCGACGAAACATTCGGCCCGGCCGCGGCGATCATCCGCTGCAAGGACGCCGCCGACGCCATCCGCATCGCCAACGACACGGTATTCGGCCTGGGCGCCGCGCTGTGGACCGGCGACCTGGCCCGCGCCGATCTGCTGGCGCGCGAACTCGAGGCCGGCGCCGTCTTCATCAACGGCACGGTGGCATCGGATCCGCGCCTGCCTTTCGGCGGCATCAAGCAATCCGGCTACGGACGCGAACTGAGCAGCTACGGCCTCAAGGAATTCACCAACATAAAATCGGTCTGGACCGGTCCCGCGCGCTGAACGCCGCCGCGGACCTGCTTGCCACGGGAGTTTCATCATGAGCACATCCAAAACAACACGGAGCGGCGGCCCCAAGCCGGGCATCTTCCGCCCCTCCGAACTGACGGCCTACGAGCGCGGCGGCGGCGCCCGCACGATCCCGCTGGTCACGGCCGGCGACGGCGCCACGGCCTTCATCAACGGCATCACCGAGTTCGCGCCCGGTACCAAAATCCCCTTCCACAGCCACAACTGCGAGGAAAGCGTCGTGCTGCTGGAGGGCGACGCCATCCTGGATATCGACGGCCAGGAACACCGGCTACAACCCATGGACACGACATGGATTCCGCCCAATGTGTCGCACCGTTTTCGTAACATGTCGGATACGCAGCCGATGAAGATCCTGTGGATCTACGCGTCCGTCAACGCGACGCGCACGCTGACGGAAACCGGCGTGACCAATCCGGTGGCGCTGGAACACATCAAACGCTGAACGCCCGCCGTATCAGCAAGGAGCAACGATGTTTCTCGAAATTGCGCAGATCGAAATCAAGGACGGCACGCACGCGGCGTTCGAAGCCGGCGTTGCCAAGGCCAAGCCGCTGTTCCTGCGCGCCAAGGGGTGCCACGGCGTATCGCTGCAGCGGTCGGTGGAATTCCCCAACCGCTACCGCCTGTTCGTCGAATGGGCCACCCTGGAAAACCACACGGTGGACTTCCGCGGTTCGGAGGACTTCGCCACATGGCGCGAACTCGTCAGCCCTTATTTCGCCGCCCCGCCGGCCGTCGAACATACCCAATTAGTCGATCTGGGCTGACGCACCGGACGGCGCCGGACAGGCAAAGCGTCCGGACGAAGGTCGCCTCAGGAACGCCATGGCACCCGCCATGGCGTTTTTTCATGCGTGCGCGGACAGCGCTGTTCGCGGCAGATGGCCCGAGACCGCGGCCCCTGAGCTCCCCACGAAGCCCCCCCAATGAAGCCCCACGCGGCTGCGCAATTACGTCTCGCGACGACCCGGCTAACGATTTGTTTCTGACTGGAAGCTTAAAAGAAAGCATCGCGATGCTACCATCGCTGGCAATGTGGTAAGGCGTCGTCTTATCCAGCCCTTGCCCGTTTCCCCCCCGGTCAATGGAAGCCCCCGTGCGAGACGCCTCTTCCACGCAGCCCCCCGCTTCGCCGTCCGTGTCCTCTCCGGCGGCCCGCCCCTCGCCTTTATTGTCGACACTGGACGTCATGGCCTTGGTGGTGGGCATCGTCATCGGCGCCGGCATCTTCAGCGCGCCGGCCCTGATCGCCGCCAATGCCGCCAGCCTGAACCACATCCTGATCGCGTGGCTGGTGGGCGGCGCCATTTCGCTGGCGGGCGCCATGTGCTACGCCGAGCTGGCCACGTCGTATCCGGATGCCGGCGGCGATTATCAATACCTGCGCCGTGCCTTCGGCGAAAAAACGGGCTTCCTGTTCGCCTGGGCGCGGCTGACCATCATTCCGACCGGCTCGATCGCGTTGCTGGGCTATGTGTTCGGCGACTACGCCAGCCAGATCCTGAACCTGGGCACCTACTCGGCGGCGATCTACGCGGCGCTGACCGTGGCCGTGCTGACATTGCTTAACCTTGCCGGCCTGCGCGCCGGCAAATGGACGCAGAACTGCCTGACCGTCCTGGAAGTCGGCGGCGTGCTGTTCATCATCGCCGCCGGCCTGCTGCTGGGCGGGGAACCGACAGGCGGGGCGGTAGCGCCGCCCGGCATGCCCACCGCCACCAACTGGGGCCTGGTGCTGATCTTCGTGATGCTGACCTACGGCGGGTGGAACGAAGCGGCCTACGTTTCCGCCGAGGTCGTGGGGCCGGGCCGCAACCTGCCGCGCGCCCTCTTCTGGAGCCTGGCGCTGGTGACCGCGGTCTACCTGCTGGTCAACCTGGCGTACGTCAAGGTACTCGGTTTGGCCGGCGTGGCGGCCTCCAATGCCGTGGCCGCCGACGCGCTGCGCGCCGTGCTCGGGGAAAACGGCGCACGCATCATCAGCGCCCTGATCGCCGTGTCGGCGCTGACTTCCGCCAATGCAACGATATTGACCGGCGCCCGCACCACCTACGCCTTCGGCCGCGACGAACCCATGTTCCGCATGCTGGGCCGCTGGGACACCCGCCACCACACGCCTGCCAACGCGCTGATCGCGCAGGGCCTGATTGCCCTGGCCCTGGTCGCGCTGGGCGCGGCCACGCGCAGCGGTTTCGCCACGATGGTCGAGTACACCGCGCCGGTATTCTGGCTTTTCTTCGTGCTGACCGGCATTGCCCTGTTCGTCCTGCGGCGCCGCGAGCCGGCACGGCGCCGCCCCTTCCGCGTGCCCTTCTATCCCTTCACCCCGCTGCTTTTCTGTGGCACCAGCGCCTATCTGCTTTACGCCAGCGTCGTACACACCGGCGTCGGCGCCTTTGCGGGCCTGGCCGTGCTGGCGGTGGGCGTGCTGGTGCTGCTCTATCGCGGGCGAGCCACCACCCTGCCGGCGGAATAGCACGGCCGCGCGGGGGCATCGCCGTTCGGCCCGTTGTCTACCCACGTACCTTCAGGAGCATGAATCATGCGCATACTTCGGCACTCATGGATATTGGCCTTGACGGCCGCCCTTCTGCTGACGGCAGCCCCCGGAGCGCGGTCGCAATCGGCCAACCCCGGCGCCAAGACCCGCACGCCCGACGTGATCTTCGTGCCGACGCCCCCGCAGGTGGTCGACGCCATGCTGCACGTCGCCGGCGTGGGCCCGAACGATGTGCTGTACGACCTGGGTTCGGGCGACGGCCGCATCCCCATTACCGCGGCCAAGCGCCTGGGCACGCGCGGCGTCGGTGTGGATATCGATCCGCAGCGCATCCAGGAAGCGCGCGCGAACGCCAAAAAAGAGGGCGTCGCCGACAAGGTACAGTTCATCCAGGGCGACCTGTTCGAACAGGACCTGTCGAAGGCCACGGTGATCAGCCTGTATCTGCTGCCGTCGCTCAACCTCAAGCTGCGGCCCACGCTGCTTAAGCTGAAACCCGGCACGCGCATCGTGTCGCACGCCTTCGACATGGGCGATTGGGCGCCAGAACAGACGCTCAATATCGACGGCCGCATGGTGTACTTCTGGACCGTGCCGGAACACTGATACGCGGCGCCTGCGTCAAGAGGGCGCCCAGCGCATGCGGAGCTCCAGCGCGTTTTCGTCGACCACCGCGAATCCGCAGCGCTCATACAGCCGCCGCGCCGGGTTGCCTTTCAGGACGTCCAGCGTGATGGCGCAGCCCGCCTGCGCGGCCTGCGCCTGCAATCCCCGCACCAGATGGCCGCCCAGGCCCTGGCCCTGCCGGGCAGGGGCGACCTGGACCTGTATCAGCTTCCATTCCCCCGCATCGCGCGCCACCTTGAAAAGGCCGACCAATTCCGCGCCGTCGTACACCAGCAGCGCGTCCTCCAGCCTGTAGTTCACCCTGGCGAGATTGGCATCGTCGTCGCTGGGCGCGCCGGCACGCCGCAGATGGGGCAGCATGGTCTGTTTCCGCAGGGCCATCAGGGCGGGTATATCCGCGGCCGTAGCAGGCCGAAATGACAATTTTGGGATCGCTTTCATTTCGCGATTGTCCGGCATCTCGAACCGCTAATCAAAACGCTTCAACCGAAACCTAAAGCACCGGACGTTCCCGGATCCCTAGGATAAGCGCATGCCTGACTGCGGAAGATCGCCAGGGCAAAGGCGAGACTCGACGCGCAGGCCCAACCGCCGGCATCCGCAGGATGCGGCTGTCAAAAAATGGGAGCGCTCCATGTCCGAATTCGTCGATACCCCCTTCGCCGATCTTCGCATCCCCTGCTCGCATGACGGCAGGACCGTTCTGGCCGCCATCGCGCCGCTATGCGAGTCCATGCAACTGGACGCATGGACGGAGATGCGAAGGCTTGCCACCGATCCCGATTTGCGCGAACTGGTGAAGACCGTGCCGGACGGCCAGCGCGCGACGGAGACGGCCACCCTGCCGATCGGCGCCTTGGCGCTATGGCTGGATCGCCTGGCCGATACGCATGCCGACACGCATTTGCGGCATCGCCTGGCGATCCTGCAGCTGGAAGGATTTCCCACCCTGCTCGACTACTGGAGCGCGCGCGCGGAGACCGCCACGCAGACCGTGGACGCGGCGACGGTCAAGCGCCAGTTCCGCCGGTTGCAGTCCCAGATGTCGTCGCTATCGGATGCGCTGAAGAACAGCGCCACGCCCATCGAGCAGGAGATCCTGCGCGCGCAGCTCAACCAGCTGTGCCAGTTTCCGGTCATGCCGCGCACCAGCGCATCGCCGGTTCTCGAACGCTTCTGGGACGCCATCTTCGGCCGCATGATGAACGGCGCGGAGCTGAATCACGCGCGACGCGCCGATCGCTTCCTGGCCCTGAACTTCCGCCACCTGGCGGACGAACTGGCAAGCGCGCCGACGCCCATCGAACTGACGCCCGAACTGCGTACCGAACTGAAGAAAAGCCGTCACCCGTACTTCCTGGGCGTGCGCGTGGTGAACAGCCGCATCGCGCGCAAAAGCCTGCGATGCTGGGTGTTCAACCTGCACTAGGACGCGCGGGCGGGCCTTTGTACCCCTATGCGGACAAGCCCTGCGCCTGCAAGGCGCGCTGCACCGCCGGCCGTTCGTTCATGCGGCGATGATGGGCGGCGATGCCGGGAAAGCGGCCGACGTCGATGTCCATCCGCGCCAGCCACCGGGTCATCACGTACAGATACGGGTCCGCCACGGTGTACTGCTCGCCCATCGCCCAGGGCGCGGCCAGCTTGCGGGTCTCGATCATTTTGAACAGGTCCGCGTAGTTGGCCGGCGCCTTCGCGGCCATGCTGGCCTGGCAGCCGGCATCGTCCGACCAGCGCGCGCCCCGCGTGGAATGCGCGTAGGCCACATGGACGCTGGAAGAAAGGAAAGCATTGAAGGACATCATCCGCGCCATGTCGAAGGTGTCGGCCGGCGCCAGCGCGGCCTGCGGATACGCAGCGGCGATATAGCCCAGGATGGCGATCACTTCGGTCAGCACGCCGCGCGGCGTTTCCAGCACCGGCACCCGGCCCAGCGGATTGATCTTCAGGTACTCCGGCGAAAGCTGCTCCTGCCGGTCGAAATGCACACGGTGCGCCTCGTACTGCGCGCCCGCTTCTTCCAGCGCGATATGGACGGCCAGCGCGCAGGACCCAGGCGAATAGTGGAATTTCATGGTGGACGACTGCTCACAAGTGGGGCCGGCGGCATGCCCGCGCCGTACCGCGCGGGGATCCTGGACGGATCGCGGATTGCCCTGTCCGAACCATGCGCCGTCGCAAGGGCCGTTGCATCTTAATCCGAATTATTGGCAGGGCGCCGGATGCCGCCTGTCGCGCGTGCCGGCTTTCAGTATCTGGCTGGGCACGTCGTGGCCGATCAGCGCCGGCAGGGTCCCCGCGGCGGCCAGGATGCCGGCCAGGTCCACGCCGGTGTCATAGCCGTCCAGCTGCAGCATGTGCACCAGTTCTTCCGTGCAGGCATTGCCGCTGGCCCCGGGCGCGTAAGGGCAGCCGCCGATACCGCCCAGCGAGGCGTCGAAACGGTCCACGCCGGCGCGCAGGGCCGCCATCGTATTGGCCAGCGCCATCCCGCGCGTATTGTGGAAATGCAGGGTCAGTTCCAGTTGCGGGAACAGGGACTTCGCCCTGCGCGATATCGCTTCCACCTGGCTGGGATAGGCCATTCCCGTGGTATCGCACAGCGTGATGCCGTTCACCCCGCGCTGGGCGAAGCGATCCATCAGCTCGAATACCTCGTACGGATCGATATCGCCCTCCATCGGACAGCCGAACACCGTCGACAGCGACACATTGACGGCCACGCGGCTGCCACGCACCGCGTCGATCACATCGGACAGCTGCGCGAAGGACTGGTCGCGCGACATGCGCAGATTCGACCGGTTGTGCGTTTCACTGACGGACATGACCAGGTTGACCTCGTCGACCCGGCAGGACAGCGCGCGTTCCGCGCCGCGCACGTTCGGCACCAGCGCCGTGTACACCACGCCCGGATGCCGCGCGATTTCATGCATGACGATCTCGGCATCGCGCAGCGCCGGGATGGCCTTGGGCGACGTAAACGAAGTCGCCTCGATCTTGGCGTAGCCGCAGGCCGACAGCGCGTCGATGAAGCGGATCTTGTCCTGCGTCTCCACGAACTGGCTTTCGTTCTGGAAACCGTCGCGCGGGGCGACTTCCTGGATGTAGAGCCGCGGGTGCGCTGCCGGGACGGCGGCCTTCTGTGCGCCGCCGGAAGCGTCGTCGGCCGGGGTGCGGCCCAGGGTGGAATTGCCGGAATGTGCAGATGTCATGATGGTGTTTCTCCGCCGGAAGCGGCAGTCTAGCAACGGGCCGTGCCGCGCGGAATCGACGGTTCATGATGGCGCCATCGCAGGGCGCGATGGCACAACGGGGACAGCCCTCGCACAAGGCGATGGCGGCGTGCGCGGACGTATACTGCTGCCCATGCACCTGGATCCCACTTCCCTGCGCCTGTTCATCAGCGTGATCGAGGAAAAAACGATCGCCGCCGCCGCCGAGCGCGAGCATATCGCCGCGGCGGCAGTGAGCAAGCGCATGAGCGAACTGGAAGAGCAGCTCAAGACGCAGCTGCTGGTCCGTACCAACAAGGGTATCCAGCCCACCAACGCCGGCATGGCCCTGGCGGCCATGGCGCGGCGCGCGCTGCGCGAGCTGGACGACATTGCCGTCTCGATGCGCGAATATGCCAGCGGCGCGCGCGGCTTCATCCGCGTTTTCGCGAATATTTCCGCGCTGACGCAGTTCCTGCCCGGCGACATCCAGTCCTTCGCCGCGGCCTATCCGAACATCCAGCTCCAGCTGGAAGAGAAGATCTCGCCCGTCATCCTGAAAGCAGTGCAGGAAAACGCCGCCGACGTGGGCATTTTTTCCGGCATGCCGCCGGGCCGCGACGTGGAAGCCCTGCCCTACCGCCAGGACACCCTGGCACTGATCGCTCCCGCCGGCCATCCCCTGCTGGCCGCGCCGGATTTCCGCTTCGCCGATGCGCTGGCCCATGATTTCGTCGGCCTGCATACGGGCAGCGCCATCAATCAGATCGTCGCCAATGCGGCGGACCGGCTGGAGCGTCCCCTGCGCGTCAAGGTCCAGGTCACGGGCTTCGATACGCTGTGCTTCATGGTGAACGCCGGCTTGGGCCTGGGCGTGCTGCCGGTGGACATCGCCACGCTCTATGCCCGCATCTTCGATATCGGCATCCTGCGCATCGACGAACCCTGGGCCCGGCGCGAGCTGCGGATATGCGTACGCTCTTTCCAGGCCCTGCCCACGGCCGCCAAGCTGTTCGTGAACCACCTGACCGGCAAAGGCGCGCCCGCCGGCACGACGGCGGCGCGGGACGACTGAGCCATCGCGACGCCGGCGCGGCCGGCGTCACCAGACCCGATAGACCTGGCCGGTTTCGATGCCTTCGATGCTGCGGCGGAACGCCAGCGCCGCACGGCTGGCGGGCACAGGCTCGAAACCCGGGAAGCTGGCGCCGTAGGCATCCCTGGATTCCCGCAGCAGCGTGGGGCTGACCGCGTTGATGCGCGCATCGCGCAATTCGAAGGCGGCGGCGCGCACGAAGCCCTCTATGCCGGCGTTCACGGCGGTCGCGTTGACGCCGTCGCGAATGACGGCCTCGGTCAGGATGCCCGTGGTCAGCGTGATCGAACCGCCGGGGCGCAGATAGTGCTGGCCGATCAGCGCCAGCCGCACCTGCCCCAGCAGCTTGCCCTGCAGGCCGATATCGAACTGTTCGGCCGTCATGCGGGCAAGCGGCCCGAAGTGCACATGCCCCGTGGCGGAAACGATGGCATCCACCTGGCCGGCTTTCTCGAACAGCGCCCGCACGCTGGCGTCGTCCTGGATGTCCACGGGATGCGTCGCGTCCGAACGGCTCGCGAGGACGAGCTCATGATCGTCGCGCAGCTCGCGCGCGATGGCGGTGCCCAGGAAGCCGGTGGCGCCGACTAGGAGGATTCTCATGTTGTTCACCTGTCGAAAGAGAAGTGATGCCAGTGTATTTACGCCATGCACGGCGCGGGAATCGGGACCCGAAAGCTACGCCGTTGCGCACGATCCGATATACGGGAATTCTCAAAACCAATGTAAAAAAATATTGTTTTTAAGAAAATTGTGTTGTTCCTTGCAGCTATGTCCCTACAAGTTTCTAGAATCGGCGCTTCCGCCCCGGGGGGGTTAATCGAAAAGGAATAACAATGCGGAAGTTCTTGAGCCGGACGGCGACCGTCGCCGCCATACTGGCCTGCGCCGGCAACGCGCATGCGTTCGATATCGGCGGCGCCCTGGGCGCCGGCGGCAAGCTGTTGCAGGCCGCCACGCTGAGCGATGCGGACATCAAGACGCTATCGGACAAGGCATGCAAGGAAAGCGATCAACAGTCCAAGATCGCACCCGCGGGCAGCAAGTACGACGCGCGCCTGCAGAAGCTCGGCAAGCAGCTGGGCAATAACATCAACGGCCAGCTGGTGAACTACAAGGTTTACCTGACCAACGACGTCAATGCCTGGGCCATGGCCAACGGCTGCATCCGCGTCTACAGCGGGCTGATGGACATGATGACGGATGACGAGTTGCTGGGCGTCATTGGCCACGAAATGGGCCACGTGGCACTGGGTCATAGCAAGAAGGCGATGCAGACGGCCTATTCGGTGTCCGCCGCGCGCGACGCGGCCGGTGCCGCGGGCGGTTCGGCCGTCGCGGCGCTGAGCGCCTCGCAACTGGGCGACCTGACGGAAAAATTCATCAACGCGCAGTTTTCGCAATCGCAGGAAAGCGCGGCCGACGACTACTCCTACGATCAGCTGAAGTCACGCAAACTGAATGTCCAGGGGCTGGTGACCGCGTTCCAGAAACTGGCCAAGCTGGACGGCGGCAAGAGCGACATGATGAGTTCACACCCCGCGTCCACAAAGCGTGCCCAGCATATCGAGGAACGCATCGCTTCGAACCGATAGCCGGGCCGGGTCCGCGCCGCGGCGGTCTCAGGCCGGCGGCGTGTCCGTCCGGCGTTCCAGGGCGAGCAGCCGCGCCTTCACATCCAGCCCGCCGGCGAACCCGGTCAGGCTGCCGGATGCCCCGATGACGCGATGGCAAGGCGCGATGATGGAGATCGGGTTCCTGCCATTGGCCGCGCCCACGGCGCGGACGGCTTTCGCGTGGCCGATGCGCTCGGCGATGCTGCGATAGCTGCGTGTCTGCCCATACGGGATTTCCAACAGCGCGCCCCAGACTTTTTTCTGGAACTCGGTGCCGTCGAATTCCAGCGGGACGTCGAAGCGATCGCGCCGGCCGGCAAAGTATTCGCCCAACTGGCGCTCGACCTCCAGCAGCGTGGGATCGTCGGCGTCTTCCCGCATCTCGCCCAGGCGCACCCGGCCGGGCCTGTCGTTCTCCCACAGGATGGCGGACAGGGCCTTTCCCTTGGCAACGAGCTTCAACCTGCCTACCGGCGTTGCGACGATCTTGAACACATAAGCCATTTCAGTTCTCCATCCGGGGCGGGCCGTGGCCGGGCCCATGGACAGAAGTCTAGGGAACGCCCGGTCCGGCGGAACTCCGCTTCTTGCGGCGCGTGGCCGCCGGCGCAGCCTTGCGCACGGGCCTGGCGCGCGGCCCTGGCGAGAGGCCGGGGCCCGGCCGCAATGTTATCCTTCACGCGCCGATTACAGCGACAATCCATGCCATGGTCACCAAGGTAGCCTCTCCGGCCGACACGGGAACGGTCAATCGTGTGCTGCGCATCCTGTCCGCCTTCGCGGCCAGGGATCGCTGGCCGTTGAACGAACTGGCCCGGGAGCTGGATCTGCCGCGCGGCAGCGTGCACCGCCTGTTGAAGCTGTGCAGGCCGCTGGGCTTCGTCGACCAGGATGCCGAAGGCTTGTACACGCCGGGCATCGAACTTTACCGGGTTGCCGGCAAGCTCAGCGCCGAAATGCCCATCAACCGTCTCGCGGCGCCATTGCTGCACGGGTTGCGCGACGCGACGGACGAAACGGCGATGCTGGTGCTGCTGTCCCGGCAGGAACTGCGCATCTTCATGTCCGATATCGCCTGGCCGTCGCACCCGCTGCGATACACCGTGGCGCTCAACCAACTGCAACCGCTCACCTGGGGCGCGGCGGGCCGTTCCATCCTCGCCTTCCTGCGGCAGGACGAAATCGACGAAGCCATCGGGCAGGCGGCCACCTCCCCCCTGAACGGCCGCGAGCTCGACGTTCCCGAACTGCGCGATACGCTGGAACAGATACGCAGGCAGGGCTATGCCACCAGCTACGCGGAACGCGCGCCCGATATGCATGGCATTGCCGTGCCGTTCTTCGACCGCGAAGGGCAGGTCAGGGGCAACCTGATGCTGACCGTGCCGCACTTCCGCTTTGACGAGGCGCAACAGGAACGCCACCTGGCATTGCTGCGCGCAGCCGCCACCGAATTGATGCGGCGGCTGGGCTGGCGATAGGCGCCGCCATCCGGCAGTTCAATGCCTCGTCGGGCGCGGCGCTATGCCGCCAGCTGTATGCGATCGCGGCCGCCCACCTTGGCGCCGTACAAGGCCTTGTCGGCGCGCCCGAATATCGCGCTGGCATCGTCGCCCGGCCGGATTTCGGCGATACCGGCGGAGAAGCTGTAGGCGAAGTCGGGACGCTCCGGCAGCGGCCGCGCGCGGCGCACGATAGCGAGCATCCGCTCGACGATCAGCATGGCCTCCTGCGTCCCCGTATCGGGCAGCAGCAAAGCGAACTCCTCGCCGCCGATACGGCTGAAACAGTCGGCCCGCCGCAAGTGGCCCTGGACGCACAATGCGAAGTGACGCAGCACCCGGTCGCCGACATCATGGCCGAATGCGTCATTGACGTACTTGAAGTTATCCAGGTCCAGCAGGCACAGGGTGCTCAGCGCCTCGCCGCCGCGCGGCGGGTCCAGCATGTCGCGCAGGCGCGTCATCAGGAACCGGCGGTTGGACACACCGGTCAGTTCATCGGTCAACGAGGCCTTGATGGCGACATCGCGGTCCTGCCGCACGGAGCGGTCATCCGCGCGCAGGCTGGTGATGTCCGTGGCGATGCACAGCATCCAGCCGTCGGCCTGCACGGCTTCCGTCATCCATAGCCAGCGGCCGTCGGTAAGGTCGGTTTCAAAGGCGCGGAAACCGGCCTTTCCGCGCCGGCCCTGGGTCGACACCAGCCAGCTTTCGAAATCGGGATTGCCGATCACGGTGCCGCGTCCCGCCGCGCGGTTGCGCCGCATCAGTTCCGCCCACGTCGGGCATTCCTCTTCTTCGATGAAAAACGCGGTACGAAAGGCGGCGTTCGCGTAGCGCAGGCGGTCCTGCGCGTCGTACGCCGCAACCAGCACCGGCGTCGCGTCGTACAGGCCGGCCAATCTTGCGTAGATCGAATCCATGGGTGATCGAAGGCTCGAAATTCCCCCGGGCGCGCGCTCCTTTGTTCTATCGGCGGGGCCCTGACGTCCAGGCCCATCATAGCCTTCCGCGGGGGCGCCATGGCACGCGCAACATGTAACGCCGATGCCGTCCGGCGGGCGTCCTAGGCGCGCACGTCCATGGCGGTGCGCAACCCGTCGCTGACGAAGTTGAAACACATGCTGGTGACGAAAATGCAGGCGCCCGGCAAGGTCGCGATCAGGGGCTGGTTGTAGATCGCGGTGCGCAGGCTGCTGAGCATCAGCCCCCATTCCGGGTCCGGCGGCTTCACGCCCAATCCCAGGAAGGACAAGCCGGAAGCGACGATCATCGACAGGCCGACCAGCCCTGTCGCATAGACGAAAACCGGCCCCAGCACGTTGGGCAATACGTGGGTAAAGATGATCGATAGCGAGCCCGCCCCCGTACTGCGCGCCGCCTGGACGTATTCCAGGTCGCGCACGCCGGTGGTGACGCTTTCGGCCACGCGGATGATGGGCGGAATGAAAACGAAGGTCAGCGACAGAATCACGTTCAGCACGCCCGCGCCTATCATGCCGCTGACCGACACGGCCAGCAGCACGGAGGGAAAGGCATAGAACACATCGGTGACGCGCATGATCGCCATATTGACCTTGCCGCCCGCGAAGCCGGCGACGACGCCCAGGATGCCGCCGATCGTGAACGCCATCAGCACCGGCGAAATGCCGATCAGCCACGAATAACGGCCGCCGTACATCAACCGGGTCAGCATGTCGCGCCCCAGTTCGTCCGTGCCCAGCAGGTGGCCGGCAAAGCCGATGGGCGTCAGGCGCAGGATGGCCCGCCCTACGTTAGGCTCATACGGCGCGATCCATGGCGCCAGCACGAGAACCATGAAGATAGCGATCAGGATGGCGCCGCAGACCAGCGTTGTGCGATCGCGCAGCAGGCGCCGGGCGACACCGCGCCAGTAGCTGTTCTCCGCTTCCCATTCCTGCGTTTCCGCGGCCACCGGCAGGCCGGCGTCTTTCGGGATGACGATCATGTGCGGCTGATCCTCGGGTCGATCGCGGTCTGGATAAGATCCACGGCAAGATTGAGCACGACGAAAAACAGCGCCAGCACCAGCGTGGCGGCCTGCAGCGTCGGAAAATCGCGCTGGAAAATCGCATCGTTGAGCATCGATCCGGTGCCGGGCCAGGCGAACACCGTCTCGACCAGGATGGACCCGCCCATCAGGTTCGCCAGCTGCAGGCCCATGACCGCGATCACGGTGGGCGCGGCATTCAGGAATACATGCGTGACGATGCCGTGCCAGCGCAGGCCCTTGCCGCGCAAGGTGGTGATGTAATCCTGGCTCATGATGTCGCTGACCAGCCCGCGCACCGTGCGGGTGACCAGGCCCGCGGGAATGACGCAAAGCGTCACCGCGGGCAGGATCAGGAACTGGATGTGGGCCCAGTCCCACGCCCATGCGCTGGACGTGCCCGGTCCCGCGCCCATCGCCGGCAGCATATGCAGGGCCACCGAAAAAATGATGACCAGGACCATGCCCAGCCAGTAATGCGGGATCGACACGCCCGCGACGGCCGCCCCCAGCAGCACGCGGTCTATCCAGGTCCCGCGGTAGACCCCCGCGATACCGCCCAGGACGCAACCCAGCACGAAACCGAGGATGCCGCCCGTTACCGCCAGGATCAGGGTATTGCCGCTGGCCACGATCAGATCCGGCAGGATGGGCCTGCCGCGCGTGATCGACATGCCCAGGTCGCCATGGACCACGTGTTGCAGCCACAGGCCGAACTGCACCGGCAGGGACCGGTCCAGTCCATAGTCGCTGCGCACCTGCGCCACCACGTCGGGCGGCGTATCGGGCGGCACCATGGCCGCGATGGGATCGCCCGGCGCCAGGTGTATGAGCAGGAAACACACCAGGCTGACCGCCAGCGCGATCGGCACCATGTACAGAATGCGGCGTGCGATATAGGACAGCATCGTTCGTATTCCTCGGACGGGTTGGCGGGACGGAGCGGCGCCCTACGGCGCCCTCGCCGCTTCCATGACCTTGATGCAGCGCACCGCCCGCCCCGGCGCCGGATAGTGAAATTCGGGCACCGCGGCGCGGCAGGCCTCGTCGGCGCGCGGACAGCGCGGGGCGAAGGCACAACCCGGCATGGGCTTGCGCAAGTCGGGCGGCGCACCCGGGATGGTGGTCAGCCGCTCGCCGCGCTTGCCGGGCTGCACGGTGGCGCCCAGCAGCCCCTGCGTATACGGGTGCAGCGGCTGGGTCAGCAAGGACGACACACTGCCCTGTTCGACGATGCGGCCGGCATACATCACCGCCACGCGGTCGGCGATCTCGCCCGCCACGCCCAGGTCGTGCGTGACGAACACCACCCCCATGCCCAGTTCCTCCTGCAGGCTGCGCAACAACAGCAGCACCTGGATTTGCACGGTTGCGTCCAATGCGGTGGTCGGTTCGTCGGCCAGCAGCAGTCTGGGCCGGCAGGAAATCGCCATGGCGATCATGGCGCGCTGGCGCAGGCCGCCCGACAGTTCGTGCGGATAGGCGTTCAGGCGCATCCTTGCCGAGGGGATCTGCACCAAATCCAGCAGATCGAGCGTGCGCTGCCGCGCCTCGGCCTTCGATAGGCCTTCGTGCCGGACGATGGTTTCGACGATCTGGCGGCCAATGGGAAAGACCGGGTCGAGGGCCGTCATCGGCTCCTGGAAAATCATCGATACGACCTTGCCGCGCACATCGGGCAGACTGGATTCCGGCAGCGCCATCATGTCGTGGCCCGCCACGGTCAACTCGCCGCGCATCACGGTCTTGGACCTCGGGTTCAGGCGCATCAACGCACGCAGCGTCACCGACTTGCCCGACCCGCTTTCGCCCAGCACACAGAGCACCTGGCCCTCGTTCAGGTCCAGGTCGATGCCGTTGACCGCCGCGACAGTCGCGTCGCGGGACACGAAGCTGACGTGCAGGTCGCGGGCCCGGATCAGGGCTTGCCTGGTCATGACGGGCCTCCGGCATGGCGGGCCGGCGTGATCGTTGCCGCCCAGCGTTCACTCTGCGGAAAGCCGCTGCCCGGTATCGCGGCATGGCAGGCGGCCTCGCGCGAGTGGCCGATGCCGGTCAGGGCGGGCGCGGTGGCGGCGCACAGCTCGCGGGCGATAGCGCAGCGCGTATGGAAGCGGCAGCCGGAGGGCGGCTCGATCGGATTCGGCGGGTCGCCCTTGAGCGGCGGCTCGGTACGCCGCCGCGCGGGGTCCATGGACGGACGGCTATCCATCAGCGCCTGGGTGTAAGGATGGGCCGGCGCGGCAAAAATGGAATCGGCCGGGCCCAGCTCCACGACCTTGCCCAGGTACATCACCAGCACGCGGTCGGCCACGTGCTGCACCACATTCAGGTCGTGGCTGATGAACAGATAGGTCAGGCTGAACTGCTCTTTCAGGTCCATGAGCAGATTCAGCACCTGGGCCTCCACCGACTTGTCCAGCGCCGACACCGGTTCGTCCAGGATGATCAGGCGCGGCCGCAACGCCAGCGCCCGCGCGATGTTCACGCGCTGGCGCTGGCCGCCCGACAGTTCATGGGGAAAGCGCCGCGCGTACTGCCGGGGCGCCAATCCCACGGCGGACAGCAGGTCGCGCGCCCGGTCCCGCGCCTCGCGGCGGCCCACGCCGTGGACGATGGGACCGTAGGCGATCGACTCCTCGATGGTCAGCCGCGGGTTCAGGGACGAATAACTGTCCTGGAACACCATCTGCACCTGGCGGCGGTACTCCTTCAGGCTGATCCCCCGATAGCCGCCCACCGGGTCGCCGTCGAAGATGATCTCTCCCGCCGTCGGCGCCAGCAGCGACATGAGAAGACGCGAAAACGTCGACTTGCCGCAACCGGATTCGCCGACGATACCCAGGGTCTCCTGCTTCTGCACGCTCAGGTCCATGCCATCGACGGCGCGCACCAGCTTGCGGCCGCCGGCAAGGACCGAGCCGACCGGGAAATGCTTTACCAGCCCCTTGACGAGCAGAAGCGGCTGCGCCGGCCCGCCGCGTTCAGGTTCCCGATCCAGCCTGGCCATGCCTTACCTCCCTGTGCACGCGATCCGCTACCACCGCCGCCTTACGGCAACGGGCCGAAGGAAGGCGGCATCACGCGCCGCCTGGACGCCTCTTCGTATGCCGAGGCGATATCCAGGATGAGATCCTCCTTGCCCGGCTCGGCGCGGAACACCAGCGAGAACGGCATGCCCGGCGCCGGCACCGGCGTCGGCGTGGCGGACGGCTGCGGCACGTAGCGGGTGCCATCGTCGCTGAGCTTGAACGTGTAGTCGTAGACCTCGTCGACATAGCCCGCCGGGATCAGGATCTCGCTCAAGCCGGCGTTCGGGCCATAGGCGGATTCGTTGCGCGGCGTGCCGGAGACGCCCGGATACGGGGCGCCGCCGATCTTGCCGGGCGGATACGGCGTATGCAGCCGCACCAGTCCGTCCAGGCGGTTCTCCAGGATCACCATCATGTCCACGCGCCGCAGCAGCTCGCGCAACATCAGCCGTTCGTTCACGCCCTGGCGTTCGTCCAGCGGATTGCGCATGTCGACGACTTCCTCCCAGTTCTTGAACGCGGCGCGCTGGTCATCGCCCCAGAACTTCGACCGCGCATTGAGCGTCGGGAAGTCCACCACGGTTTCCGTAAAGCCCAGCTTCTTCCAATCCTCGGCGCGGCGCGTCAGGTACTGCGGGATGTGAAAGCGGAACGCCATCGAGTCGGCCTGGTGCTGCACGGTGATGATGTCCAGGTTCCCGGGCGGGGCGATGCGGCCTTCGGCCATCTCGACCATGTAGTCGATGGGGCTCATCGTGCCCGTGCCGAAGAACTTGCCGGGCTGGAACTCCGTGCGCCGGATCGCCGCCGCGAAATCCGGAAACACCGGTTCGCCGCGCTCCGTTACGCGGAACAGGATGTCGGGCATGAAGACCGGCACCAGGCGCGCCAGCGCCTTGCTGAAGTCCACCGTCATCTGCTCGACTTCAGGATCCGGCGTCCAGTGCGCATGCGCGGACTCGACCAGCGTGGCGCCCAGCTGCCTGCCCAGTATTTCCTTGACCTCGCGCGCGGCGGCGGTGGTGATGGGCCGCGCGGCGACGTCGTCGGGCAGGCAGAACATGGACTCGCGCACGATGCCGATGCGCTTGCCCTTCAGCGACTTCGACTTGTAGACGTGGCTGGCATAGGGCGTGCTCAGCGCCGATGAACGCGGCACGGTCGTGAACGGGTCGCGCGGGTCGTAGTAGCCTTCGACCGGGTCCTTCAAGGCGTCCAGCACCTTGGCGGCATCGCCGATCTTGCGTGCGTGGATGCCGGTGCGGTCGTTGTGGATGTCGGCCCCGATGGCGCCGCCGTCGAAGCCGATCAGCGCTTTATGCGGCAGGATGAGCGCCACGGAATTGTGGTTGGCGGGACCGCGGGTGGACGCGCGCGTTTCCTCGCCCAGGCCGATCATGCACAGGTTGGCGCTGACCGATAGCGCCGAACCCGAACTGGATCCCAACGAGGCAGAGCGCGTCGTGTCGTAGGGATTGGAAGGATTGCCGCCCCAGGTCGTGCGCTGGTATCCCAGCGTGGAAACCAGCACTTTCTCCGGCTTGTGGCGGCCACCCGGGTCGCCGGCGCGGCCGTTGTATTCCGTGCTGACGGACTTGGCGAAGATGATGGCGCCCTTCTTGCGCAGCTGCTCCACCAGGATATGGTCGCGCGCGGGCACATCGATATCGTAGGCGGCGTCGGCGCCGCCCATGGAATGCATATCCTTGGTATCGAACGGGTCCTTGAACGAGAAGACCACGCCGTACATCGGCATTTTCTCCAGGTCGGGATGGGTGCCGTACTCGGCGTCCAGCTCGGCGGCGCGCTCCAGCGCATCGGGATAGTGGCGGAAGAATTCGCACATCGGCGGCGCGCCCGGCGGCAGCGGGCCCAGGGACGGGTGCTTGTCGAACTCGCCCTTGCAGACCGTCGATCGCTCGCCGCGGATATTCAGCGTGGACAAGGCATTCACCTGTCCCGCATTCGGGATGCCGACGATCATGCCGTACTGCTGCATGACGCTGGGGTCCGACGCGGTCGGCTCCATGCGGCCGAACTCCAGCGGCACACCCTTGTACTTGTCGTAGTCGGGCACATAGTCGCGCACCGGGACGGTCCGCGTCGGAAAAGCCAGCGGCGCGCCGGCGCGCACCGCGCCGGGCGCGGCCGGCACGGGCTTGCCGTCTTCCGTCACCAGCATGCTGGACACGCCGTTGAACGCACGGCAACGGTCGATATACCGCTGCACGATCTGGACCACCGTGATCTCGCCACGCTGGATCGCGGCCTGCAGCGTCTCTATCGTCGCCTCTTCCAGCTGGAAGGGCGGCGTCCCTGCGATTTGTCCCACCGCGGCAGCCGCGGGATCCACGTTGACATGCATATCGTTCATCGTCTGTTTCCTCGCCGCGGCGCGCGGGCCGCTGGTCAGCCAATCAACATCCCGTCCTGGGGATCCGGGATCGCCCGGCGTTGCGCGATGACCGACGGGTGAGACTATCCTGTCGCATGACTTGACGCCATGTCAAGTGACTTTCCTGGCGTTTTTGCCGGCCTTGCGCTTCTGGAACAGATTGGTGCGCCAGCCGCACCATGCACGCACATGGACCGCACCGGGCTTGTGCGCATATGTGGATAAAAACCGACTAGGGCGAATACCTCTTGCGCATCGCACCATACTTAATTATTAATCAAGGAACTTGACGGCCTGGCGCATCCATCGGATCGTTTGCCCGCAAGCGGCGGTCTTCACGCGCCGGGCCGGGCCCGGGGCTTCACAAAAGCACTAAGCCGGACGCACGCGCGTCCCGGCCAAGGGAGAATCACATGGGAACGATCACACGCCGGAACGCGCTCCAGCTCGCCGGCGCCGGCGCCGCGCTGCTCGCGGCGGGAAGGCCCGGCAGCGTCTTCGCGCAGGGGGCCGGCGGCGGCACGTTGCGGGTCGCAATGACCACCACGGACGTGCCGTTGACCAACGGCATGCCCGACAACGGCAGCGAAGGCGGCCGCTTCGCTGGGTATCCGATCTTCGACGCGCTGGTCCTATGGGATTTTGCGAACACCAAGACCCCGCCGGATCTGATCCCGGGGCTGGCGACCGAATGGCACGTCGACCCCGCCGATAACAAGCGCTGGCTATTCACAATCCGCAAGGGCGTGTCCTTTCACGATGGGTCGCCGTTGAGCGTGGACGACATCGTCTGGAACTTCGACCGCCAGCTGAACCGCGACGCGCCGCACTACGACAAGCTGGCGCCCACCTATGCCGGCGCCTACGCGGCCATCATCGCCGGCTATGAAAAGGTCTCCGATACGCAGTTCGCCATCCGCACCAAAACCGTTTTCAGCCTGCTTCCCTATCACCTGTCGCGGCTGTTCATCGTCAGCCCGCGCCAGTACGAAAAACTGGGCAAGGACTGGCTTGCCTTCCGCTCCAACCCCTCGGGCACCGGCCCGTTCAAGGTCGTGAAAGTCACGCCCCACGTGGCCATCGAACTGGTGCCCAACCAGGGCTATTGGGATCCCAAGCACATCTCCAGACTCGATCGCTTCGTACTGATGCCCATCGCGGACTCCAACACGCGCGTCGCCGCCCTGCGCTCGGGCCAGGTCGACTGGATCGAATTCCCCGATCCGGATTCCATTCCGGCCCTGAAGAGCGCGGGCTTCAACGTCGTCACCAAGCCCTATCTGCACCTGTGGTCCTTCGTGCTGAACTGCGCCGATCCCGGCCCGCTGCGCGATGTGCGCGTGCGGCGCGCATTGAACTACGGCCTGGACCGCGAAAGCATGGTCGGCCTGCTCAGCGGCACGGCGACGCCGGCCATCGGCCTGTACGACCAGGACTACAAGCTGTTCGGCAAGCCGACGCAGATCTACAACTACGATCCCGACAAAGCCAAGGCGCTGCTGGCCGATGCCGGCTACGGCCCGGGCAAGAAACCCATCACGCTACGGACCCTGATCCCGACCGCCGGCTCGGGCAACATGGTACCGCTGCCCATGGGCCAGTTCATGCAGCAAAGCCTGGAAGAACTGAACGTCAAGGTCGACCTCGTCGTCGCCGACTGGGGTTCGGTGCTGACCGCGATGCGCCAGGTCCCCGGCGTGAACGGGGCACCCCACTACGACGTCATCTGCCATGGCCAACCGTTCGGCGACCCCACGCAGTTCTACACCAACTGCTTCAACCGCGACGGCGGGGGCACCGGCAACTGGGGGCGCTACAGCAGCGCGAAGGTCGACCAGCTGTTGACCGAGGCCCTGTCCGCCTTCACCCAGGCCGACCAGGACGCCAAGCTGGCCGCCGCCCACGCGCAGGTGGTGGACGACGCGCCGAATATCTTCGCGGTGCACGACCTGAACCCGCGCGCCATGAGCCAGAAGGTAAAAGGCTTCGTGCAGGCGGAAAGCTGGTACCAGGACTTCACGCAGATCACGGTGGCGTCGTAGGCCCGCCGCGCCCCGGGGCCCGTGTCGCGAGGCATAGTCCCGGAGCGCATCGCACACCCACGGGCGGGGGGTTGCGGCGCCTACCCCGCCAGTGTCTTGACCTTGCGCAAGTCGGGAAACAGACGCAGCCACAGGGCCACCACGACGATCGTGCTGACGCCGCCGATCACGCCCGCCGCCACCGGGCCGACGAAGCCCGCCAGCGTGCCGGAGTAGAACTCGCCGAGCTGGTTGGAGGTGCCGACGAAGAGCGAATTGACGGCGTTCACGCGCCCGCGCATCTCGTCCGGCGTCAAGAGCTGCACCAGTGTGATGCGCACCACCATGCTGATGGTGTCGGCGGCGCCCAGCACCGCCAGCGCCACGATGGACAGCGCGATATTGCTGGAGAGCGCGAACACGATCGTCGCGACGCCGAACACGGCCACCGAGGCCAGCATCTTCATGCCTATGCCCGTCTTCAGCGGGACGCGGGCGATGAACAGCGACATCAACACCGCCCCCACCGCGGAGGACGAGCGCAGCAGGCCCAGCGCCCAGGGACCGGCCTGCAGAATGTCGCGCGCGAATATCGGCAGCAGCGCGGTCGTCCCCCCCAGCAGCACCGCGAACAGATCCAGCGAGATCACGCCCAGCATGACCGGCCGGTTGAAGATGAACGATACGCCCGCGAACGCGGAGCTCAAGGTGACGGGCCCGCGGTTGTAACCGCCGCGCACCGTCTTGATGGACATCACGCACATGCTGGCCACGACGAACATCACGGAGGACAGCAGGAAGGGCGCCAGCGGATTGATACCGTAGGCCAGGCCGCCCAAGGCGGGCCCGATGATGGTGGCGGTCTGGGACAGCGCCGTCGTGACCGACAGCGCCTGCTGCAAGGCCGACGGCGGCACGATGCTGGGCACCAGCGACTGCATGGTCGGCTGCTCGAACGCCTGCGCCGCCCCCAGGACGACGACGGAAACGAAGATCAGGGGCACGCTCAGGCCGCCCGACCAGATTGCCCAGCTCAGGGCGATTGCCACGATGGCCTTGACGCTCTGCGCGGCCAGTGCGATGCGCCGACGGTCGAAGCGGTCCGCCACGTGGCCCACGACCAGCGTCAGGACCACCATCGGCAGGAACTGGCAGAGCCCGATCAGGCCCAGGTAGAACGCGCTGTGCGTCCTGTCGTACACCAGCCAGCCCAGCGCGATCCCGATGCCCTGGAATCCCACCGCCGACAACACGCGGGAGATCGCGTAAGGGACATAGTTTTCCCGCCAGGGGACGGTCCCCGCGGGTGCTTCATCTGCATTGCCCGCAACGGCGGCATCAGGCTTCGTCGACAATCAAGGCTCCTGTCAGTTCCGGGACCCTGATGCTCTGGCCGAACAGAAGGGCGCATGCCCTTGCGTACCTGGCGTTTCCACAGTCGAGGGACACGGGATACTCAAGAGACTTTATAGTCCGTCAAGTTTATACCGAGTCCAGGCCGAGCGGCGCATCCGCCGTCGCGACGACGGATGCGCCCGCCACGGCATCTACAAGGACGGCGGCGTGTTCACCTTCAGCATGCGCGCCATCTTGTCGCCCTTGTTGCAATAGCCATGCGGCAACGAAGAGGGGAAGAAAATCAAATCGCCCTGGCGCACGACATAACTCTTGCCGTCGACCGTCACTTCGACTTCGCCTTCGATGATGTAGCCCAGCTCCTCCCCGGCATGGCTGACCGTGTCGCCGCTGCGCGCGCCGGGCGGGATGCTGTGGACCAGCGCCTGCAGCAGTCCATTGCGGTCGATCGGCACGATGCGCTCGAACCGCACCCCCTGGTCCAGCGCGTCCGGATCGGCAACGCTGCGCGCCCGCCGGCTGGCGTGGAAGACGTGCACCGGCCCGGACAAGGTGTCCTCCGCGGAATACAGTTCCGCGATGCTGGTGCCCAGCGCATTCGCCAGCCGGTGCAGAAAGCCGATGGAAGAGGCCAGCTTGTCGTTCTCCAGCTTGGACAGCATGCTTTCGGAGCATTCGACGATATCGGCCAGCTCCTTCAGCGTATAGCCTTGCAGTAGCCGGGCGTGCTTCAACTTCGAGCCTATCCGCAGCGGATCCCGCGCCGCATCGGCCGCTTCCGCGCGCGCCCGCGCCTTCACGGAAGGCTTGGTGACCTCCTTGCCCTTTGTCCTGGCGCCGGCCGTCTTGCCCGCCGCCGCCGGCTTGATCCCGCCACGAAGTTTCGTCGCCGTTTTCTTGATATCCAACCTGATTCCTCCAGTCCCGCCTGGCGCGCCTCCCCCGGCATGGCGCGCGGATTGTCGCCGCCCGCCGCCTGGCGCACCCTTCTGTTTGGATGTCGTCCCGCCTTTGGCCCACTCCAAGGGCGGGCATGCACACTATCCGCTCTCTTTCGCCCGCGCGAGCCGGCACGGACTTGTAAAGCTACTTGAGGAGCAATCAATATTGTATTCCAAGTCGCGCCACGCGATTCGGCCGGACCCGGCGACGGGCGGCGGCGCCCCTCCTTTCTCCTTGATTGAGCGCCCCGCTAACCGCTGCGCGACAGCCGCCGGACCGCCGCGCGCGCCGCGTCGCGGATTTCATCGGCGAACTGGGCCACGATGGCCGAACGCGGCCGCATCGGGGAAAACAGAAAGCGCGGCCGCATGTCGATACGAGGGGAAAAGCGCCGCATCACCAACTGCGGAAAGGCCCCGGTCATCAGGATGAAGTGGTCGACCAGCGCGACCGCGTTCAAGGCTTCCACCATCGCGCACAGCGTGGCGGTGCTATTGGACACCAGCGCGGTCTCGTAGGCCACGCCGCGCTCGCGGTAGGCTTCCCGCAACCGGAAGCCGGTAAACGTATCGTCGGCGAAGGTAATGATCGGCCACCCCGCAAGCAGCTCGGGCGTCAGCCTGGCATGCCGCGCCAGCGGATGATCGCGGTGCAGCACGCAAACGACTTCGCTCTTGCAGATCTCCTCCGCTTCCAATGAAGCGGCGGGCGTGGGCACGTCCACGATGCCCATGTCGACCTGGCTGGTCCCCACATACTCGATCACGTGGCGGGTGGGCAGCGCGCGCACGTCGAACTGGACCTGCGGATGCCGCTGGTGGAAGACGTGGACCGCCTGGGCGACCACGGACATCGATATCGTGGAGACCGACGCCACGCTGATCCGGCCCCGCACACCCTGCCGGATCTCCAGCGCCGCCTGGCGTACCGATTCCACGCTGCCGAACAGGCGTTCCACTTCCGGCATCAGGGCGTCGGCCTCTGGCGTGCACACCAGCCGTCCCTTCACGCGCTGGAACAGCGTCAGGCCCAGCTCGCCCTCCAGCAGCCGCAGCGTCTTGGTGACCGCGGGCTGCGAGATATACAGCATGCGCCCCGCGGCGGACACCGAACCGGTCTGGACGACGCTACGGAAGATTTCCAGGTGACGCACGTTGAGCATATCCAATATCCATAACTTTTTGGAAGGAAGAAGCTGCCAAAGCTGTATTGGATATTATGAGCCGACCTTCCTACACTGCAATGCATTCCGATCGCGCCAGGCGCGACGCCACATGGGAGGAACGGCCCTTGAACATCCCCGGAAAAGAGGCGTGGACAACGCGCGCGGCGCGCTGCCAGCCTGAATGGCGAGCCTTCCTGGACGGGCAATACCGCCCCGCGCTGTCCGGCAAGACCTTCCCCACCGTCAATCCGGCGACGGGCAAGGTCATCGCCCAGATCGCCGCCTGCGATGCAGAAGACGCCGATCTCGCCGTGGCAAGCGCGCGCCGCGCCTTCGAGTCCGGAGTGTGGTCGCGCCGGGCGCCCGCCGAGCGCAAGCAGATCCTGCTCAAGCTCGCCGAGCTGATGATGACGCACCGCGAGGAACTGGCGCTGCTGGAATCGCTGGATGTCGGCAAGCCCATCGCCAACGCCTACAACGGCGACATCGTCAGCGCCGCCACCTGCATCCAGTGGTATGCCGAAGCCATCGACAAGCTGTACGGCGAGATGGCGCCCACCGCCCCCAATATGACGACCATGATCATGCGCGAACCGCTGGGCGTGGTTGCCGCGGTCGTGCCCTGGAACTATCCCTTGTCCATGGCGTCGTGGAAACTGGGGCCGGCGCTGGCGGCCGGCAATTCGGTCATCCTGAAGCCCGCCGAACAATCGCCGCTGACCGCCATCCGCATCGCGGGACTGGCCATGGAAGCCGGCCTGCCCGCGGGCGTGCTGAATGTCGTTCCGGGCTATGGCGAGACCGCCGGCCGCGCGCTGGGCCTGCACATGGACGTGGATGCCGTCGGCTTTACCGGCTCCACCGAGGTCGGCAAGCTGTTCATGCAGTACTCCGGCCAGTCCAACATCAAGCGCATCGGCCTGGAATGCGGCGGCAAAAGCCCGCATATCGTCCTGGCCGATTGCCCGGACCTGGATGCCGCGGCGCGCGCCGTGGCCCTGGGCATCTTCAGCAACAGCGGCCAGGTATGCAATGCCGGCTCGCGCCTGATCGTGGAAGCGCCCATCCGCGACGCCCTGCTGGAAAAAATCGCGGCCGTGGCCAGCGAACTGGTGCCCGGCGATCCGCTGGACCCCGCCACCCGCATGGGCGCCATCGTCAGCCAGGCCCAGCACGAACGCGTCATGTCCTATATCGACGCCGGCCGCGCGGACGGCGCGCGGCTGGTCCTGGGTGGCAAACCCGCACGCGTCGACAGCGGCGGGTGGTTCATCGAACCCACCGTCTTCGGCGACGTAGGCAACGACATGCGGATCGCCCAGGAAGAAATTTTCGGGCCCGTGCTGTCCGCCATTACCGTGGCCGGTTTCGACGACGCCATCCGCGTCGCCAACGATACCGTCTACGGACTGGCGGCCGCGGTATGGACCAGCGATGTGGGACGCGCCCATCGGGCCGCGCAGAATTTGCGCGCGGGCGTTGTCTGGGTCAACTGCTTCGACCGTGGCAATATGTCGTCGCCGTTCGGCGGCTTCAAGCAGTCCGGCTTCGGACGAGACAAGTCTTTGCATGCCTTCGACAAATACATGGATTGGAAGGCGGTCTGGATCGCTTCGTGATCCGGCGATGCAGCGCCATCCGTAACCGCAGTGAACGGAACAAGGGGGTCGACATGAAAAAGCATGATCTGCAAAGCCAGGGCCGCGGCCTATCGCGCCGCGCCCTATTGAAGGCCGGCGCCGCCATGGCCGGCATGGCCACGCTGGGCACGGCGCTACCGCTGCGCGCGCAGGGCCGGGGCATCAGCGTGACCTGCTGGGGCGGCGCGTATGAAGCGGCGGTGCGGCAAGCCTATGCCGAACCCTACGCCAAAGAGACCGGCGTGCCGGTCACGCTGGTCAACAACGCGGACCTGACCCGGATGAAGGTGCAGGTCGACAGCGGCAACGTATCCTGGGATGTGTTCGACAGTATCGGGCCGCAGATCATGGCCGGTGCCCGCCAGGGCCTGTGGACGCCCATCGACACCGGCATCGTCGACACCGGCAAGCTGCTGCAGCCGGCCGGCAAGGACCATGTGGGCACCTATTCCTATGCCGGCGGCATCGCCTACGACCCCAAGAAATTCCCCGACGGCAAGCATCCGGCGACCTTCGCCGAATTCTGGGACCTGAAGCGCTTTCCGGGACGCCGCGGACTGCGTTCGCGGGTAAGCGAAAACCTGGAGATGGCCCTGCTGGCCGACGGCGTGCCGCCCGCCCAGCTGTATCCCCTGGACGTCGAACGGGCCTTCAAGGCGATGGACCGCATCAAGCCGGCGGTACGCAAGTGGATCGAAACCACGCCCGAGACCGTGTCCCTGCTGACCAGCAACGAGATCGACTTCTCCTACAGCTACCTGAGCCGCGTGCTGCCCGCGCAGCGCGCCGGTTCGTCGGTGGCCATGTCCATGCGCCAGACGCTGAACAGCCTGGAATACCTGGCCGTGCCCAAGGGCGGCAAGCACATCCAGGATGCCATGCGGTATGTCGCCTTCTGCCTGCGGCCGGACCGCCAGGCGGCGTTCTGCGAGCTGGTGGAGTTCTCGCCCAACGTCGCGGGGGCCGCCGAGCAGGTCAGCGCCGCGGCGCGCGCGCGCATGCCCGATATGAAAAGCCCGGACGCCGTCATCATCAACGATGCCTGGTGGGGCGAGAACTACGACAAGCTGCAGCGCCGCTTCACCGAGTGGCTGCTGATCTAGGGCCTGTCACCCCATGCCCCACACCCTCAGCACCAGGACCGTGGTCGTCCTGCTGGCCCCCCTCTGCGCGCTGCTGCTGCTGTTTTTCCTGCTGCCGCTGGGCCGGGTGGGCTGGTCCAGCATCTACGACCACGGCTACACGCTGCGCGGCTATGCCGAGGTGGTCAACGGCACGCTGATCCATCGCGTGCTGGGCACCACGCTGCACATCAGCGTGCTGGCCACGCTGACCAGCCTGGTGCTGGGCTACCTGATCGCCATGCACCTGGCGGCCATGTCGCCGCGCCGCCGCGCGCCCTACCTGATCATGGTGATGCTGCCCTTCTGGACCAGCATCCTGGTCAAAAGCTACGCCTTTACCATCGTGCTGGGAAGCAGCGGTTTGGTGAACCAGCTGCTGGGATGGATGTCGGGGGGCGCCTGGCATGTCGAGCTGCTGTTCAATCGCGTCGGCGTGGTGCTGGGCATGACCAACTACCTTCTGCCCTTCATGGTGCTGCCCGTCATGGCCAGCCTGGTCAACCAGAACCGCAACCTGCACCTGGCCGCTGAAATCATGGGCGCGGGGCAATGGCGCATCTTTACGCGCATCACGCTGCCGCTCAGCCTGCCGGGGGTATGCGCCGGCGTGCTGATGTGCCTGACGCTGTCCATGGGGATGTACATCACGCCAGCGCTGCTGGGCGGGCGGCAGGACATGATGCTGGCCAACCTGATCGATTTCTATACGCGCCAGACACTGGACTGGAACCTGGCGTCCTCGATCGCCTTCGTGCTGCTGGCCATCTCGGCCTTGCTGATCGCGATGCTGATCCGGGTCCAGCGCGACCGGGAGACGACGTTCGCATGAACCGCCCCGATACTCCCCCCTCCCCGCTGTTCACCGCGCGCCACGGCTGGCGGCTGGCGGGCGCCGCCGCCGCATGGGCGGGCTATCTCTTCCTGCTGCTGCCCAGCCTGGTCGTCATCCCGATCTCCTTCGGCGGCGCGCAGGAGCTGAGCTTCCCGCCCAAGGAGTTCTCGCTGGCGCTGTTCCGCCAGTTCCTGGGCGATCCGGCATGGTGGGGATCGGCCCTGCAAAGCCTGCTGGTCGCCTGCTGCGTAACGGTCCTGTCGCTGCTGATCGCCCTGCCTGCGTCGTACGCCCTGGCGCGCGGACATTTCCGCGGGCGGCGCGTGCTGGAACTGGTTTCCCTGGCGCCCATGCTGGTGCCCGTGGTCGTGCTGGGGCTGGGCATGTACATGCACCTGTCCGCCCTGCGCATGGTGAACACGACCCTGGGCGTGGTCCTGGCGCATACCGTGGCCACCATACCCTTCATGCTGGTCGCCCTGGGTGCCGGCCTGCGGCATGCCGATCCCGCGCTGGAAACCGCCGCCATGATCATGGGCGCGGGCCGGCTGCGCATCTTCACGGAAGTCGTGGTGCCGCAGATCCGGCCGTCCATACTGGTGGGTGCGCTCTTCGCCTTTTTGATTTCCTTCGACGAGGTCATCATCGCGTACTTCATCACGGGCCCGGAAACCACCACACTGCCCGTGAAGATGTACAGCGCGATCCGCTGGGAAGTGTCCCCGGTGCTGGCCGCCGTATCGACCCTGCTTACCATCCTGTCGCTGGTGGTCTGCCTGGCCATCATGGCCTTGCAGCCGCCCCGGCGCCAGCAACCCGATTGACGACCAGGGAAACCATGGCGACAAGCTACGACGCGATCATCATCGGCGGTGGACACAACGGCCTGGTCTGCGGCGCCTACCTGGCACGCGCGGGACGCAAGGTCTGCGTGCTCGAGCGGCGCGAGGTCATCGGCGGCGCGGCCGTCAGCGAGGCGGTCTGGCCGGGCTACCGGGTATCCGTGGCCTCCTACACCATGGCCTTGCTGCAACCGCGCATCATCCAGGAACTGGAGCTGGCTCGCCACGGCTATGCCGTCATCCGCCCCACGCCCATGCTGCACCTGTATGGCCAGGGCCGCAGCCTGGTGTTCGGCGACGACGCCCGGCTCCGCGCCGACATGGCGCGCTATAGCCGCGCCGATGCGGCGGCCTATCCCCGTTATCGCGACCACATGGCCAGGCTGGGTGCCACGGTATCGCGCATGCTGTGGGAGATCCCTCCCGATCCGGCCGCGCGCGACCTGCCTTCCCGCCTGCGCCTGCTGCGCTTTGCCTGGCGCTACCGCAACATCGGCGACCAGTTCCACGACCTTTACGATGTCCTCACGCTGAGCGCGCGCGATTTCCTCGGACGCTGGTTCCAGTCGGACGAGATCATCGCGGCCCTGGGTTTCTACGTGTCGTGCGGCGGCGCCACCACCACGCTGTCCGCGCCTGGATCGGCCTACGTCCTGCTGCGCGGCTACGTGCGCGATCACACCACCCCCGCCGGCCCGGCGGGCTTCGTGCGCGGCGGCATGGGATCGATTTCCGAGGCCATCGCCGCCGCCGGGCAGGCCCATGGCATGGAAGTCCGCCTGGGCGCGCCGGTGGCCCGCGTCAATGTCGAGCACGGCCGCGCGACGGGCGTCACGCTGGAAAGCGGCGAAACGCTGCACGCGAAATGCGTCGTGTCCAACACCGCCACCAAGGTCCTGTTCCGCCGGCTGCTCGACCCGGCGCATGTACCGGCGGAATTCCTGGCGCGTGTCGACCGCATCCGGGACACCTCGCACGCCTTCAAGGTGAACCTGGCGATGAACCGGCTGCCGGTCTTCACGGACTTCGATGCCGCGTCGGCCGGTTTCGACTATCCCACCCAAGTCCGTATCGCGCCGTCGGTGGATTACCTGGAGCAGGCCTACGACGCCGCGCGCCATGGCACCCTGGCGCCGCGGCTGCCCCTGGTGATCCTGACGCCCAGCCAGCTGGATCCCACCGTTGCGCCGCCAGGCAAGCACCTGATCAGCATCTTCGGCCAGCACGCGCCCTACCGGCTGCGCGACCTGGACCGCGATGCGGCGCGCGACCACCTGCGCGATACCGTGTTCGAGACGCTGGAAGCGCATGCGCCGGGCTTTCGCGGCTGCGTGGACCACGTCCAGGTACTGGCGCCGCAGGACCTCGAAGAACGGTTCGCGCTGCCGGGCGGCCATGTCCATCATGGGGAACTCAGCGCGGATCAGATCTTCTTCCGCCGGCCGGTCCAGGGCGCGGCGGACTATCGCACGCCCATTACCGGCCTGTACCAGTGCGGCGCATCCGTTCATCCGGGCGGCGGCGTGACGGGCGTACCCGGCCACAACGCGGCGCGCGTGGTCCTGCGCGGCCGCCACTGATATCCAGGGATCCGATCGCGATGAATATGATCGAACTGCGGCAAGTCTCCAAGCGCTATGGCGATATCCATGCGCTGCATCCGGTGGATCTATCCGTCGGCAAAGGCGAGTTCGTCACCCTGCTCGGCCCCAGCGGCTCGGGCAAGACCACCCTGCTGAACCTGATCGCCGGCATGGTGCCGCCGTCGACCGGACGCATACTCATCGACGGCCGCGACGTCACGACCAGCCCGCCCAGCCAGCGGCAACTGGGCATGGTGTTCCAGAACTACGCCCTGATGCCGCATATGACGGTGTTCGAAAACATCGCCTTCCCGCTGCGGGTACGCAAGCTGTCCAGGGCGGAGATCGAACGCAAGGTCGGCGACGTGCTGGAACTCGTCCGCCTGCCCGGCCTGGCCGCGCGCAAGCCGCGCGAGCTGTCCGGCGGCCAGCAGCAACGGGTGTCCCTGGCACGCTGCATCGTCTACAACCCGGCGCTGATCCTGCTGGACGAACCGCTGGGCGCCCTGGACAAAAAGCTGCGCGAGCAGATGCAGCTGGAACTGCGGCGCATCCATGCCGAGCTGGGCATCACCATGCTGAACGTCACGCATGACCAGGACGAGGCGCTGACCATGTCCGACCGCATCGTCCTGATGAACGGCGGCCGCATCGAACAGCAGGATCGCCCGGAAAACCTGTACTTCCGCCCCGCCACCCGCTTTGCCGCGGACTTCATCGGCACGGCCAACCTGGTGGCCTGCGATGTACGGGCGATCGCGGAGGACGGCATAACGGTGTCGACCGCATTCGGCGAGACACGGGCCGCCTGCCCGGGCGCCGCGCCGGCGGCGGGTAAAGCCGCCTGCCTGCTGATACGGCCCGAGAGCATCGCCATGCGGCCGGGCGGCGAGCAGGCCGCCGCGGATCCGCAAGGCGTGGATGGCGTACTGGAAGACACGATCATCCTGGGCGGCATCGTGCGCCACCACGTCCGCGTGGCCGGCGCGGTCCGCATGGTGGTACAGGAACCCAACCGACGCGACCGCGTCCCGCTGCCGCGCGATGCGCCGGTGCGGCTGACGTGGTCGCACCGGGATTGCCTGGTGCTGGAATAGCGCCTACGTTCATGACGGAGCACGCTGCGCGCCGCGACCGGATACTAGAGGAAGATTCAATGCACACACAGTCTTCGACCGTGCGGGACGAGCTCGCCCGCCGCCAGCGCGAAGAATCGCTCGCCCTGCCCGAATCGCTGGGCGAATTCGTGCGGCAGCGCGCCGCGCTGATGGGCGGCGCCACCGCCGCGGTCTGGTTCGAACAACGCCGGTCCATGACCTATGCGGAACTGGACGATCACGCCGACCGGCTGGCCTCCAGCCTGCTGGCGCGTGGCGTGCGCAAAGGCTGCCACGTCGCGGTCATGCTGGGCAACACGCCGGCATTCCCCGTCAGCTGGATCGCGCTGGGGCGCATCGGCGCCGTGATGGTGCCCGTCAACACCTCATATACGGCCGACGAGCTGGATTTCGTGCTGCGGGATTCGGACGCCCAGTATGTCATCGTCGAGCGCGACCTGCTGTCCACGCTGGACGCGCTGCCCGAGCTGCCGCCGCTGCTCGCGCCGGAGCGCATCATCGTTCACCGGCATCCCGACGCGCCGCAGGGCGCGGACCGCACAGCCGGGACGGACAGCGGCACGCAAGGCGGCGATACGCCCGCGGCCGACTCCTATCCGGATTGGCACGCCCTGGTGCGCGACGGCCAGCCCGGGTTCTCCGCCCCGGTGCCGGTGGCGTGTACGGACGTACTGAACCTGCAGTACACGTCCGGCACGACCGGCTTTCCGAAGGGCTGCCTGCTGACCCACGACTACTGGATGATCCACGCGCACAATTCCGCCCGGCATCGGCGCACCGCCGAGGGCGGCGTCCACAACGTCCTGATCTGGGCGCCTTTCTTCTACATGGATCCCATGTGGCAGTTCCTGATGACGCTGGCGCTGGGCGGCACGGCCTTCATCGCCGACCGCATGAGCCTGAGCCGCTTCATGTCCTGGCTGAAGGACTACCGCATCCACTACTGTATTTTCCCGGAACCGGCCTTGTCGCATTATCCAGAATCGGACGAGGACCGCCAGGTCAGCCTGAAGTACATCAGCATCTATGGCTGGACGGAATCGGCGCGCCGCGACGTGCAGCGCCGTTTCGACGTGACGGCCCGGGAAGGCTATGGCATGACGGAGATCGGCACGGGCGCGCTGATGCCTGCATGGGCGCGCGAGATGTCGCACGTGCGCAGCTGCGGCCTGCCCGCGGCATTCCGCCGCTTCAATATCCGCAACGAAGACGGCACGCCCACGCCCGACGGCGAGATCGGCGAACTCTGGGTCCGCGGGCGCGGCATTTTCCTGGGCTATTACAAACGGCCGCAAGCCAACGCGGAAAGCTTCGACGGCGCGTGGTTTCGCACCGGCGACCTGTTCCGCCGCGATGCCGACGGCTATTACTACCTGGTCGGGCGCATCAAGGAAATGATCAAGCGCGCGGGCGAGAACATCGCCGCCAACGAGGTGGAAGCCGTGCTGCGCGGCATGGACGATATCGAGGAAGCCGCCGTCGTCCCGGTCCCGGACCCGCTGCGCCGCGAAGAGGTCAAGGCCTATATCAAGCTGCGCGCGGGCCTGACGCCCGCCGACGTGCCGCCGGAAGATATCTTCGCGCATTGCGCCCGTCATCTGGCGCCATTCAAGGTACCGCGCTACCTGCAGTACATGGACGAGGATTTCCCCCGCACGCCTTCGCGCAAAATCGCCAAGAAGCGCCTCATCGCCGAAACCGCCGACCCCTACGCAGGCAGCTACGACCGCCAACAATCGAGCTGGCGCTGAACGCGCCGGCAGGAGACCGCCATGTTCGTCGATTTCTCCAGCCGCCCGCCCGCCCCAGGTTTCGAGGGCCGGGCCCCGCATCTATCGAACTACCGGCGCGTCTACGGCAGCAGCGAGGCCCAGGTCGACCGCGAAACCGGACCGGACGCGCTGCGCGACTACCTCGACACCTACGAACGCCTGGATGCGCGGGCCGTGGTCCTGAAGGCGCGCGACCTGGGCTCCACCTTCGGCTTCAAGATCGCCAACGAGACCGTGGCGGCCTTTTGCCGCGAACATGGGCCCCGCTATATCGGCTTTGCGGGCGTCGACCCGCACCGCGGCATGGCGGCGGTGCGGGAGTTCGACCATGCGGTCCGCGAACTGGGCCTGCGCGGCCTCAACGTCCAGGGCTTCGAACTGGGCCTGGACATCGATGATCGCCTGCTCTATCCCCTGTATGCGAAATGCGTGGAGCTGGCCGTCCCCGTCAACATCCATTGCGGCACGAATTTTTCGACCCACGCGTCGATGTACCATGGCCATCCGCAGGCGCTGGACCGCGTGCTGCGCGACTTTCCGGAGTTGCGCGTATGCGCCTCGCCGCCGGGGTGGCCCTGGGTCAACGAGTTGATCGCCGTGGCATGGCGCCATCCCAATCTGTGGATAGGCACCCTGGCCATCCGGCCGCGCCTGATGACCACGCCGCATTCCGGCTACGAGCCGCTATTGCAGTACGGCAAGACGATCCTGAAGCACCGCATGATCTTCGGCACCGCCTTCCCCATGATGCCGGTGCCCCGCACCCTGGATGAATTCGCCGCCTTGCCCCTGCCGGAGGACATCCGCCAACGCTGGCTGTGCGACAACGCGGCGGAATTCCTGGGATTGGACGCCCCCCGTCCATAACCGCCCTCCCCCGAGCGGCGCTGGCTGCAGGCGGGGGCCGATCGGGCGGCCGGCGGCGCCAGCATCCCGGCCATCGCATCGACGGGGACCAGGTCGAAGCCAGTTTCAAGAATGGCGTGCCGGCCATTACACTGGCCAGGAGCGCAAGCGCGCAATCCCGCGTCGAGCGCATCACGGTCAAGGGCTGACGCCGCGCGAACGGCGCAACCCACGACCCGCCGGCAAGGCCCCGATCGGGGGCCGTGGCGGCCGTCCCGGGAACCCGATATGAAAATCAACCGGAAGACGCAGTTCCACCTGGGCTACTGGCTGCTGGCGATCGCCGCCTTGCTTTGGTTTCAATCGTTCTACACCGCCACCCAGCAAGTCGCGCAGATCCCCTACAGCCAGTTCGAGACCTACCTGGACGCCGGCCAGATCGCCGAGGCCGCCGTATCCGACCAATACATCCAGGGCCGTTTCACCACGCCGCAGGAAGGCCGTACCCATTTCATCACCACCCGCGTCCAGCCCGACATCGCCCGCCAGCTGCGCGAGCATGGCGCGGTGGTCACCGGCCAGATCGAAAGCACTTTCCTGCGCGACCTGCTGTCGTGGGTGCTGCCGGTGGTGCTGTTCGCCGGGGTATGGATATTCATCCTGCGCCGGATGGGCGGCGGCATCGGCAGCGGGCTGATGCAGATAGGCAAAAGCAAGGCCAAGGTCTATGTCGAAACCGATACCCGCGTCACGTTCGATGACGTCGCGGGCGTCGATGAAGCCAAGGAAGAACTCAAAGAGATCATCGATTTCCTGCGCAATCCCAAGGAATATGGGCGCCTGGGCGGCCGCATGCCCAAGGGTGTGCTGCTGGTCGGACCGCCCGGCACCGGCAAGACCCTGCTGGCGCGGGCCGTGGCGGGCGAGGCCAAGGTACCGTTCTTTTCGATCTCGGGTTCGGAGTTCGTCGAGATGTTCGTGGGTGTCGGCGCGGCGCGGGTGCGCGACCTGTTCGAGCAGGCCCGCGCCAAGGCCCCCGCCATCATCTTCATCGACGAACTCGACGCCTTGGGCCGGGCGCGCGGGATCGGCCCCATGGGCGGCCACGACGAAAAGGAACAGACGCTGAACCAGTTGCTGGTCGAACTCGACGGCTTCGATGCATCGACCGGCCTGGTCCTGCTGGCGGCCACCAACCGGCCCGAAATCCTGGACCCGGCGCTGCTGCGCGCAGGCCGCTTCGACCGCCAGGTGCTGGTGGACCGGCCCGACAAGCAGGGCCGCATCCAGATCCTGAAAGTGCACATGAAGAAAGTCACGCTGGCGCCGGACGTGGACGCGGCAAGCGTGGCGGCGCTGACGCCCGGCTTTACCGGCGCCGACCTCGCCAACCTCGTCAACGAAGCGGCGCTGCTGGCCACCCGCCGGCAGGCCACGGCCGTGGCGATGGAGGACTTCAACAACGCCATCGAACGTATCGTCGCCGGCCTGGAAAAGCGCAACCGGCTGCTCAACCCGAAAGAGCGCGAAGTCGTGGCCTACCACGAGACCGGCCATGCATTGATCGCCATGGCCCTGCCCGGCGTGGATCCGGTCCACAAGGTGTCGATCATTCCGCGCGGCGTCGGCGCGCTGGGCTACACCATCCAGCGCCCCACGGAGGATCGCTTCCTGATGACGCGCGAGGAACTGGAAAACAAGATGGCGGTGCTGCTGGGGGGCCGCGCCGCCGAATGGGTGGTCTACGGGCACCTGTCCACCGGCGCGGCGGACGATCTGGCCAAGGTCACCGACATCGCGCGCGCAATGGCCATGCGCTACGGGATGACCGAAACCATTGGCAACGTTTCGCTGGAACGGGACCGCCGCTCTTTCCTGGTCCCGGATGAGCTGGCCTCGTCCACGACGGAACGCGATTATTCCGAGGCCACCGCGGCGGTGGTCGACCGGACGGTGCACCAGATTATCGAAACGGCGTTCGCGCGCACCGTGAAAATGCTGGAAGAGCGGCGCGACGTCCTGGAACGCACCGCCAGGCTGTTGCTGGAAAAGGAAACCCTGGACGAAAGCGAGCTGCACGGCATCGCGGCCCAGGCCCGCATCGCGCCAGCGGCATAGATACTTCGAACGCCGCCGCCGGGCGCGTCAATTACCGAAGGCCCGGCGCAGCCGCTCCAGCTCGGCCATGTTCAGGCGCTTCGCCTCTTTTTCGGCATAGTCGCGCTCGCCCGCCTCGTACTGGCCCTTGTAGATGCATTTGCTGCGGTTGGACCTGCATGAGTCGGCTGCCTGGCTGGTGGTGACGGTCGGGCTCGACGAAGCCGCCTTGCCGCTGGGAACATCGGGGCTGGTCTTTGTGGAAGAGCACGCGGACACGAGCGCGACGAGAAACAGCAGTGCGGTACGGCGGATCAGCATTGAAATGGACATGGTCCCTCGGGGCCTGATGGAATTCCTGGCCATTTCGATACAGCAGAGCACCCGGCTGTTGTCGTGGCGAAGAGCGTATTTTGGCGCGGGCGGAGCGGCCGATACCGGCCGCACCTGCGCGCGCATATAGGCGGGTATCCCGGCGGGGGCGCCGGAATTGGCAAGATTATGAATGCGTTTGAAGGCAGACCGCAATATTTCGGGTGTGCCGAAATCACGTGGAAACGTATCGCCGCATTCCGTATCAAACCCGCCGCTCGGCGACGTGCTCCGTCACCCTCAATCCGCGCTGCACTGCAGGGCGCGCGAGGCCACGCTCGAGCCACGCCTGCACATGCGCAAAGCGGTCGAAGCCGACAAGCTCGCGCGCTTCGTAAAAGCCGATCAGGTTACGCACCCAGCCGAGCAGCGAAATATCGGCGATGGTGTAGTCGGCGCCGATGACCCAGTCGCGACCGGCGAGCCTTTGGTCAAGGACGCCCAGCAGCCGTGCCGACTCGGCTGCGTATCGGTCGCGCGGACGCTTGTCTTCGTACGCTTTGCCGGCGAACTTATTGAAGAAACCAACCTGGCCGAACATCGGCCCGACCCCGCCCATCTGCCACATCAGCCACTGGATCGTTTCGTAGCGCGTGTGGGGATCCGTCGAGAGAAACTGCCCTGTCTTGTCGGCGAGATAGATCAGGATCGCGCCCGACTCGAACAAGGCCAGCGGCCGGCCGCCCGGTCCGTCGGGATCGTAGATCGCCGGGATCTTGCCATTGGGATTGAGCGCGAGGAACGCCGGGTCGTGGCTTTCATTGGCCGTGATATCGATGCGATGCGGTTCATAGGCCAGCCCGGTTTCCTCCAGCATGATGCCGACCTTCACGCCGTTGGGCGTCGGCAATGAAAAAAGTTGGAGTCGATCGGGATGCTGTGCCGGCCAACGCCGGAAGATGGCATGGTCCAGTGTCACTTTCTATCTCCTGCGCTTGCTGGTGCTGGGGTCCTAAGCCTGCACTTTAGGCCTAAGCGATACCGGCTTCGAGACTACCCATGCTCAATAAAATGCCGGATAGGATCAAACCGGCAGCACGCTCCTTTCCGCAATCGCCGCAGGCCGGGGGCAGCCGCATTACCGGGCCGGCGTGGTCAGTTCTTTATCGTCGGCGTCAACGACAAATACCGCCAGCAGCTTCGCGGGTTGGGTTTTGCTCGTGTTTCGGCTGACTGTATGTCTCGCGCCGGGCGGCTCGGACCAGCTTTCGCCGGCGCGATACACATGCGCTTCGCCATCGTTCACCTTCGATTCGATCGCGCCCGATATCACATACGCGTAAATGAACGCGGATTTCGCATGTGTGTGAGGTACCGACGCACCGCCGGGCGGATACTCGACTTCCACCGCGACGAGCGACTTCCCCGGCACATTGGGAATCGCCTGTTCGAAAATCGGCTTCACTTTTTCGCTGCCCTCATGTGCAGGGACGCGAGCACTGGCGAAGAGCGCAACAATCGCGCAAAACGCGGCGAGAAAACGGCGAGGCATCATGGTCGACTTTTATCTCCGGGTTGAAGCCAGAATTCTGGACCTTTGCCGGTACGAACCAAAGAACCAAAATCGCCGACTCTCGTGTGTACCAAGATCAGGGGCGCAAGCCTGCGGATTCGCCTCGACCGGACATCGAAGCTTTCCGTGTCCGTCGACTTAAGCGACTGTATTCCGCCCAGCGCGATGCGCTATGCGAACAGTTGATCTTGGCCCCGCCAGGTCTGAGAGTGCCATGCTGCTGCTCCTGAACATGCGTCAGGACTTTGTGCGGCAACGACTTGCAGACTCTCTGGGATTTCTGCGGAAGTCCGCAGATTGATGCAGTGGAGCGGGTGATGGGAATCGAACCCACGCTTGAGGCTTGGGAAGCCGCCGTTCTACCATTGAACTACACCCGCCCGGATGTCGCGTCTGCATGGCGTGGCGCCAGCAGGAAGCGCGATTATACATTGGCCGAGGGTGGCCGATGGTGGCGCGGTGCGGCAGGCGCGGTCTCCCGTGGATTGGATGGCCTGCCGGTGGAGCGCGCGCTGAGCGCAGCCCACGATCCGATTATCCGGCGCGCGTTTGACCCCAGGGGCGTTAGCTGACAATCTTGCGAGTTCGACTCAATGCAACGGCAACTCCGCGACATGATTCCCCGCTTCATACTGGCCTTGTCTCTCCCCATACTGCTCAGCGCCTGTGGCCCGGCCGCCCCCCAACGCAGCAGTTCCTGCCACTGGTGGAACAGCTGCTCCTACGAGGGCTCTTACGAGGCCGGCGAAGCGACCTACGCCAGGGACGAGGCCGCGCGGCTGAATGAGGAGCAGACGGCAAAGCTAAAGCAGCAGCGCTAGCCTGGCTCGATCCGGGCGGATTACGCGCATGCCGCTCCCGCCGCGATCAACAGTGGACGGGAATGGTCTGTTCAGGGCTGGGCAGAGGAATGGTCGAGAAATTCCCGACCTAGCTGTGCTAGACGCGATCTGCGATCCAGCAGGGATCAGCGGTGGAACAAGCGGTGGAACATATGGCCAGTAAACCCCACGCTTGAGGCTTGGGAAGCCGCCATTCTACCATTGAACTACACCCGCAAGGCCGTACCGCTGGCAAGCGCCCGCGGCAGGGAGACGAATTATAGCGCGGCGGCGGACGCGGGCCACCGCATAGGCTAATCCTGTCCCTCCTGCGCCCGCGCACCAGTCCGGCCCACTACAATGGCGCGCTATGAATACGACCCCCGCATCCGAAGACGACGAGCCTCCCTCGCCGTCCCTGACACCCTCCTCCCAGGCTGACCTGGCGTCGCCGGAACACGCGCCGGACGGCCTGGCCGCCACCCATATCCGCAGCTTCGTCCACCGGCGCGGCCATATCACGCAAGGCCAGCGCGACGCGCTGGAACGGCTGCTGGCGCAGTGGTCCATTCCCTATGCGCAGCGCCGGCTGGATCCGGCCGCCATCTTCGGGCGCCAGGCGCCCACCATCCTGGAAATCGGCTTCGGCATGGGTGAAACCACCGAGCGCATCGCCCTGGACCGCCCCGGCGACAATTTCCTGGGTGTGGAGGTCTTCAATGCCGGCGTCGGCTCGATGCTCAAGCGCATCGAGGCTTCCGCCCTGCGCAACGTCCGCATCATCCAGCATGACGCGGTGGAAGTCCTGCGCGACATGATCGCGCCGGACTCCCTGGACGGCGTGCACATCTACTTTCCCGATCCCTGGCCCAAGAAGCGCCATCACAAGCGGCGCCTGATCCAGCCGCCCTTCGTTTCCCTGCTGGCCAGCCGCGTCAAGCCGGGCGGCTACGTGCATTGCGCCACCGACTGGGAACATTACGCGGAGCAGATGCTCGAAGTCCTGGGCGCCGAACCCCAATTGCGCAACACCGCCGACGGCTACGCGCCGCGTCCCGAATTCCGTCCCCAGACCAAGTTCGAAACCCGCGGCCTGCGCCTGGGCCATGGGGTCTGGGACCTCATGTTCAAGCGAGTCGCCTGAATGCTATTTCCCGCTATCGAACCTTATCGCCACGGCATGCTGGACACCGGAGACGGCCACCAGGTGTATTGGGAGCTGTGCGGCAATCCCGCCGGCAAGCCCGCTGTGTTCCTGCACGGCGGGCCTGGTAGCGGGTGCGCGCCGGTGCATCGGCAATTATTCGACCCCGCCCAATACAACGTGCTGCTGTTCGATCAGCGCGGGTGCGGCCGTTCGCGGCCGCATGCCAGCCTGGACAACAACACCACGTGGCATCTGGTGGCCGATATGGAGCGCCTGCGCACCGAAGTCGCCGGCGTGGACCGCTGGCTGGTATTCGGGGGGTCCTGGGGCTCCACGCTGGCGCTGGCCTATGCGCAAACGCACACCGACCGCGTGGCGGCGTTGATCCTGCGCGGGATCTTCACCGTGCGGCGGTCCGAGGTGCAGTGGTATTACCAGCACGGCGCGTCCGAACTCTTTCCGGACCTGTGGGAAGAATACGTGGCGCCGATTCCGCCGGAAGAACGCGACGATATGGTGCAGGCCTATCGCCGTCGGCTGACGGGTAGCGACCCGGCCGCGCAACTCGCCGCGGCCAAGGCGTGGAGCCGGTGGGAAGACAGCACCATCACCATGCTGCCCAGCACGCGCCACCAGCAAAGCCACGCGGGCGACCAGGCGGCCCTGGCTTTCGCGCGCATCGAGAACCACTATTTCGTCCATGAAGGCTTCATGGACGAAGGCCAGTTGATCCGCGATGCGTACAAGCTGCGCGACGTACCGGGCGTGATCGTGCAGGGGCGGTACGATGCTTGCACGCCGGTCCGCACGGCCTGGGACCTGCACCGCGCCTGGCCCGAAGCCCGACTGCACATCGTGCCGGATGCCGGCCACGCCTTCGACGAGCCCGGCATTCTTGCTCATCTGCTGGAAGCCACCAACCGCTATGCGGCAACGGGCCGCCCCTGAACCGCCCCCCGGGATCATGACGATGAAGATTCAGCTGAACGGTGAGCCAAGGGAAATCGCCACCGAAACGACGGTACTCGGCCTGTTGGAATTGCTCGGCTATGTCGGCAAGCGCGTCGCGGTCGAAAAGAACGGCGAAATTGTGCCTAAAAGTCAGCACGCGGAAACGCATCTGAAACAAAACGACAAGCTGGAGATCGTCGTCGCCGTGGGCGGCGGTTGACGCCGGGCTCAGTTCACGACACAACCTACTACACAACGTGACGCTCGCAACCGGTTACAACTCTGTGACGGTGCTTCCGCGAGCCGATCCGCATAATGGGCCTGCCATCGAACTTCCGCAGCGTGTTCGACGGTCTCGCCGGCGCGGATTTTTCCCCTCCCGCTCCGGTCACATCGGCCAGGTAAACCCCTGGCCGTTTTTTTGCGGTTGGGAACCCGGCGCCTAGCGCATCCCGCCGCCGAAACGACCCAGGCCTTTCAGGCCGCCCATGGCCCGCATCATCTTGGCCATGCCGCCCTTCTTCATTTGCTTCATCATCCCCTGCATCTGCTCGAACTGGGAAAGCAGGCGGTTGACCTCCTGAACGGGCACCCCGGCGCCGGCGGCGATGCGACGCTTGCGCGACGCCTTGATAAGCTCGGGCTTGGCGCGCTCGGCCGGCGTCATGGAGCTAAGAATGCCTTCGGTGCGGCGCAGCTGCTTGTCGGCCTGGCCGTTTTGCAGCTGGCCCGCCGCCTGCTGGAACTGGGCGGGCAGCTTTTCCAGCAGCGCGCTCATATCGCCCATCTTCTTGACCTGGCCCAGTTGCTCGCGGAAGTCGTTCAGGTCGAACTTGTTGCCCGACTTCAGCTTGGTCGCCAGCTTCTGCGCCTCGGCGATGTCGATATTGCGCTGCGCCTGCTCGACCAGCGAGACGATATCGCCCATGCCCAGGACGCGCTGCGCCATGCGGTCCGGGTAGAAGGCCTCCAGGCCGTCCAGTTTTTCCGAGACACCGACGAACTTCAACGGTTTGCCGGTCACGTGACGCACGGACAGCGCCGCGCCACCGCGCGCATCGCCGTCCAGCTTGGTCAGGATCACGCCCGTCAGGGGCAGCGCGTCGGCAAAGGCGCGGGCCGTATTGACGGCGTCCTGGCCCTGCATGGCATCGACCACGAACAACGTTTCAACGGGCTTGACCAGGTCGTACAAGGCGCGGATTTCGCGCATCATGGCCTCGTCGATGCCCAATCGGCCCGCCGTGTCGACGATCAGCACGTCATAGTGATAGCGCCGGGCGTGGTCCACGGCATTGCGGGCGATGTCTTCCGGTTTCTGGCTGGGATCGGAAGGCAGAAAATCGACGCCCACCTGCGCGGCGACGGTTTTCAGCTGTTCGATGGCGGCCGGGCGATAGACGTCCGCGCTGACCACCGCCACCTTCTTTTTACCGGTTTTACGGCCGTTCTGGACGTGATTGCCTTCCGCCAGCCAGCGCGCGAGCTTGCCCGTGGTGGTGGTTTTACCGGCGCCCTGCAGGCCGGCCATCAGGATGACAGCCGGAGGCTGGACCGCCAGGGATAGTTCGCCGGCCTCCGGGCCCAGGTCGCCACCCATCAGGGCCGTCAGCTCCTTATGGACGATGCCGACCAGCGCCTGGCCGGGGCTGAGGCTGTTGGCGACCTCTTCGCCCAGCGCCTTTTCCTTCACGCGGGCCACGAAGTCGCGCACGACCGGCAGCGCCACGTCGGCCTCCAGCAGCGCCATGCGCACTTCGCGCAGCATTTCCTGGGTGTTGGCCTCGGTCAGGCGGGCTTCCCCGCGCAGCGTCTTGACGACGCGCGACAGGCGTTGAGTAAGGTTATCGAGCATGAGATGCGTTTCCGCTTAAACTAGTCGGCTGGCGGGGGCCTTGTCCGGTGCGTATCGCACCGGCGCGCGGTACCGGCAACAAGCCGGATCGACCCGCGCGCGGGCCCCATCGAGAACAACAACGGTTCCTATGTCATCAGGCATTGTATTTCACGCGGTCGCCGCGCTGGCGTACGCGGTGTTGGGTGTGTCCCTGTGGCGCCGCCTGGCAAGCGCGGATGGTATCCAGCATGCGGGCCGGGTTGCCCGCACCTGCCTGACCGGCGCCCTGTTCCTGCAAGGCGTGGCGCTTTACCAGTCGCTATTGGGCGGCCCCTATCTTTTCATCGGCTGGGCGCTGGCGCTGTCGGCGGCGATCTGGCTGGGCATGGTGATTTTCTGGCTGGAAAGCCTGGTCGTGCGCATCGACGGCCTGCTGCTCCTGCTGCTGCCGGCCGCGGCCTTCGTCTGCGCGCTGGCGGCGGCGTTCCCGCAAGGCCAGGTCGTGCCGCATGCCAACAACTCGTGGCTGCGCATCCATCTGGTGATCGCGCTGATAGCCTACGGGCTGATGACGGTGGCCGCGATGCAGGCGATGCTTATGGCACTGCTGGACCGCCATCTGCACCGGCCGGTGGAACAGACCGAGGGCGCCAGCCTGATGGGCAAGGTGCTGGACGTGCAACCGCCGCTGCTGATGCAGGAACGGCTACTGTTCCGCGTCATTTCCGTCGGCTTCGCCGTCCTTACCCTGACCGTCATCACCGGGTCCGTGGCTTCCTATATGCTGACGCAGCGCATCCTGCCGTTCGACCACAAGACGGTCTTCACACTGCTGTCGTGGCTGACTTTCGGCGTGCTGCTGCTGGGACGCTACCGGAAAGGATGGCGCGGACGGGTGGCGCTGCGGTGGACGTTGTCGGGTTTTGCGTTGCTGCTGCTGGCTTATACCGGCAGCCGGTTCGTGCTGGAAGTTCTGCTGCATCGGGGTTGAAGTGGGCAAGCTGCTTTTGTGGATCATCGTCGTGCTGGTGGTGCTGACCGTCGCGCGCATCGTCGCCCGCGCCAATGCGCGCAACAGCCAGGCCGGCAAGGCCGCGCGAACGCCACGCGGCCGCGCTCCCGCCGGCCGCACGGTACCGGCCGAGCAAATGGTGCGTTGCGCGCATTGCGGCATTCATTTGCCGCGGTCGGAAGCCACCCTGATCGGCGGCCGCACGTGGTGCAGCCACGAACACGCCCGCCTCGGGGAAAAGCATTAACGGAAAGGACACGCTAGCGGATGGGCCTGCAACTCGATCGGCACGGATGGCTGAAACCGGCGCGCGACGTCACGCGCGCGCCTTCGCCCAATCACGATGAGAGACCCGACGGGACCGCGGTATCCCTGCTTGTGATCCACAACATCAGCTTGCCACCCGGCGAGTTCGGCGGCCCGCACGTGCATGGCCTCTTCCTGAACACCCTGGATTACGGGGCCCACCCCTGGCTGGAGCGCCTGCGCGGCTTGCGGGTGTCCGCGCATTTCTTCGTGCGGCGCGACGGCGCCATCGCGCAGTTCGTCAGCACGGAACGCCGCGCCTGGCATGCCGGCGTATCGCGCTTCGAAGGCCGCGAGCGCTGCAACGATTTTTCGATAGGCATCGAGCTCGAAGGCACGGACGTGCTGCCCTACACCGATGCCCAATACACGGCGCTGGCCCGGCTGACGCCCGCGCTGGCCGCGCGCTATCCCTTGCGGGCGGTACGCGGCCATTCCGACATTGCGCCCCTGCGCAAGACGGACCCCGGCCCCGCGTTCGAATGGGCGCGCTTCGGTTATTTGTGCGGCTTTTCCTGGCGTTCGTTGCCCGAACGATAGCCGGCGGTCTCCGGCGGCCGCCATCCCAATTCGCTTGAAACCTCCCGCGCGGCCGCCTGCACCACGGGGACCATTTCGCGCATGCGTTCCATGGGCATGTAGGGGATCGTGCTGGACACGCTGATGGCCGCGACGATGGCACGGGCGGCATCGCGCACCGGCGCCGCCACGCAGCGGATGGAGGGTTCGTTGTCCTCCAGGTCGAAGGCATAGCCCGCGCGCGCGTAGTCGCGCATGCGCTCCAGGAAACGCGTTTCCGGCTGGACATTGCCCGGCGCCCGCGGCGACACCGGCGACCCGGCCCGCAGCATCTCCAGCCAGTGCGCTTCGTCGCCGTCCAGCAGCAGGGCCTTGCCCACGCCCGTGACGGCCAGCGGCATGCGATGCCCCACGCGCGAACGCATTTCCAGCCCTTTCTTGCCGGGGATCTTGTCCAGATACAGCGCCTCGGCGCCATCGCGCACGGCCAGGTGAATCGTATCGCCGCTGATGCGCGCCAGTTCGTCCAGGTAAGGGCGGGCCAGCGTGGCCAGCGGGATCTCCTCGCGCGCCTGGAATCCCAGCTCGATCAAACGCGGTCCCAGCGTATAGCCATAGCCGGGAAGCACACGAAGATAGCGTTCCTGCACCAGGCAGCTGGCCAGCCTGTGGGTGGTGCTGCGCGCCACGCGGATGCGCGCGCATATGTCGCGCAGGTCGCGCGCGCCGTCGGCGACCGCCTGGACCACGGCCAACCCGCGCATCAGCGTCTGCGTTCCAGGGGTAGGCGCGGCGGCTGCTTCGTCGGCCGGCTCGGCGTGTTCCGTCATATCCATTTCGTCCATTGCCCTTGCACCTGCCCGGCGCGAGGGTTCCGGCGCCGACCCGCGGCGACGCACGGCCCTTGCTGGCGGGTCGACACGCGGATCCGGCAGTTTATCCCTATATGTGGGACAGAATTCTATATTTTGAGCAAATTTTGGACGAGTAATAGAATCCGCAACGCAGACAAGTAAAGACCAACTCACCAAGGACAGGCCTTATGAACGCCGAAGCGTCGCCGCCCGCGGCACTCATCGCCCTGGACTGGGGCACGTCGTCATTGCGCGCCTACCGTTTGGCCGCCGGCGGCACCGTCCTGGATGCCCGCCATCTGCCCTGGGGCATCATGCGGCTGCCGGCGCCCCCCGCCGACGGCCCGGCACCCGCCGCATCGGCCTCCGGCTTCGAATTGGCGTTCGAACAGGCGTGCGGCGACTGGCTGCGCGCCACCCCGGGTTTACCGGTGATCGCCTGCGGCATGGTGGGCAGCGCCCAGGGCTGGGCCGAGGCCGCCTATCTGGACCTTCCCGTCGATCCGCGCGACATCGGTGCCCGGCTGACCGAAGTGGACACCCGGCGTGGCGCCGTCCTGCGCATCATCCCGGGCCTGCTGCAACGCGAAGGCCTGCCCAACGTGATCCGCGGCGAGGAAACCCAGGTGGTCGGCGTGATCGATAGCCTGCCCGATGCCGTGGACGACCTGCTGGTCGGCTTGCCGGGCACCCATTGCAAATGGGTGCGGGTGCGCGGCGGCCGCATCGTCGAATTCGATACCTTCATGACCGGCGAGGTGTATGCCGCCTTGCGCGGCCACACGATACTGGGCCGCACCATGGCGGACCCCGCCACCCCTGACGACGACGCGTTCGACCGCGGCCTGGCCGTGGCCGGCTCGGCACTGGGCCGCGGCGGCGTGCTATCGACGATCTTCAGCACACGCGCGCTGGGGCTGACCGGACAGCTCGCGCCGGCCTCCCAACCGGATTACCTGTCCGGCCTGCTGATCGGCCACGAGCTTGGCGCGCTGCGCGCCCTGGTGGATGCGCGCGGCATGCCGTCGCGCATCGTCCTGTGCGGCGACGAAGACCTGTGCCGCCGTTACGCCAGCGCGCTGCCGCGCTTCGGCCTGGCGGCTCCCACCCTGGCCGCACAGGCCGCGCAACGCGGCCTGTGGCGGCTTGCCGTATCGGCCGGCCTGGCCGGCAGCCCCTGACACGCAACAAGGAATCGCCATGCCCCCAGTTCCCTCCCCTGGCGCGCGGTCGCCTTTGCAAACCGCGATGGCCGACTGCGGATTGATCGCCATCCTGCGCGGTATCAAGCCCGCCGAGGCCGAAGCCGTCGGCGACGCCCTCTACCGCGCGGGCTTCCGCATCATCGAAGTCCCGCTCAATTCACCCGAACCCCTGGCCAGCATCCGCAACCTGCGGCAGGCGCTGCCGCTGGACTGCATGATCGGCGCCGGCACGGTGCTCGATCCCGCCATCTGCCCGGACATCGTCAGGGCCGGCGGCGAGATCGTCGTCATGCCGCACAGCGATCCCCACGTCATCCGCGCCGCGAAGGCAGCCCTGATGGCCTGCTGCCCCGGCGTGGCCACGCCGACCGAGGCCTTCGCCGCCCTGGCGGCCGGCGCGGACGTGCTGAAGATGTTCCCCGCCGAACAACTGGGCCCCGCCGTGGTGAAGGCCTGGCGCGCGGTCATTCCCCCTGCCATTCCGCTGGTGCCCGTGGGCGGCATCACCCCCGCGCGCATCGCGGAATATGCCCAGGCGGGCGCGACCGGCTTCGGCCTGGGTTCCGCCCTCTATAAACCCGGCATGAAGGCCGACGAGGTTGCCAGCCACGCGCGCGACTTCGTGGCGGCGTGGCGCAAGGCCTATCCCCAAACCGGACAGCAAGCATGAAGATCACCAAACTCACCACTTATATCGTTCCGCCCCGCTGGTGCTTCCTGAAGATCGAAACCGACGAAGGCATCGCCGGCTGGGGCGAGCCCGTCGTGGAAGGCCGCGCACATAGCGTGGCGGCGGCCGTCGAGGAATTGTCGGACTACCTGGTCGGCAAGGATCCCCGCAACATCGAAGACCACTGGACCGTCCTGTACCGCGGCGGCTTCTATCGCGGCGGCGCCATTCACATGAGCGCGCTGGCAGGCATCGACCAGGCGCTGTGGGATATCAAGGGCCGCGCGCTCGGCGTGCCGGTATCCCAGCTGCTGGGCGGCAACGTGCGCGATCGCATCCGCGTGTATTCCTGGATAGGCGGCGATCGCCCCGCCGATACCGCGGCGGCCGCCAAGGCCGCCGTCGAGCGCGGCTTCACCGCCGTCAAGATGAACGGCACGGAAGAACTGCAATACATCGACTCGCACGACAAGGTACGCAAGTGCCTGGAAAACGTCGCCGCGGTGCGCGATGCGGTCGGGCCGGACGTCGGCATCGGCGTGGATTTCCACGGGCGCGTGCACAAACCCATGGCCAAGGTCCTGATCAAGGAACTGGAGCCCTACAAACTGATGTTCATCGAAGAGCCGGTGCTTAGCGAACACTACGAAGCGCTGAAGGAATTGGCACCGTTGTCCTCGACCCCCATCGCCCTGGGCGAACGGCTGTTCTCGCGCTGGGATTTCAAGCGCATCCTGTCGGAAGGCTACGTCGACATCATCCAGCCGGATCCTTCGCACGCCGGCGGCATCACCGAAACGCGCAAGATCGCCGCCATGGCCGAGGCCTACGACGTCGCCCTGGCGCTGCACTGCCCGCTGGGCCCCATCGCCCTGGCAACCTGCCTGCAGATCGACGCCGGCTGCTACAACGCCTTCATCCAGGAACAAAGCCTGGGCATCCACTACAACGCCGCCAACGACCTGCTGGACTACATCAGCAACCGCGAAGTCTTCGCATATCGCGATGGCATGGTCGCGATACCGCAGGGTCCGGGCCTGGGCATCGAGGTGAACGAAGAGTACGTCAAGGAACGCGCCGCGGTCGGACATCGCTGGCGCAACCCGGTGTGGCGCCACAAGGACGGCAGCTTCGCCGAATGGTAAGCCCGCGCATCGTTCATGCGCCTCTGCCCGCCGATAAGCCCACTACCCGAAAAGATCCATCGCCAGTGCAAGCATCGAACGCACGGCATGAGCCATAAAGCAGAAACAACAGGAGACCACCGTGCCCACCGCACACACCGGCGCCCTGCCCGGCGCACAGGCCACCCGAAGCCGCTACCTGATCATGGTGATGCTGTTCATCACCGTGGTGATCAACTACCTGGACCGCAGCAACCTTTCCATCGCCGCGCCGGCGCTCAAGGACGAGTTCGGCCTGGATACCGTGCATGAAGGGCTGATCCTGTCGGCCTTCGGCTGGACCTACGCGGCCATGCAGATCCCGGGAGGCTGGCTGGTCGACCGCGTGGCGCCGCGGGTGCTGTACGCCGTCGCCCTGATCCTGTGGTCCGCCGCCACCTTCTTCATGGGCTTCGCCGGCAGCTTCGTCGCCCTGTTCGTGCTGCGCCTGGCCGTCGGCGCGCTGGAGGCGCCGGCCTATCCCATCAACAACCGTGTCGTCACGACCTGGTTCCCGGAACGCGAGCGCGCCACGGCCATCGGCTTTTACACGTCCGGCCAGTTCGTCGGCCTGGCGTTCCTGACCCCGGTCCTGGCCTGGCTGCAGCATCGCTATGGCTGGCACATGGTGTTCGTGAGCACGGGCTTGCTGGGCATCGTCTGGGGCGTGCTGTGGTTCATGGTCTACCGCGAGCCGCGGCAGTTCCGCGGCGCCAACGAAGCAGAGATCGAACTCATCCGCCAGGGCGGCGGCGTGGTGGACCTGGAACGCCGCGTGACGGAAAAGAAAACGCCGTTCGCCTGGGCCGACCTGGGACTGGTCATGTCGCGGCGCAAGCTGTGGGGCGTCTACCTGGGCCAATTCTGCCTGACCTCCACCTTGTGGTTCTTCCTGACGTGGTTTCCCACGTATCTGGTGAAGTACCGCGGGATGGATTTCATCAAGTCCGGCTTCCTGGCATCCGTGCCTTTCCTGGCGGCGTTCATCGGCGTACTGTGCTCCGGCGTATTGTCGGACTGGCTGATCCGCCGCGGCGCCACGGTCGGCCTGGCGCGCAAGCTGCCCATCATCCTGGGCCTGCTGATTTCCACGGCGATGATAGGCGCGAACTACACCGATTCCACGTCGTGGGTCATCTTCTTCCTGGCGCTGGCCTTCTTTGGCAACGGGCTCGCTTCCATCACCTGGTCGCTGGTGTCCACGCTGGCCCCCGTGCGATTGCTGGGACTGACGGGCGGCGTATTCAACTTCGTCGGCAACCTCTCGTCCATCTGCACGCCCATTGTGATCGGCTACCTCGTCACCCAGGACAACTTCGCCCCGGCGATCGTCTACGTGGCCTCGCTGGCATTGCTGGGCGCGCTGTCGTACATCCTGCTGGTGGGCAAGGTGGAGCGGATCGAGATGTAAGCCAACCATATACCGGCGCATAAAAAAAGGCGGATCGCCCTTCGGCGACCCGCCTTTTTCGTTCCCGCCTACCCAAAGGGCTGGCCGGGTTCGACCTTGCTCCACTCGGCATGGCCATCCCGGGCGGCGTGCATATGCGCGCCCGGGGCCTGCCGGATGACCGGTCCTTACGCCTTCAAGAGCAGCGCATTCATACGCTTCACGAACGCGGAGGGATCGGCCAGTTGCCCGCCTTCCGCCAGCATGGCCTGATCCAGCAGCAGCTGCGCCCAATCGTTGAAGTCCTCGTCGGCCGCATCGCGCAAGCGTCCCACCAGGCCGTGTTCCGGATTGATCTCCAGCGTGGGCTTGACCGAAGGCGCTTCCTGCCCCGCGGCCTTCAGCATGCGCAGCAGGTTGGGGCTGAGCTCGTTCTGCCCCACCACGATGCACGCCGGCGAATCCACCAGGCGCAGCGTGACGCGCACGTCGGCCACCTTGTCGTCCAGCGCGCTCTTCAGGCGTTCGACCAGCGGCTTGAACGACTCCTGCACCTCGGCCTGACGCTTCTTTTCTTCCTCGTCGGCCAGCGCGTCCAGGTCCAGGCCGCCCTTGGCCACCGACACCAGCGACTTGCCGTCGAACTCGCGCAGGTAAGACAACATCCACTCATCGACGCGGTCGGACAGCAGCAGGACCTCGATACCCTTCTTGCGGAAGATCTCCAGGTGCGGACTATTCTTGGCCGCGGCATAGGTTTCCGCCGTGACGTAGTAGATCTTGTCCTGGCCTTCCTTCATGCGCGACACATAATCGGCGAAGGAAACGTTCTCTACGCCGTCCTCGTTGTGCGTGGACGCGAAGCGCAACAGCTTGGCGATGCGCTCCTGGTTGGCGACGTCCTCGCCGGTGCCTTCCTTCAGCACCTTGCCGAACTCCTGCCAGAACAGCGCGTAGTCCTCCTTGCGGTTCTCCGCCAGGTCTTCCAGCAGCGACAGCACGCGCTTGGAGGAACCTTCGCGGATCGCGCGCACGTCGCGGCTTTCCTGCAGGATCTCGCGCGACACGTTCAGCGGCAGATCCGCCGAGTCGATCACCCCGCGCACAAAGCGCAGGTACATCGGCAACAGCTGCTCGGCATCGTCCATGATGAACACGCGCTTGACGTACAGCTTCACGCCGCGGCGCGCATCGCGGTCCCACATATCCATGGGCGCGTGCTTGGGGATATACAGCAGCTGGGTGTATTCGCTGCGCCCCTCCACACGGTTGTGCGTCCACGCCATGGGATCGTCATAGTCATGGGCGACGTGCTTGTAGAACTCGCGGTACTGCTCTTCCGTGATGTCGTTCCTGGACCGCGTCCACAGCGCATTCGCCTGGTTGACCGTTTCCAGCTCATCCTTGCGGACCTGCTCTCCCTTCTCCGCGTCCCACTCTTCCTTGGCCATGCGGATGGGCAGCGAAATGTGGTCGGAATATCGGCGCAGGATCTCCCGCAGCTTCCAGCCGCTGAGCAATTCGTCTTCGTCGGCGCGCAGATGCAGCGTCACATCGGTGCCGCGCCCGGCCTTCTCCGCCTGCGCCACCGTGAACTCGCCCTGTCCATCCGACTCCCAGCGCACCGCCTGGTCCGCCGGCACCCCGGCACGGCGGCTGACCACCGTGACCTTATCGGCCACGATGAAGGACGAATAGAAACCGACGCCGAACTGGCCGATCAGCTGCGCGTCCTTTTGCTTATCGCCGGTCAGCTTGGCGAAGAATTCGCGGGTGCCGGAGCGGGCGATCGTGCCCAGGTTGGCGACAGCCTCTTCGCGGGTCAGGCCGATGCCGTTGTCCGAGATGGTGATCGTGCGCGCCGCCTTGTCGTAATCCACCTGGATGCCCAGCTCCGGGTCCCCTTCCATCAGCGAGGGGTTATCGATCGCCTCGAAGCGCAGCTTGTCGCAGGCATCGGATGCGTTCGAAACCAGTTCGCGCAGGAAGATTTCCTTGTTGCTGTACAGGGAGTGGATCATGAGGTGCAGCAGCTGCTTGACCTCTGCCTGGAAACCCAGGGTTTCCGATGCGGAATGGGATGCGGTTTCGCTCATGTCGAAATCTTGGTGTCTGCGTTGGTAGGATGGCGGCGCCTGGGGCGGCCGCCGGGCCGGGACCGGCACGCACAGGGCGGCCGACCCGCCAGAACATGGGGGCGGGAACCGGTTTATCAAGTGGGCTATAATGCCGACCTTTCCGCCACGCGGCGTTTGCCTGCCCCTCCCTGGGTCAGGTGCCGGTAGCCTTATCCCTTTGCGGGGAGCAGGGCCAGACCGAACAAACGCCAGCGCACGACCTGCCCGGGTGGTGAAATTGGTAGACGCAGGGGACTCAAAATCCCCCGCCGCAAGGCGTGCCGGTTCGATTCCGGCCCCGGGCACCACTAGAAATCTTCATAAAATTCAAACATCTAGAAGATTCGCGGTCCACTCCCTTCGCCGGGGGATTCTCTAGAGTTGCAATATCGCTGCGCCAATCCCAGCCCAGCTTATACGGTCCCCCTGCGGCTGGTCGCAATACCGGCAGGCTGGCTGACGCCACTGGCCTGGCCGTCGCGACGCGCTACAGCGACCGACTTCGCTGCCGGAATCTCCGCCTCGGGATACCGCTCGGGGTAAAGCTCGCGTTGCGCGATCGAGGCATCGAACGTGCCCGACCACCTGGCGACCACTACCGTGGCCACGCTATTGCCGATCGTGTTGCAGGTCGCAATCGCCATCGACAGGAACCGGTATACCCCGAAGATGATCGCCAACCCTTCCACAGGCAACACGCCGGTCGTCGTCACCGTAGCGGCGAAGACGACGAACGAACCACCCGACACCGTGGCCGCGCCCTTGGACGTCAGCAGCATCAGCAGCAGAATTCCAAACTGGTGCTCCAGCGTCAGCGGTACCCCATAGGCGTGCGAAATGAACATCACCCCCATCGCCATGAAGATGGACGTGCCGTCAAGGTTGAACGCGTACCCGGTAGGCAGCACCAGGCCGACGGTTTGCTGGGCGCAGCCCAGGCGCTGCAACTTGATCAGCAGGCCGGGCAACGCGCTCTCGGACGAAGCGGTGCCCAGCACGATCAGGATCTCGTCCTTGATGTAGCGCAGGAAGCGCCAGAAATTGAAGCCGGCCAGCCGCGACACCGTCCCGAACACCACCACCATGAACAGGATGACCACCGCGTAGAAGCTAAGCACCAGCTCGGCCAACGCCAGCAGCACCGCCGAACCGTTGCTTCCCACCGAATAGGCAACGGCGCCGAACGTACCGATGGGAGCCAGTTTCATCACCAGATTGATGAACGAGAACAGCACCTCGGAAATAGTGTTCAGGCCGTCATTCACCTTGGCGCGGCGGTCTTCCGGAATGGCCAGAATGCCGATGCCCACCATCACCGCCAGCACCACCACCTGCAGCAGTTCGCCCTTGGCGAAGGCGCCCACGAAGTTGTCCGGGACGATATGCATAAGGAACTGGGTGAACCCCTGGGGCGCGGCCGCCTTCGCCACAGCGGGCGCGGCGCCGGCCGCCAGGTGCGCCATGCCCTTGCCGGTTTGCAGCAGATTGCCCGCCGCCATGCCCAGCACCAGCGCGATGGATGAAATCACCTCGAAGTACACGAGAGAGCGCCAGCCCACCCGGCCCGCGCTGCGCGCGTCGCCCGCCGATGCGATGCCGTGCACGATGGTCAGGAAAACCAGCGGCGCCACGCCCGCCTTGATCAAGGACAGGAATAGATCGCCCAGCACCTTCAATTGCGACGCGGCGTGCGGAAACGCAAAGCCCGCGACGATGCCCAGCACCAGCGCAAGCAGCACCTGCATGCCCAGCCGGCGATACCAGGGCTGGCGCGGGGACCGCGCCTGGGCATCGTGTTTCGATATGGATTCGTTCTGCATGATGTCTTCCTCCGTCGGGCTCACAGCCTTAGGCGACAGATTGCTGGGATAAGGCGGTGGCGCGATCCACCATCTGGGGTGCCAGGCCAAGATAATTGGCAGGGTCGGTCATGCGCTCGATGGCGGCACGATCGAAGTGCTGCGTCACCTCGGGCAGGGCGGCCAGGGCGTCGGCCAACGTACCGCCCTTTTCATTTACCGTGCGGCAGGCGTCGTACACGACGTCGTGGGCTTGTTGGCGGCCGATGTAGGGCGCCATGCCCATCATTACCGCCTCGGCCACGATTAATCCATTGGACATGCCCAGATTGGCTTTCATGCGGGCTTCGTCGACCACCAGGCCCCCCAGCGCGAACTTCGCCTGGTGCAGGGCGCCCGCCGTCAGGATGAAACTCTCGGGAATGGCGATCCATTCCGCATGCCAGGGCCCGGTCGCCCGCTCCAGATCCTGCACCATGGCATCCACCATAAGCCCGGCATGCTGGCGCACCGCCTTGGACGCCGCCAGCATCAGTTCGCTGGAAATGGGATTGCGCTTCTGCGGCATGGTGCTGCTGGCGCCCCGTCCCTTGACGAAGGGTTCGTACACTTCGGCGAACTCGGTCGACGCCATGATCATGATGTCCAGTGCGATCTTGCCGAGCGAACCGGTAATGATCGCCAGCAGGTTGACCGCCTCGGCAAACCCGTCGCGCGCCACATGCCACGTCGTGGCAGGCACACCCAGGTCCAGCTCGCTGGCCAGTTCGCGCTGCACGTCGAAGCCTTTGTCACCCAGGGATGCCAGCGTACCGGCCGCGCCGGCGAATTGGACCACGGCCACGCGCGGACGCAACTGCGCCAGGCGCTCTTGATGGCGGTCGAACATGGCCAGCCAGATCGCGACCTTATAGCCGAAGGTCACCGGCAGGGCCTGTTGCAAATGCGTGCGTCCGGCCATGGGGGTATCGCGATGCCGGGTCGCCAGGCCTGCCAGGATGCCACGCAGTTCGCGGATGTCGTTGCCGATACTGTCCAGCGCATCGCGCACCTGCAACGCGACCGCCGTGTCCATGATGTCCTGGGTGGTCGCGCCCCAATGGATGTAGCGTCCGGCCTCGCCGCACATCGCCACCAACTGGTGGACCAGGGGCAGGATGGGATAGCCGACGATATCGGTTTCTTCGCGCATGTGGTCGAAGTCGATGCGCTCGATGCGCGATTCGCGCGCGATGGTTTCCGCGGCCTCGGCCGGGATGACGCCCGTGCGGGCCTGCGCCTTGGCCAGGGCAATCTCCACATCGATATAACGCTGGACCAGCGCGCCATCCGAGAAGACGGCGCGCATCGCCCGGGTGCCGAAGGCGTCCCGGAACAGGATCGAATCGACGACTGTGCTTGCGGCGGGGAGAGCAAATGGGGACATGGTGTTAACTTTAGGCTAGTGCGCTAGGATATGTTCGAACATACTGATTAGAATATGTTCGAACATAACTTAAAACTAGGGTTAACCCTTAATCAACGCTATCACATGAACAAACAGAGTTCGGCGGACATCGCCAAAGACCTGATCGCAGGCATCACCAGTGGACGGCATCCGGTCGGCACGCTGCTGCCCACCGAGTTCGAACTGTGCGAGCAGTACGGCGCCAGCCGCTACACCATCCGCGCCGCGCTGCAGGAACTGCAGCAATTGGGCTTGGTCTCGCGCCGCAAGAATGTGGGCACGCGCGTGGAGTCGACCCGGCCGCGGCCGGTCTTTCGACCGTCGCTGGCGTCAGTGGACGACGTCGTGCAGTTCGGCGCCGAACATCTGCGCGTCGTGCAGTCGGTCCAGGAGTTGGCCGTGCCGGACGACGTGGCGCGCGACATCGGCTGTGCGGACGGCGACCGCTGGCTGCGTATTTCGAGCATACGCCTGGACGGCGAGCGCAATGGCGCGCCCATGGCATGGACCGACGTCTATGTGGATCCGGCGTATGAAGAGGTTGGCGACTGGGTGCGGGACTCGCCCAATACCCTGGTGAGCACGCTTATCGAGTCCAAGTACGACCGGCATATTGCCGAAATCCATCAGGAAGTGCGGGCATTCACGTTGCGGGAACCGCAAATTGCCGCGGCCCTGGGGATTGAGAAAGGCGCGCCGGCCTTGAAGATCGTGCGCCGATATCTGGACGCTGCCGGAGATATGGTCGAAGCATCGGTCACCGTGCATCCGGCGGACAGCTTTTCCGTTTCGATGCGGTTGCTGCGATCTGCAGGGTGAGGGCGACCGTCGAAGCGCCTTGCGTCATCTTCGAGTCCGTCGGGACGCATTCAGATCGGCGCAAAATCGGCCCAGAACAGTTGATTCCTACCTACGTCGACCACGTCCTGGCGAATAAATGTCAGGTGGCCGGTGTCGGCGATGTGGAAGGCGGCGAAACCCGCCGTGCATTCGACGATGCGGCCGTTGTCATGCATGATCCGGCCGGATTGGCGCAAGGCTGCGACGAGCACCTTGCCGTCGGGAGAAAGCGTAAGACAGCGGGCGTGCAGGCCATTCAGCGCCACGCGCTGTATTTCCCGCGGCTCGCCGGTCTGGGCGTCGAGGTCGAAGACGACGACACTGTTCTCTCCGCAAACGGCTGGGTTGTCCGAACCGTCCGGTACCGGATGCGCGCGGTTGACGACGTAGGCGTATCGCCCGGTGCGGTGGAGCGCGATGGCGCCGCCGAGCTGAGGGCGCCATGACGCGCGCGGCCGAAGCGGCAGGGATCCCCTATGTACTGAGCGGCGCATCGCTGACCCGCATGGAACGGGTCGCTCAGGCGGCGCCGACCTGCGGTTGGTTCCAGGCTTATATCCCGGGAGAACAGGCGCATATCGAAGGGTTGCTCCAGCGCGTGGAAAAGGCCGCAGGGCCCAGCAATCCGACTATCCCACCCGCCCTGTCAGAGTGATCGTGCCCTTCGTGGCCAGCGGCAACGCGGACAGCACCGCGCGTATTTTCGCCGAGGCATACGGCAAGCAGCTGGGCCAATCCTTCATCGTGGAAAACAAGGGCGGCGCCGGCGGGATGATCGGCGCTACCCAGATGGTCCGAGCCGCGCCTGACGGCTATACGATCATGATCGGCACTACCGCCCCCATCGTTGCCAGCTGGCAACTGGCCGCCAAGGCAGCCAGCTACAGCCTGAAGGACATGAAGCCGGTGGCCTTGCTGACGCAAGTTCCAGGCGTGATCGTGACCAAGGCGGACTCGCCGCTGAAATCCTATGCGGACCTGGTGGCATATGCGAAGGCCCATCCCGGCGCGTTGAAGTTCGGCCAACCGGGCAATGGCACGGCGGGTCACGTCAACATCCTGCAGATGCAGAAGGCGCTATCCCAGCAGTTCGTCATCGCGGCCTACCGGGGGGCGGGACCCGCGGTGCAGGATTTGTTGGGAGGCCAGTTGGACGCCGTGGCGACAGACCTGCCGTCGGCGCTGCAGCTGATCAAGGCGGGCCAGTTGCACGCCTTGTCCGTCGTCTTCCCCCATCGGATCGCGTACTTGCCCGACGTTCCCACCATGGCGGAACTGAAGCAGCCCGAAGTGGATATCGCGCCGTTTACAGCCACCATGGCTCCCAAGGATGCGCCGCCTGAGGCGGTTGCGCGCCTGGTCGCCGCCAGCAATGCCGCGCTGGATGATCCGGCGGTCCGCAAGTACATCGAGGATATTGGTGGCGTGCCGGTCAAGATGAGCGGAGCGGAGTTCGACAAGTTCCTGGATCGCCAGGTCGAAACGTACCGCGCACTTATCGCCTCTGGCCTTTTGACCGCGGAATGACCCTGCCTCTGGGGCTGGCAGTTGCTTAAGCCGTCGCTGCGCGGCAACATATAAGACTAATCCTGGCGACGCGCCTCCAGCCAAAAGCCCATGGCTCGCCCTCGGGAACCCCTTTCCCCTACCCTCCGGGAATCTTCCATGTCTCTCCTTGACCGGCATCCTTCACCGGCGCAGGAAGCTCCATCGCATAACGCAATCGACGATGCGTATGGACTTTTCATCGGCACCCTGTTCGCTGCCATGGGCATCTCGCTGCTCGCCCGCGGCGGAATGATCACGGGTGGCATCGCAGGCATGGCCCTCTTGGGCTCCTTCGTATCGGGCTATGCGGCCGCGCCTCTCGTTCCCTTGATCAATATCCCTTTCATCCTGTTTTCCTGCCACGCCATGGGCAGGACATTCGGGATAAAGAGCGCCTTCGTCAGCCTGGCAATAGGTGTGGGTGTGAGCGCCATCAGCCGCTCTCTGGAAGTATCCGGCATCAGCAACGCCTTCGCCGCAATCGCCGGTGGCACCTTCCTTGGCATGGGCATCCTGTGCCTCGCGCGGCACAACGCATCCATGGGAGGCACCAGCGCGCTGACCCTGTGGGTACAGCGGCGTTCCGGGATCAACGCCGGCAAGCTCCAACTCGCCTTCGACCTGGCCTTGTTCTGCGCGGCGGCGGCCTATCTTCCCTTGGCCAAAATACTGTGGTCCGCCCTGGGAACGTTCGCGATGAACGCAATGCTGATCGCCTGGCACAAGCCGGGACGATACAAAGGCTAGCCCAGAGGCCCGGGGACGCGCCCATGCCAGCGCGGTATGGACAGTGGGAATAGCCCATATTGCCAGAGCGGCCAGATCCGGGGTAAACGAAAACCCCTAGCTGATACGCGAACGACCGGGATATCCGCCAGGCAATGTCGAGGCAATACGTGAAAATCCATCAGCTCCGCGCGTTTCTGGCCGTATTCGATCATCGCAGCGTCAGGGCCGCCGCTCGCGCGCTTAATCTGACGCAACCCGCCGTTACCCAGGCGACCAAGGAACTTGAGACGAGCCTCGGCGTACAGCTCTTTGAACGCGGCACCGCCGGCGTAGTACCCACGATCTTCGGCGAGGCACTCGAAAAGCGCGCAAGGATCATCCACTTCGACATAGAACGGGCGGGCAACGAGTTGGACCAGATTCGCGATGGTTCCAAGGGCGTGGTTTCCATCGCGATTTCAACTGCCGCCGCCTTGGACGTGCTTCCCCCGGCATTCACGCATTTCAGGAATAGCTATCCGCACGTCGAGGTGAAGCTGAACGAAGCCTCGATCCCATTCTCGTTGCCCAGGCTGATGAGCGGTGAGGTCGAGTTCATGGTCTCGCAAGTGCTTCCTGGAACATTGCCCGACTGGGACGTTAGTGTCCTCTACAAAACCTCGATGATCGCCGCGGTGCGTGCCGGGCACCCGATTCTTGCGGCTTTCAAGGATGCCGATCTTGCCGCTGCCGAGTGGCTTTTGCCATACGACAACGAAACCGGTCCGACACTTTTCAAGCAGCTCTTTGCCGAAAGCGATACTCGGCCTCCCAGCCAGATCGTGACGTGTACATCGACCGCAATGGGCTTGCGACTGGTTGGAAACTCCGACCTCATCGGCGTTTTTGTCAAGACGATGGTGGGGAGCGAATTCCCCCATTACGGATTGGTCGAGTTGCCCCTTGAGCGCGCGCTGGCACCCCTGGAAGTCTGCGTAGTGTCGAGGAAAAACGCCGTCCTGACACCTGCTGCCCAGAATTTTCTCGACTGCTTGCGGTACTACGCCAATCGCCTTCAGGGGTGAGAGGTATTACTTATCGGTTCCAACATGCGCTTGTCTTCTCGCCTGCTTTATCAAGGTCTAGCATCCCCAAAAAACCAAACTCACTGGGGAAAAGATGGACCAAACAACCACTGTCACACCACTGGGCAAGCGGCGAGCGATCGCAGCGATAACCGTAGGCAACGCTCTGGAATTCTACGATTTCACGGTCTACGGATTCATGACGAGCGCCATCGGCCGTATCTTCTTTCCAACGCTCAGCCCCTATGCGCAGATCCTGCTCGCGATCGCCGGATTTGGAGTGGGATTCGTGGCAAGACCACTTGGTGGCATCCTGATCGGCAGTTATGCGGACAGGCACGGCCGCAAGAAAGCCATGGGATTGACGATCACCCTGATGGCCCTGGGGTGCGCAATGCTGGCGTTTGCCCCGACGCCCGCGCAAGTCGGCGTATTAGCGCCGCTCATCATCGTCGCGGCCCGGCTGATCCAGGGATTTTCAGCTGGCGGAGAGGTGGGCGCGTCGACCACTTTCCTCGTCGAGTACGCAGGGCGGAATGATCGCGCATACATGGCCAGTTGGCAGGTCGCCAGCCAGGGTCTCGGCGTCATGTTCGGGGCAATCGTCGCCAGCGCGGTCATTTCCCAGCTATCGGCGGATGCGCTGGATAGCTGGGGCTGGCGGGTACCGTTCGTCCTGGGCATGGCGATCGCGCCAATCGGAATGTATATCCGCCGCCAGCTGCACGAAACGCATTCGGAAGACGGCCCTGGGGCCACTCGTACCGAACGGCGGGGCAAGATCCGCATTCTATTTTCCAGCCACTGGCGTGAGTTGGTGCAGGCTAGCCTTCTGTTCGTATCCTGCACAGTCGGCATTTATGTCATCGCCTTCTATCTACCTACATACGCAGCCCGGGAGCTGAAGCTGCCTGTACAGGTGGGAGTGTGGGCCGGTGTGGTCTTTGGCATCGTCAATTTCATCTTCGCACCGCTTTCGGGCCGGCTTGCCGATCGATGGGGTAGAAAGCCCATCATCCTATGGTCACGGCTGTGCCTTCTGGCGCTGCTGTTCCCTGCATTCATGTGGTTGGTTGCCGAACCATCCGCGACGAAGCTGTATGTCTCGGTCGCCGTTCTTAGCGTGTTTCTGACCTCACAGTTTCCGGCGCTGTTGGTCATGTTGACCGAGATGTTTCCCCGCCACGTTCGAGCGACTGGGCTGTCGGTGGTCTACAGCACCGTCGTCGCCGTTTTCAGCGGATTTTCCCCCTTTTTCCTTACCTGGCTTGTCCACGCGACCGGCAACATGTTCGCCCCAGCCTGGTACCTGCTGGCGATCACGTTGATCTCATCGCTCGTCATATTCTGGATCGACGACCGCGCGAGCGGAGACCTCGACGAGACTGAGTCGAGCCATGGAGCGGGTGTCCTGCCCGGCAACGACGCTCTTGGGAGAGCCTGATGCGCGACGTGAACATCCCGACGTGTTTTTCGGCCAGCTACCAGGAGGCAAGAGAAAAATTCCTGTCCGCCGCACATCGACGCGGCCTGGTCCCTACGGAACACATCCTGCCGGCAAGAAAAGGCTTGCACGGCGAGACGCTGGCCACCGACATCGTTTGGATAGGCCCTGAGAATACCGCGAAGCTGCTGATCGTGACATCCGGAATACATGGGGTCGAAGGCTACTGCGGGTCCGGATGCCAGATTGCGTTATTGCACGATGACGTGTTGCTGGCCCGCGCGAAGGATCTCGACATCGCGATTGCAATCGTCCATGCCGTGAATCCGCATGGGTTCTCGTATGGCCGTCGGGTCAATGAAGACAATATCGACCTGAATCGAAACTTCCTGCGGTTCGATGGTCAACTTCCAGAGAACAAGGAATACCGGGAGCTCGCCGGCATCCTTCTTCCACCAACCTGGCCCGCCGATGAAGAAAGTGCCGCTCGTCTGGCACGCCGGATTGCCGAGATCGGGGAAGACAACTATGGCCAGATTCTCTTCAGAGGCCAATACGATGAACCGAAGGGTCTTTTCTTCGGAGGCACATCCGCGAGCTGGTCCAATTCGGTGATCCGTGATTTCCTTCGTACGCGGGCGAGCGGTTCACGGCGGATTGCCTGGATCGACCTTCATACCGGGCTCGGCCCGAGGGGGAACTGTGAAAAGGTGTTCATCGGCCCGAATCAGGAATTCCCGATCGCAAGCGCGTGGTGGGGAGCGGACGTCATATCGCCAGTCCGTACCGATTCGGTCATGTTCGAAATCGATGGTCCCATGCTGCGGGCGTTGAACGAAGAATGTTCCCGCTCCACGGGTGCAACGATCGCGCTGGAATTCGGCACAGTACCGCTGATGCGCATGCTCGAGGCGATTCGCGCAGACCACTGGTGCTACATGAACCAGGAGCCGGAGCATTCCGCCCTGCGCAATAAAGCACGCGACGAACTCAAGCGGTGTTTCTTTATCGCGGAAGACGATTGGTACGGAATGGTCGTCGGCCAATTCAGGACGGCCCTGACGCAAAGCCTGCTAGGTCTGGGCACCCAATCTTTTTGACCCATTCGATTCCGGACTCGGGGATATCGCCAAGCGTCCAAGTCGGGCAAACTAACAGACGCACCAGGTTCAGCAGATCCAGGTCAACATCCCCTACCGAGGTCTCCCATGGACTATCAACTGAAGAACAAGCAGGCCCTCATCAGCGGTTCGACCAAGGGCATCGGGTTTGCATCCGCCCTGGCCCTGGCGCGCGAGGGCGCGCGCGTCATCGTGAATGGCCGTACCGACGCCTCGGTCGCCGATGCGATTGCCCGGCTGAAGGCGGAAGTGCCCGCGGCTGACGTTACCGGCTTCGCCGGCGACCTGTCCAAGCCCGACGAGATTGCAAAGCTGGTCGGCCGTCATCCGGATGTCGATATCCTCGTCAACAATCTCGGCATCTTCGATCCGAAACCCTTCGAAGAGATTCCCGACGAAGACTGGCAACGCTTCTTCGATGTGAATGTCATGTCCGGCGTACGGCTGTCTCGCGCTTACCTGCCCGGGATGAAGCAGCGCGATTGGGGCCGCATCGTTTTCATCAGCAGCGAGAGCGGGATCCAGATCCCGGTCGAGATGATTCACTACGGCATGACCAAGACGGCCCAACTTGCGCTGTCGCGCGGCTTGGCGGAGTCTTGCGCCGGCACGGGCGTCACCGTCAATTCCGTGCTGCCCGGCCCCACGAACTCGGAAGGGGTAAGCGACTTCGTCAACAAGCTCTCCGGCGGCGAACCGTTCGAGAAGTTCGAGAAGACATTCTTCGAGCAGGCACGCCCGACGTCCCTGTTGAAGCGCTTCATCACCCCGGAAGAAGTCGCGAACATGGTGGCCTACGTCTGCTCCCCCGCCGCGTCGGCAACGACGGGCGCGGCGCTGCGTGTTGATGGGGGCGTCGTCAGAAGCGCCTTCTAAGGCCGACCGGACCGGATCCAGGGATAGCGCGGGCGGCTGCCCGCCCCGCATGCCGCCGGCAATGCATCGCGGCAACCCGTGCCCGCAACTCCCCACGCTGACCGGGCCCGCGGCAAGCGGGGCCGGGCTCGCAATAGCAGACCACGAGGACACGCCTATTGACGCGGCCTTTCTGTTTGATAGAATGTCGTTCTACTGTGCATAACGCAGCCGGCGATGCGCGAGAGGCATACATCGCGCACAATGGTTCCGCAAAGGGCTGCGGCAGGCACTGCCAAGGACGAAGTGTGATTCAGCGAATAGGCGCGCATATCCGGGCGAACGGCATCCGGCAACATTACCTGCACTTTGCGGGCGACGGCCCTGCCGTGCTGATTGTCCCGGGCATCGTCAGCCCGGCGATCCTCTGGAGCCACGTCGGGAACTGGCTGGCCGACTGCCATGACTGCTATGTCATGGACGTCCGCGGCCGCGGGTTGAGCGAGGCGGGGCCGCATCTGGACTATGGCGTCGACGCATGCGCGCGCGATGTGGTGTCGTTCATCCAGGCAAAGGGGCTTGATCGCCCGATCGTGCTGGGCCACTCCATGGGCGCCAGGATCGCGCTGCGCGCGGCGGTGCAGGCGCCTGGGGTTTTCGGCGGGCTGGTACTGATCGACCCACCCACCAGCGGCCCCGGCCGGCGGCCCTACCCCATCCCCAAGGCCAGGACCGTAGACCTATTGAAAGCCGCGCATCGCGGCGAAGCCATGCAAGCCATACAAGGCGGCAGCGCCGCGCCATGGCCGGACGACCTGCAGCGACTCCGCGCGGAATGGCTGTCCACATGCGATGAACGCGCCGTGCACGTCGCCTACGACGACTTCCACAACCAGGACATCTTTGCCGATCTCGCGCGAGCCCAGGCGCCCGTTTCCCTGCTTTGCGCCGGAGAAGGCGGCGTCGTATCCGATGACGACGTCGCCGAGATGAAGCAGTTGCGCAGCGATCTGAACGCCACACGCTTGCCCGGCGTCGGCCACCAGATGCAGGCCGAGAACTTCGAAGCGTTCCAGCACGCTCTGGCCGGCATTCTTTCCAAGCATATCGAAACAGAGGGGAATCCCGGTTGAAAGTCGACGCGGAAGTACTGGAGCTGTTTACCAAAGAGCTGACGCTTTGCGGCGTCAAGACCGGCGAGTCGGTGATCGTATTGACCGCCGGCGATGAATGGCAGGAGAACGCCTTCGCGTTCATGGCTGCTGCCCAAGCCCTGGGCGCGAAGACGTTCAATCTGAACGTACGCCGCGAACAGCAGAATGCGGTTGGCGTGCAGGGTCGCCATCCGCTGGTGGGCAACGAACTCGCCATGCGGACGCTGAAATCGGCGGATATGGTGATCGATATGGTGGGGCTGCTGTTTTCACGCGAGCAGGCAGAGATCCAGGCCGCGGGCGTGCGGATCCTGCGGGTGATGGAGCCGTTCCACGTGCTGAAACAGATGTTCCCGACAGAAGACCTGCGGCGGCGGGTCGAATATGCCAAGGGCATCATGGAGAAAGCCAGGCAGTTGCGGTTCACTTCCGCCGCCGGCACCGATGTGACGTATCAGTTGGGCCAGTACCCGGTGATTTCCGAATACGGCTATACCTTCGAGCCCGGCCGCTGGGATCACTTCCCGTCGGGTTTCTCGTTCACGCAGGGAAACGATGGGGGCGTGAATGGCACGGTCGTGCTGCAACCGGGCGATATTCTCTGCGCCTTCAAGAAGTACGTAGAATCGCCGGTGACGTTGAAGATCAAGAACGGATATGTCGTCGACATATCCGGCTCAGGGATGGATGCGCACCTGATCGATAGCTACATCAAGAGCTTTTATGACGATCGCGCTTATGCGATTTCGCACATCGGCTGGGGGCTGAACGAGAAAGCGCGGTGGTATCAGTTCTCGGTGACGCGCCAGCTGCAGGCCGAGCATGTGATGAATGCGCTAGCGTTCTATGGGAACGTGCTTTTTTCGTTGGGACCGAACCTGGAGGTCGGCGGGGACAACGATACGGCCTGCCATCTGGATCTGCCGATGCGCCAATGCAGCCTGTGGCTGGACGACACGCAGATTTTGAGGGACGGCGATGTTGTCCACCCCGAAATGCGCGTTGAACGCCATGCTTGAACGATCCGCGCGCGCAACGCGGCAAAGACCGTGAACACCGCGCGGCGTGGCGCCTGGCCGCTATCCGCGCGTCGTCTCCCCCAAAGCGGCGGGCCGGGTCTTGGCATGCCAACTATCGAATATCGACGCATCCCCGCCCAGCCGGCGCGTCAGGTCTGCCGCGGCAGCCAATAGGCGTGCCGACATGGACGGCAGCAGCTCGACCGAGAACCGCGCCGCCGGACCGGAAAGGGCCAGCGCGCCGCGCAAATTCTTCTGCGGTCCAAACACAGGCGCGGCGATCGCCGCGATATCCGGTTCGCGCTCGCCCACGGTGATGATGTAGGGCTGCTCCGGCGTCCTGGACGGCGGCGTCACCGTGGGGTCAAAAGCGGTCAGGACCCTGCCGGCCGCGCCCTTGTCGAGCGGCACCAGATCCCCGGTACGAATGTGATCGCGGATGGAGCGCGGCGAATCCACCCGGAAGAGACACACGCGGTGATTGCCTTCCCGCGTGAAGAAAGAAGCGCCCTCTTCGGTCTCCTGCACCAGCCTGCGCAGGATGGGCGGCACATGATCGTCCAGCTTCAGCGCCGACTGATACAGCCCGCCCCAATGCAAGAGCATCGAACCGAGCTGATAACTGCCGTCGTCCAGGCGCACGATGCAGTGTTCCTGGACCAGTGTCGTCAGCAGACGCAGGATGGTGCTCTTGTACATCTTGGTTCGCCGCGCGAGCTCGTTCAGCGTCAGCGAGCTATCGCCCGCGTGGAAGGCGTTGAGTATCGCGATCGCCCGTTCCACCGCCGCGACGCCACCCTGCTTCGTGTCGCTTTCCGGTTCTTCCGACATTTATTTGCTCGATTCAGTGCATGTCCTAGTTGACATTGTAGCGTACCGTCCAACAGAATAACGTTCTTCCAAACAGAACGGACGCATATGGGAGCGCATGCCGATGCCCTGTCCGGCAACCTTCAAGGGGAGTTAACGATGAGCAACCCAGGTTTGAAAAAGGCCTTCGCCAGCCTCGCATGTGTTCTTTGCCTGATGGGCACGGCCCAGGCCGACACGTATCCCAGCAAACCGATCACGATCGTGGCGCCCTACCCGCCGGGCGGCGCCACCGACTTGTATGCCCGATCGGTCGCCGCGGGCCTGAGCGAGCTTGGCCAATCGGTGGTGGTGGACAACCGCGCCGGCGCTTCGGGCATCATCGGTGCCGACTACGTCGCCCGGGCTCCCGCCGACGGCTACACGATGCTGATCGGCGCTTCTTCCATGTTCTCGATCCTGCCATTGCTGAGCAAGCGCATGGACGGCGTTTATCAGAAGATCGAACCGGTCTCCATCCTGGGCTTCAATCCTTCGTATGTGGTGGTGCCCGCCACGCTGCCGGTGAACACCATCCAGGAACTGATCGCCTACCTGAAGAAGAACCCCGGCAAGTTCGGCTACGGTTCGGCGGGCACGGGAACCTCGCAGCACGTGTTCATGGAGCTATTCAAGCAGCGCGCGGGCGTCGATGTGTTCCCCGTGCAGTACAAAGGCAGCTCGCCCATGGTGGTGGACCTGATCGCTGAACGCGTCGTGATGGCGATCGAGCAAGGCCCCGCGGTGCTGTCGTACATCAAGTCGGGCAAGCTGAAGGCGCTGGCAGTGACCACGGCCAAACGCTCGGAGGCCTTGCCCGATGTTCCCACCCTGGCCGAAAGCGCGCTGCCCGGCTTCGAGGCGGTCACCTGGTTCGCGCTGTACGCGCCGAAGGGCGTACCCCAGACTGTCCTCGACAAGGTCGTCCCGCAGATCGCAAAGACCATGTCGTCGAAAGAGACCCGGGAGCGACTGGGCGCCGTCGGCGTGGAGCCCGCGTCCAGCAGCCCGGAAGCCGTGGTAAAGCGCCAGGCCGCCGAGACCGCCTTGTGGAAAGACGTGATCGCGCGCTCCAAGATCTCGCTCGAAGACTAAGCCCGGACATATCCCATGCATTCCAAGCAGTTCTCCTTGAGCGCCGAACCGCGCGCCGATTATCTGGAGAAGGTCACCGGCACGGCCGTCTATGCCAGCGATGTCGAGGTGCCGAACATGCTGCACGGCAAGATCCTGCGCAGCACCGTGCCGCACGCTCGCATCGCCAGGCTGGACACGAGCGCCGCGCTGGCGATGCCCGGCGTGGTGGCCGTACTGACGGGCGAAGACCTGCACGATATGCCGGGAACGGAGATCCGATGGGGCTTGTCGCTGCGCGATCGCCCGGTGATCGCGCTGGACAAGGTGCGCTACGTGGGCGACCCGGTCGCCGCGGTGGCGGCCGTCGACGAGGCCACGGCGGAAGCGGCGCTCGACGCCATAGTGGTGAGCTACGAAACGCTGCCGCATGCCACGACCGCGCAAGAGGCGCTTGCGGAAGGCGCCGCGCTGATCCATGAAGAAATGGATGTCCTGAAGGACTATTACTTCCGCGGACATTGCACGCCCACCCCCGGGACCAATTGCTTCCAGCAATGGTCTTATGAAAGCGGCGACGTCGACAAGGTGTTCCAGAACGAGCGGAACGATGTAAGGGTGTTCGAGGATACCTTCACCTTTCCGATGGTCTTCCACTATGCGATGGAGCCCCACGTCTGCCTCGCGCACTGGAAACCGAACTCGCTGGAGATATGGAGCGGCGGCCAGACACCGACCGCCATCCAGCGCGTGTGCTCGGAAATACTGGGCGTGCCGCTGGCTTGCGTGCGGGTACATTCCCCTTACGTCGGCGGCGGCTTCGGCGGCAAGGCGTCGGTAAAAATCGATCCGCTGGTGGCGGCGCTGTCGTGGAAAGCCCGGGCTCCCGTGCGTGTCTGCCTGACGATCGCCGAATCCATGCTGACATGCCGTCGCCTGGACGCGGAGGTAACGCTGAAGACCGCCGTCGAGAAAAACGGCAGGATCGTCGCCAAAACGGTGCGTGCGGTCGTGAACGGCGGGGCCTACGCCGACACGGGCCCGTCGATCGCGGTAAAGGCCGCGATCCGCGCGATCGGGCCGTATCACATTCCGAATCTGCGCCTGGAGGCCGTGGGCGTTTATACGAACACCGTGCCCGGCGCGGCATTCCGCTCCATCGGCGGCCCGCAGGCCGTGTGGGCGACCGAGTCGCAGATGGACATCATCGCCGACGCCATGGGGCACGATCCCATCGAGTTTCGCATGCTGAACCTGGCGCAGAAGGGCCAGACGCTGAAGCACGATCTACGGCCCATCGATGTCGATATGCGGCGCTCGCTGCGCGCCGCGGTGGATACGCTGAAAAAACTGCCGGAACCCCGGCATGCGGGACGGCGGGGGCTGGGCGTGGCGGTGGGCGCGACCGACCCCGGCATCATGCCGGTAGGCGGCGCCATCGTGCGGCTGCGCGCGGATGGCTCGGTCAATGTCTCGGCAAATACGGTCGAGATCGGACAAGGCAGTCGCGGCGTGCTGCGCATCATCGCCGCCAGGACGCTGAACCAGCCATTGCGGATGATCGCCGTGGCGCAGCCGGATACGCTGCAGGCGCCCTATGACTGGGGCACCGGCGCCAGCCGCTCGACCGTCATCATCGGCCTGGCCGTGCAACTCGCCTGCGAGGACATCCTGCGCCAGGTGCGCGATATCGCCGCGCAGATGCTGGGCGGATCGCCCGACGACTACAAGCTGGCGGAGGGCGCGGTCGAAGGGCCGGAAGGCGCCATCCCCTTCATTGAGCTGCTGCGCCGCTTCAACGGCATGGCCGCCGGCGAGTTCCTGGGCGTGGGACGCGTGGATCCGAACACCAAGGATGGCGCATTCAAGCTGCAGCCCCTGTTCTGGGAAACCGGCGCGGGCGCGTTCGAGATCGCGGTCGACGAAGGCACCGGTGCGATACGCATCCTGCGCGCGGGCGGCGCGGCCGACCTGGGCCACGTGATCAATCCGAAGGCGGCGGAAGGTCAGGACGAAGGCGCCATGGTGATGGGCCTGGGCCACACGCTGTCGGAGGAATACATCTACGAAGACGGCCAGGTCGTGAACGGGACGCTGTTCGACTACAAGGTACCGACCATGGAGGACGTACCCGAACACGTCGGCACCGCCTTGATAGAAAGCGGCGACGGGCCCGGCCCGTTCGGCGCGCGCGGCGGCGGCGAAGGCGCGATCCTGCCGGTGGCGCCCGCGGTCGCCAACGCGCTGTTCCAGGGATGGGGGATACGCTTGAAAGAGCTTCCGCTGACCCCCGAACGGGTCTGGCGCGCGCTGCGCGACAAGAACCTGAAAGACAAGCCCGATAACTCCGATAAATAGACACCGACGCCATGGACTTCAGAATCGATGCATTGCTGCCCGCGACGGCCTCGCAGTTGTGGGCCATCTTCTTCGACGTAAAGCGGGTCGCCACGCTTATTCCCGGCTGCGAGAACGTCGAAGAGGTCGAAAAGCTAAAGACCTTCTCCGCGGTCATGCGGCAAAAGATCGGCCCATTCAAGCTGGAGGTGCCGACGCAGATCGACATCGAATCCTATGAGATCGAACAGCAGGTCGCGCTGAAAGCGCTGGGCACCGACAAGGCCACGGGCACGACCATCGACGTCAGGATGGTGGTGAATCTGCAGGAACAACGCGACGGCGAGGACGTCCTGTGCAAACTGGACGTCGGCGCCAGCATGCAGGTCGCCGGCCGCCTGGCCTCGCTGGGCTACCCCATCGTCCGCAAACGGTCGGAGCAGTTGTTCGCCGAATTCGAAGCGCGCTTGCGCGCGGAGCTTCAGGGCCTGGACGGCAGCGCATCCGGGACATACGCCGCGACGCGCGACGAGCCCGCCACGACCGCGGATGCGGCCGCTGGCCCCGCCCGCGCGCAAGGCGCGGCTGCCGAGCCGCTACCGCAACGCTCCACGCGAAACGTCGAGTCCGGTCGCGTGACGCCACCCCGGACTGCCGGCAGGACCGGCGTCACCGAGCTGGTCTTCCTGTGGCCGCGGCTGGGCATCAACGTCGCCGTGGCCGTCGGCGTGGCCCACGGCGCGGTCGCGTTCGGCGAGTCGCCCTGGTGGTGGCTGGCGGCTCCCCTGCTGGGCGTGGCCGCCAGCCTGGGCAGACGGAGCGACTGATGCGGCCCAAGAAGTTCTTTTTGCACCGCCCGCAGGGCCTGGATGAAGCGATCAGGCTGAAGACGGAACATGGCGACGCCGCGACCTTTCATGCCGGCGGCACGGAGCTGCTGGTCGCGCTGAAGGCGCACGTGCTGCGTTATGAGCATGTGATCGACCTGAAGCAGATCGCGGCACTGAAAGGCGTGCGGCTGAGAGACGATGGCACGATCTCGATAGGGTCGCTGACATCGCACGATGCGATCGCCAACGATCCGATCGTCCGCGAACGGCTGCCGGGGTATGCCGAGCTTAGCGAACACGTCGCCAACATTCGGGTACGCATCGCCGGCACGCTGGGTGGCGTCCTGTGCTTTGCCGAACCGCACGCGGATGCGCCCACTCTGCTTTGCGCGTTGGACGCCTGGATGGTCCTGCGCGGCCCGAACGGCGAGCGGGAAGTGCCATCGCGGGACTTTCATGTGGGCGAGTTCATGACGGCGCGCGATGACGACGAGGTCCTGACCTCGATAGAAATCGCGCCGCAATCGGCGGGGACACGATCGGCCTATCGCTCTTTCGGTCATACCGAACGGCCGGCGGTCGGCGTGGCCGCCGTCTGGTCGACCGACAACCCGCAACGCCTCAGCCTGTGGGCAGGCGCGATTTCCGCCAGCCCTGTATGCCTGGCGCGGACGGAAGATGCCGCCGCCGCGCTTCCCGCCGATCTGCCGTCCGCGGATACCTGGGCACGCTTGCAGCGCGCCGTCGCGGCCGACGCGCAAGCGATAGAAGCCCACGACGACCTGCACGGCGGGGCCGATTACAAACGCCATCTCGTTTCCGTTCTCGCCGAACGGGCAATCAAGGCCTGCCTGCCATGAGCCATACCGAACCCGATATCCCCCTGATGCGCGTGGACTTCAAGCTCAACGGTGCCGCCACTTCGGTTGAAGTCGAGCCATGCGAGATGTTGATCGACGTGCTGCGCGACAAGCTGCGGCTGAAAGGCACGAAGCGGTCCTGCGACGTGCAGGTATGCGGGGCCTGCACCGTGCTGGTGGATGGCAACCCGACGTCCAGCTGCACGACGCTGTGCGCCGATGCGCACCTGCGCGAGGTCACCACCATCGAAGGACTGGCCGAAGGCAAGCGGCTGGATCCCGTGCAGCGCGCCTTCATCGCCCACGGGGCGTTGCAATGCGGTTTCTGCACGCCCGGGATGATCCTGGCGGTCAAGGCCATGCTGGCGCGCCACGATCAACCGTCGGAGGAAACCGTGCGCCACTATCTGCGCGGCAACATCTGCCGATGCACCGGCTACGTAAAGATACTCGAGGCCATCATGGACCTCGTCCGGAACCCACACAATTATCAATAGGAGGATCCATGTCCAACTCCACGAATACCCGGCCGCGAAAGCGCGTGATCATCGCGGGTGCCGGAATGGGCGGCCTGACGCTGGCGCTCGCGCTGCTGAAGAAAGGCTTCGACGTCGATATCTACGAGCAATCGCCGGAGCTGCGCGAAGTAGGCGCGGGATTGTGGATCTCCGCCAACGGCGCCAGGGTGATGGCGGCGCTGGGCCTGAAAGAGAAACTGGAGGCCATCAATTTGCCGCCGCAGGACCGCCTGATCCGCTACTGGAAGACGGGCGAAGGCAAATCCGTCTACAACCGCGGCGATGCGCCCTCCAAGGCGGACCATACGCTGATACAGGTACTGCGCGCGGAACTGCAGCGCGTGCTGTATGAAGCCGTCATTGCGGTCAAGCCGGACGCGGTCCATTTCGGCGTACGCTCGATGGGTGCCGATACGATCGACGGGCGCGCGCGCCTGCTGCTGGACGACGGCAGCCATATCGAAGGCGACGTGGTCGTCGGCTGCGACGGCGCGCATTCGCGGGTACGGCAATCGTTGTTCGGCCCCGCGCCGGCACGCTACACGGGCGCCCTGGCCTGGCGCGGCCTGGCACCCATGGACAAGCTGAAGCCGCAGCATCGCGAGCCCCTGGCGTCCACCTGGGTCGGGCCGACCGCGCATGTGACGACCTATCCCGTCCAGCGCAATGGCGAACAGTTCGTCAGCTTTTCGGCGCAGGTCGATAGCGACACATGGCATACCGAATCGTGGTCGGAAAAGGGCGACCTGGCCGATGCACTGAAGGACTTCGAGGGCTGGCACCAGGACATCATCGATTTGTTCGTGGGCTCGGAGAACCTGTTCCGCTGGGGACTCTTCGTGCGCGACCCGCTGGACAGATGGTCGGAAGGCCAGGTCACCCTGGTGGGAGACGCCTGCCATTCCATGACGCCCTACCTGGGCATGGGCGTGAACCTGACGATGGAGGACGCCTATGTACTGGCGCGCTGCCTGGAGCAAGGCACCGACGATATCCCCCAGGCCCTGAAGCGCTACGACCGCGCCCGCGTGGAACGCGCGAACCGCACCAAGGCCGAATCGCTGAACATGTTCGGCATCTTCCATAGCCCCGAGCTGCGCGATAGCGAAACCGCGTGGCCCTACATCAACAAGAACTGGTCGACGCAGGCCGTGCGCGAACGCTACGACTGGCTGCTTCAGTACGACGCGACGACGGTGGAGATTTGAATCATGAATGAAGCGGTGGAACAACGCACGCGTCCCTGGGACGGCATCATTCCCGCCAGCGAACTGGAGATCTATCGCAAGGCAGGCTGGGGAGCGCCCACGGGTATCGGCCGGCGGCCGGCCCTGCTGGTCATCGATGTGCAATACCGGTCGATGGGCTACGAGCCTCAACCCCTGGAGCAGGCCATCGAAACCATGTCGACCAGTTGCGGCGAATACGGTTGGCGGGCCGTGCCCCACATCGCGCGGCTGCTGGCCGCCTTCCGCCAGATCGGCGCGCCGGTGCTGTATCCGCATGTCGCGCCGAAGCGATCGCATGATCGCGGGCAGTTCGAAGCCAAGGTACCCGGCGTCATGGACGTGCCCGCGCCGGACTACGAGTTCGTCAAGGACGTGGAACCGTGCGAGGGAGACATCCTGATCCCCAAGCGCCAGGCGAGCGCCTTTCACGGCACCTCACTGGCCAGCTACCTGGTGGGGCTGCAGGTGGATACGGTGGTGGTGACGGGCTGCACCACGAGCGGCTGCGTGCGGGCCACCGTCGTCGATGCGTGCGCGTTGAACTACAAGGTAGTCGTGCCCCAGGACGCGGTGTACGACCGCTCGCAGGTGTCCCACGCGGTAAACCTGTTCGATATGGCCAGCAAGTATGCGGACGTCATGCCAGCCGCGGACCTGGTCAAGCTGCTGCAGGCCCCGCGCTAGGGTATCTCCGGGCCGGACGGCGGCGAGGCGTCCCTATGCAATGCGCTGCATGGATGCTCCGGCTGCCGCCCGGGCCCGGCGATCACGCCTGAAAGCGGCATGCGGCTTTGTGGAGCAAGGCGTCACGGCCCAGCTCCGCCCATGCCTTCACGCCCAGCATGACCATGTCCCGGTCGATCTCCGCGCGCAACAGGTCGATGGCATGCCGCACGCCGGCTTCGCCCGCTACCGCGGCCGCGTAGTTGAAGGGCCTGCCCACGAAAGCCATGCGCGCGCCCAGCGCCAGCGCTTTCAACACGTCGGAGCCCCGCCGGAAACCGCCATCGATCATGACGGGGTAAGCGGGTCCAAGCGTGTCCACCACCCGCGCCAGCACGCGCATCGGCGAGGTCGCGCCGTCGAGCTGCCGGCCGCCGTGATTCGAAAGAATCACGCCATCCGCGCCGATCTGTCGCGCGATGCGCGCGTCCTCCACGCTGAGAATGCCTTTGACCACCAGCGGCCCTTGCCAGCGGCGCCGGATCGCGGCCAAGTGATCCCAGCTCAGGTTATCGCGAGCGGAAAAGTCCCTCAGGACATTGGACGAAAGGATGGGGGCGCCGCGCGTGGCGAAGGAATTTTCGAAATGCGGCATACCGTGCCGCGCCAGCGTGGGCAGGACGGTCTTCAACAACCAGCGTGGGCGAACCAGGCCGTCCCAGGCCAGGCGCAGGCTGGGCCGCAATGGGGTGGAGAAGCCGGTGCGCACATTGTTCTCCCGGTTGGCCGAGATGGGAATATCCACCGTCACCACCAGGGTAGTGAAACCGGCACGGGCCACGCGCTCGACGAGCGCGTCGATGCGCGCCTGGTCGCCCGGCAGATAGGCCTGGAACCAGGTGCCCGGACAAGCCTGGACGACCTCTTCCATCGGTATCAGCGACGTTGCGCTCATGATCGCCGCGATGCCGGCCGCGCGTGCCGCGCGCGCCAGCACCAGATCGCCGCGGTACGTGGACAGCGCCGCGATGCCCATGGGCGCGATCCCGAAAGACGTCGCGTACCGCTCGCCGAACAGTTCCACCGCCTGCGAACGCTGCGACACATCGCGCAGCACCCGGGTCACGAAGGCGTATTCGTCGAATACCGCGCGGTTATCGTCGCGCGAGGCATTTTCTTCCGCCGCCCCGGCGATGTAGCCGAAGATGGGACGCGGCAGGCGCCGACGCGCGGCGTGCTCGAAATCCCCCAGCGACAGCATGCGGGCCAGGATGGCGGGCGGCCGGGGACAAGGCGGGGAAAGCGCCGCGCGCGGGCTGGCGGGCGCGGATTCGAGAGCGGATGGCATGGCGTTCGTAAGCGATGAAGACCGGGAGCCACTTTATGCCAGGCTCGTTTACGCTAAAAGCGATATATTTCGAACTCCTTATTTCGCTTTTTTCGAAGCTATCCCATGGCCCTGCCTTCCGTCAAACAGCTGGAAGCATTCTGGTGGGCGGCGCATTGCGCCAGCTTTGCCACCGCCGCCGAACGCATCCACCTGTCGCTCTCGGCGCTGTCCAAACGGCTGAGCGAGCTGGAATCCGCCGTCGGGCAACCCCTGTTCGATCGCAGCGGTCAGAAAGCCATCCTGACAGAGACGGGACGCCGCCTGCTGCCCGTCGCCTTGCAGGTGCTGGACGCGGCGGCCGCCTTCGAGCGGCATACGGCCGACACACCGGCGCTGCGGGGCCATTGCCGCTTCGGCGTCGGCGACCTGTCCGCGCTGACGTGGCTGCCGGCCCTGGTGGCGCGCGTCAGGCAGGAACATCCCGATCTGGAGCTGGAACCCTACGTCAACGTCGGCGGAGTACTGGAACAACGCCTGGCCGATGGCGAGCTGGACTTCGCCGTCATCGCCGGCCTGTCGCCGCGCAGCGAACTGGTATCGCAGTCCGTCGGCGGCGCCCGCTTCGAATGGGCCGCCGGCGGTGCACTGGCGGCCCGGCCGGGCAGGACGACGGTCGCGGAATGGCTGCGCCGTTATCCGCTCGTGACACTACCCGCGGACGCGGGCACCACGCGCCTGCTGGACGACTGGCTGCTCGAGCACCAGGCGGCGGTGCAACAGCGCATCGTCTGCAATAGCTGGGTCGCGGTGGCCGGAATGATAGGTGCCGGCGTGGGTGTCGGTTTCCTGCCAGCCGGCTGGCCGGAGCGCTTGAGCCTGCACCGCATCGGTGGGCGGTCTCCGCTGCGGCCATTGCAATATGCCTTCCAGTGGCGGCGCGGCGATACGCGCGCTTTGCTGACCAGCATGCGCGCGATGGTGACTTCGACGATCGATTTCACACACGCGCCGTGCATCGGCGCCAGCCGCGCGGTCCGCTGATCCGAAAGTCAGCGCCCGGCCTGTTGGCCACTGCCGGCAATCCCGACGAACCGCCACGGAACGCGGAACGCCAAGGGCCGGCATGCTACGAACCACCCCATGCAATTGCACGAACAATTCAATATGGGATATTCATGCGCGTGATGGTCGAGACAAGGCCCGGGAACACCACGGCGGAGCTGCACCGGCGCATCGCCGAGGCCATATCGGCAAAGCGCACGTCGAGCTGCGAAGCCGCGCAAGGCGCCACGGCGGCAATGGAGAAAGCAGCCTACCGGACGGATGTGCCCGCCGTTACCGAACCGGCGGACCGCCCAGGCCGCGCGCGCGCCTACAACATGGGAATGCTTTTGTGGAACCGGCGTGCGTGAATCGCCGTGAGCCATGGCGCGATCCTGCCACGAGATCGCCCTACTGCACGCGAATGGCATCGCCGTAGCGTTCCAGCCACTCGCGCATCATGATGCCATTCATGCCGTACACCTTGCGGTAGTAGACGGCTTCCCATTCCGGGCAGACGTGCGGCTGCCGCGCCAACTGGATCTCCAGCGCGGCGCATGCGGCTTCGCGGCAGCTATGCCCGCTGATGCGACTTAACGGTGTGACCATCGCCGCCAGCACTTCGTCGACGAAATCCAGGCAGCCGCCCACGAAACGCCGGCTTTCCTCATCGCTGGACGACTCTTTGTCGACCATGATGCGCACCAGCTTGGACACCATGGATTCCGGAACGCCGCGATACCGCGCATATGGCAGGATCCACACGGGGTGGTAATGCGTATTGCCCAGCAAATGGGTATAGGCCTGGAAGTGCGCGATGGCCATTTCGTGCGCCAGCGCCGCGCATTGCCCCCAGGCGCCCTGCCCCCACGCATGGAGCAGATTGCCCAGCAAGGACGGGCTGCAGGCCTTGCGACGATAGAGAAGATGCAGGAACCGGTGGCGGCCGATTTCCTGCCGTACGCGCGCGAGGCGGTCCGCACCCTGGATATCGTGCGAGGTATAGAGGCGATGCAGAAATAGCAGATCCCGCAAGGGCAGCGGTTCGACCGGCGCCAGCGGATTGCGATGCCCTGCCTCATGCAGCAGGTGAATGGCGATGGTAAGGCCGTTCAGTTCGTCCCACGTGCGGTAATGGACGCCTAGCTTGATGGAGGTGCCGGGAACCAGGGTATAGATCCGGCAGATCTCCGCCTCGCGGTCACGCGCGGTAAGGCGCGCCCCGCCACGGCCCACGATTCGCGCGTAGCGTCCGGCATCGACCTGGGTCATGGTCAGGTGGGACTCGCGAATGGCATAGATGTCGACGTCGGCGTCCTCGCTGCCCAAGCCTTCGACGAATCCGCCGCCGGCGAAAGCGGCATCCTTATCCGTGAGGTACGTATTTCCAAGCACGAAACTGCGCTCCAGGGCGAGCGAACTCGCGAGCTGCAGTTGTTCTTCAGTGAACTTGCCCATAGCGTCTCCGACAGGTAAGGCGCGCGGAAAGCGCGCCGATCGGCACCGTGGCGTGCGGAGCAGGCGTGCATGTCACACGGCGTGACCGCATCCGCTACGGAAAACCTTGGGCAAGTTTGCAGAATCGTTACGCCACTGTTCCCTTTTCGAGAAAGAATCGGACGAAACTGGAAGCCCCTGCGGTATCCGGGGCCTGCGAGAACCGTCAGGATCCAGTCTGCACCGCGACATCCGGCCGGGCGCTGACGGCCCGCGCCGGGCGCGGCGAGGTCAAGGCGTACAGCACCACCATCGTCACCGCGTAGATGGGCACGCTGCGCATGTTCCGGAACATCATCTCAGTCAGACTGAAGGCTGTGTAGCCCAGACAGAACAGCAAACCGATTTGCGCGCCCACATGGATGACCGGATCGGGGGAAAACAGCCGGCGATAAAAGGCGACCGCCGGCAGCAGATAGAGGCAAAGCATGGCAATCAGGCCCACGGCGCCATAACCGGCCATGGCCGCGATCAGGTCGTTGTGGGGCTCGCCGTAATCGCTGGCGACCAGAGGCGTAACAATTCCGCGATCGCGCAGTTGCGCCAGGTTCTGCCGGAAATGGCGTGCACCCGTACCGATCACGGGATGATCCAGGAACATCAGCCACGACGCGTGCCACAGCTGCATGCGTATGCCGACCGAGGTATCCCTGTCCGAGTCCTGGACATAGGCTTCGACATCCGAGGCGACTTGCTGCATGCGGCTGGTCTGCGAGTCCCACAGGGCCAGCGAGCCGGCCGCCAGCACGACGATGAGGCCGGCAACGAACAAGGCCTTGGTCCTGCGCGACCAGTGCGCGCGGGACAACAGCACGACAAGGCCGAACACCGGCAGGAGCATCCAGCTGCTGCGGGTTTGCGAGAGCAGCGTGGCGTACAACGCGAGCACCGCCGCGAGGATTTTCAGCCAGCGCTCGAGGCGCGGCCACCGGCTTAAGGTCCATGGCAAGGTCAGCAGCGAAGCGAACCCGAAGAATAGCGTCAGGTCGGCGAAGGCGACGGCGTTGTACCGGCCGCCGAAGTCGCTGACGGCACCCCGCCCCAGGGCGGCGGTGTGCATGATGACGATCAGCATGATGGAGCCGGCGAAGGCGCTGAACAGCAAGCTCCATTGGACCTGCTGCAGCCACCGCGGCGGCGCCCGCAGCAGCAGCCAGCAGATCGGACAGGCCAGCGCGAAGCGGAAGAACTTCTCGAATTCGGAAGCGCTCCAGGCGCCCGGCACGAGTACCGCGGTCAACAGCACCGAAGCCAGGGGTGCGCACAGGGCCACAATGACAGGCGCCAATGAACGCCAATTCGCGGGCTCGAAACCGCGCACGCTGTTATGGACGACCGCGACGATGGCAAGCAGGCCCGTCACGTAGAGCAGCGCCGGCCCGGCGGCGGCGCTGGTCAAGGCACATGCGGGGACTAACAGGGCGAGTATCGCCGCCAGGCGGAAATATAGCGAAGGCATAAGCTCAAATCAAAGAATGGGGCAGTACCGATTCATACATCCCATGCATGGTTTGGGCTGCTTCGATAGTGCGACGCAAGCTTGCCACTTGCGATGGAAGGGATCAAGCGTCCAGACGGCAGCGTCACGCCGCGTTCCACGGAGGCGCGACGGGATTCCGGCGGTCGTCCTGCTGCAAGCGGCGGAACGCCCACATGACGCTACGAGGAGACAGCCAGTGCCGCCAGAGACGGTCGCGCCAGCGTCCCCCGGGTATATAGGCCGGATAGACGATCCGCGAGGTCGCCCAGGCAGGTCGCCACGCCTTGGTGCGCGTGGGACGGCCGGTAACCGACAGCGTGGGCACACCGAGGTTGGAAGCCAGGTGTCCCAGGCCGGATTCGTTGCCGATGAACCAGCCGGAGGCATGGATCAGCGACGCGACTTCGGACAAGGACGCCAGTTCCGGCACCTTCAGGCCTGCTTCCCGCAGGAACAGCCAGTCGGACCGCTCATGGGGCGCCACCACGAAATTGGGTTCGTAGCCGTCTTTCAGCAGACGCACCCCCAGCGCTTCGAAGTGGTGGGGGGCCCAGCAGCGCAGCGCTTCGGTGGAGGTGGGATGCAGGACGATGCGCCCGGGGCTGGATCGATGAGCGTGCCGATCCAGAGGCTGCAAGGCGTTATGCGTCGTAGCCCCGTGCATGCCGAGCTCATCGCGACAGAAATCGCGGATTTGGAACAATTTGACGAAGCCGCGGCCGGTCACGACGACATGGGCGTCGTAGTAGAAATAGCGGTCGTGACAGTCATGCAGCGTGTAGGGCCAGCCGATATGCATCTGCCCGACGCAATCGTAGGCCGCCAGGGTTTCCCGCGCCTGCGCCTGCGGCAGCGACGGGCGTACATCCATGGTCGGAAACCATTCCCGCAACGCGTAAACGTAGTCTCCGAAAACCGTCACCTGCCTGCCATGCAGCACCAGGTTCTGCGCCAGCGTCATCATGAGCAGCGTGTCGCCGAGCCGTGGCGCCATCAGCAGCGCGACGCGACCGGCTCCGCGCAAGCCGCTTAGCGCTCGAGCCTTGTCGTACGGGGGCATATCGCCGGAGGGTTTGGGCATAGTCCTACTATTCCAAAGGGAGCCGTAGTTCCGTCATGAATGATTTTAGGAGTTTGCCTGGATTAGTGTTACTGGTTGTGACTTTTCAAATCGCTTTATGTCGCCTTCTCGCGACACAACGACATTACACGCAGTCCCCGCCCCACGCGAAGAGGACACGGGTTAGTGGAAACCCGCACACGACCGCGCCGACCAGCCGGCCCCGATATATCGGGATGAGGGGCAGTTTACCGCGAACCCGGACGGCTTCCCGTAACGCCAAGGCGTGCATAAGTAACTTCATACGATCCCACCCCGCCGTATGACGGAGACGTCCCTCTTTTGGCGTCATGCGGCGCTGCCCCCCAGCGGCCGTGGCGCGACGCCGATATCGCGCCAGTCCGCGGGGTGGCAGGTAAACAACAGGATCTGGTGGCGGGTGCCCGCATCGAAAAGAGCCCGCTTCATCTGGGCGAGGCGGTCGTCGTCGCTATGAACCAGGGCATCGTCCAGAATGATAAGCGTGGGCCGGCCTGCTTCACGCAACAGGTCGGCATAGGCCAGCCGGGCGATGACACCCATCTGTTCACGCGCTCCGAAGCTCAGCGCATCGAAGGCGCTGCTCTCCGGCCCCCGATGCCCGGTACGCGTCAGCGCACCGGGCATCAGGTTTTCGTCGATATCGATGCGCGCCTGCGGAAACAGCAGGTCGACATAATGTTGCAGGCCGCGCCGCAATGGCGCCTGCAGGCGTTGTGTCAGCGCATCGCGCTTATCGCGCAGCAACACCAGCAGATAGTCGAGGGCGCGTGCCCGCTGCCCCAATTCCTGTGCCTGCCGCTGCGCCTGCGCCAGATCGCGCGCGACCTCCGCGACACGTTCGTCCAGGCCTTGCGCGCCGGCCACCTGCAGTTCGGCCTCCAGGCGGAACAAGGCATCGCGCCGCTCGGTGTGGCGCTTTTCGTGTTGCTCGGCGCTACGGCGATAACGCTCGATATCCTGTCGAAGGATGTCCGGCCGCGACTGCGCCACCTGGCGTTCCAGTGCGTCGGCCCTGGACAGGGCGGCATGGCGCTGCGCGCTGGCATGCGCCAGCTCGCGTTCCGCCTCGGCCTGCCGGGCGGCACGTCCCTCGGTTTCCAGCGCCGCGTGGGCGATGTCCCGCTCGCGCTGCGCGGCTTCGACCCGTGCCTTCGCCTGGCCTTCGGCCACTTGCGCCGCATGCAATCCCGCCGTGGCTTGCCGCAGGGCATCCTCCGCCGCCGCGGCCGCCGCTTCCGCTTGCGCCACGGAAACCTCTTCTACCGCCCCATCCTCGCGGGCAGGGTCGCGGGCAAGATCGGCATCCATGTCGGCGATGCGCGCCAGGGCATCGGCCAATTCGGCCCGCAGCGCCTCGATGCCACGCGGTGCCAGCCCCTTCAGCGTGGCTTCCGCATTGCGGGCTTCGGCCAGATGGCCGGCATGCGCCCGAAGACGCGCCTCGGCGTCTTCCAGGCTGGCGATACCCGCCCCCTGCAGCAGATCCTGCCGCCGCGCGGTCCATTGATCCTGTTCGCGCCTAAGGGCAGCCAGGTCGGCGCCGCCAGGGATGATTTCCAATTGGCCCAGTCCCGGCAAGCCCAGGATCGTTGGCGCGATCAATTGGCGTTCGCCCTCCCCGTCCACCGCTTCGCCGCCCACATCGATCCGCGCCGCGCCGGCCAGCCGGTAGCGCAGCCTGGTCGCCACGCCGGCGCGGCGAAGCTCCAGTTCGCGCAGGGCCAGATCGGCTTCGCGCAGGCGCCGCACGGTGTCCTCGTCGACACGGCAGGCCGATGCCTGCCGGCGATGCTCGATCAGGCGCGCCTGTTCCGCTTCCGCCTGCATGACGGCCTGTTTGGCGGCGTCCGCCCTGGCTTGGGTGCTGCCGCGCTCGCGCGCCAGTTGCCGCCGCGCATCCACTTGCCGCGCGCCCTGAAGCCGTTGCCGGGCGACGGACAGGGCAGCCTCTGCCTGTTCGAGCTGGCGGCGCCATGGATCGACCTGGGCGACCGCGGCCGCATGCGTGGCCGCCGCGCGATCGAGGGCCTCCTGGCGCGCGAGCACGGCCCGTTCTTCCGCGGCGAAGGCCTCCAGCCGGCTACGCGCCAGCTCCGCGCTGCTTTCCCAGCGCCCCGCCTGGGTCTTTTCCATCCCCAGCGCGTCCTGCAAACCCTGGATTTCCCGCAGCGTATCGGCGGCGGCTTGCTCTTGCGCGCGAAACGCCGCCCAGGGTTGCTCCGCGGCATCGTGCTGATGGTCGCGGCGCAGCGTCGCCAACTGATCTACCTTGTGGCGGTATTCGGCGATTTCGGCCTGCAGCCCGGCCAGGACGGATTGCAGCTCGGCCGATTTCTCCAGTGCCGCGGCATAGATGCCCTTGGGCTTGCCCGCGGAAGGCGTCAGCAAGGCATCCCGCGCGGCCTGGACTTCGGCGATGACGTCGTCACCCTGCGTGCTGGCGACCTCGCCGATCGACGCATCGAGTGCCGTGCGCAAATGGCCCGTGGCGTGCGCCACGGACTCGCGGATGTCCTGCCCGCTGCCCTGCTGTATCCACAACAACCCGGGGATGCCCCAGTGTTCGGCCTTGCTGGCGCCTTTGCCGGCATGCTGGAAGCCGAGCAGCGCGGCCAGCGCTTCCTCGGCCTCCGCGCCATCGAGTACGCGCGACCCCATCCGCAGTTCGCAGCGCTTGCGCGCGAGAAAGCGCTTCATCAGTTGGTACTGCTGGCCATCGTGCTCGAAGGCGATGGTGACGGCGGGCGAAGCGGAAGGATCGTCCCAGGGACGGAATTCTTCCGCCGCGCTGGATCGGAACCGCTCGAAGAACGCGGCGCGGATCGCCGCGACGATCGTGCTTTTCCCGGCTTCGTTGGGACCGGAGAAAAGATTGATGCCTTCCTGCAGGTCGCCGATTTCGATGGCGTCGCGGAATTGCTTGAATTGCTCGATGCGGATATGGGTGAGTTTCAAGGCGCACCTGTCGCCATGAGAGGGCCCGGGTCGCCGCTTGCATCCGCGCCGGAACCTGGGTCGCTGGCGGCGTCCGGCCGGCCGGCGCGCCGATCCAGTATGCCGGCCAGCAGCGCCAGCGCATCCCGCGCGACCTGGTTATCCGGGCCGTCCTGCTCGCCGCGCAGGACCGCGATGACCTCGCCCAGATAGCCGTCCGCCTGCAAGCCCTCGATGTCCTGCTCGGTCGGACGCAAGCTCAGCGCCGACAAATCCGCGAGCAAGGCACGGGTGGCACCCCGCGCCTGCCCGATCGCCTGCTGCAGACGCCGGTAACCGTCCAGGTCCACTTGCCCGGAACAATCCAGCTGCACAACGTCCTTGGCACCGAACGCCTGCAGCCGCGACACGGCGTCGTCCACATCGCTGGGAACCTGGAGGTTCAGCGTCTCGGTGCGCCAGCAATAGGCGCCGGTAGCCAGGGGCGTAACGACCGGCGCGGCACCGGGACCGTCGATCTCTACCAGTAGCGCATGGCCCGAGGTATTGCCGCGGAATCGATCGGTCTCGGGCGTACCGCTGTACCAGGTTCTATCGTCGATCTGGCGGTACCCGTGCCAGTCCCCCAGCGCAAGGTAATCCAGGCGCCCCAGGCGCGCGCGGTCCGCCCCGATGGGATTCGGCGAATCGATGTCATCGGCCAGGATCCCCTGGACGCTGCCATGCGCCATGCCCAGGCGCAGCAGGCCGGGCGCGGTATCCGCGCCGGCGAACCATTCCGTCAGGTCTGTATAGGTGTTGCGCTGGGTCAATGGCGCGGGCAGGATCGCGACGCCATGGGCGGGCAGCACGAGGGGCTGCGCCACCAGGCAGACATGGACGTGCGAGGGAATCGCATCGAGCCGCGCGGCGCGGGTCCAGACGGATTCGCTGAGCGCGGCGTCGTGGTTGCCGGGTATGAGCACCCATGGCCCGCCGTAGGCGGCCATGGCATTGAAAAGGCGATGAAGCGTGCGGTCGGTGACGGTCTGCGCATCGAAAACGTCACCCGCCACCAGCACCATGTCGACGCGGTGCGCGGCGGCCGCGGCGGCCAGCCGTTCGACCGCCTGGAAGCGAGCATCGGCCAGGATCGCGGCATCGTCCGCGTCGAACTGGCCGAACAGCTTGCCGATCTGCCAATCTGATGTATGAAGTACTCGAACCAAGGCGCGCTCGCTGAAAACTCCGAAGAGTTTAGCAGCCGCCCCGGTTCACCACGGATGACGGTGCGACCCGCCCACGGCCTACGAGCGCGCACCACCCGGCGTGCCCTTGCCTTGGCGGCGCCGGTGTTCTTCGAGGCAATCCGCCAGGTCCAGGTGCTCCAGGAAGTGCGCCATGTCCGGCGTGCACTGCTGCAATCGCAACAGATCTTCGCTAAGTTGCCGGGCGGTAAGGGGATATGGGCTTTGGGGGTCGAGCGGGTTGTCCATGATGTACCGATCCACATTGAAGGGAATCCCCTGCGCCTCGAATGACGCGCGCGTTTCTTCGATGTGCTTTTTGATGGCGTTCACAGGAGCCAGGTCCGAGAGCCCTTTCATCCGCGCGTGTATATCGGCGAAATCCGGATAGTGCCGGTCGCGATAGGCCATGTACCGTTCCCGTGCCACGGTCAGCTCGGGATACTTCGCGCCGAGATCGCCAAGCGGCCCCAGGATGCGCCAGGGGTTGTCATTGTTCTGCAGCGTCGATACCAGGCGCCTGGAGAGGGAGTCGTCGGTCTTGCCCAAGGGGGCGTTGAAACCTCGCCCGGCCTCGTCGGCGGTAACCCGGCTCTCGCGTTTCTCGACCAGGTACAGCAGTTTTTCATAGGTGATGTCCGAGCCCGAAAAGCGAACCATGATTTCGAGCAGATCGTCCTTGCGTATCAGCTTGGCGACGCTCTGGACCAAGTCGGCCGCGGTAGGCTGGGCCGGCGCCGGCGCCGGCGTAACGGACGGAGCGGACGAAGCGGACGAAGCGGATTTGCGCGGCCGGCCCACGCACGCGTCGTGGACGGCGCCGTAAAGATGCCGGCAGCGGTGACCGGTGGCGGTCACGCCTTCGTAGACGGCATCGCGCACCGTGCCGACGGCGTCCATGACCCTGGCCGCGGCACGCCGGATAGGCGTCGCAGCACCGGCCGTCGCGGGGGACCGCGACGGTATGTCCGAGCCGGCATCCTCTCGGACGGCGCGTTCGGGCAGGACGGGAGGAGGCACTGCCGCATCGACGGGGAACAGGCCCGCGGGCGCGGATACCGGACGATCGGATGCGGGCTGAAGCCCCGGAGCCAGGACGTCCAGCGTACCCATCCGATACGCCAACGCCACTTTCACGGGAAAATTGGCCACTTCTTTATTGGCGGCAGCGACAATGCCGCATTCCGCTCCCGGCCGCGACGCCCGCGGTTGCCGACTCGCAATGCCAGCGGCCTCGGCGCCCTGATGGCGAACGGCGCCACGTACTTTCACGTCCATGATCCTGCGCGCGGACCCCCCTCTTTGGCTGAGTGCAAAGCGGCGGACGGATGCCTTTCGCCGGCCCGGCTTTGCCTGGTAGGCGCTATCCGATTTCTTTGGCGCCGACGGCGGTTCGGACGGCACTTGGCTGGTATGGACGGCGAGGCTTGTTGCAGACGGCATGAAGTGAATTTCCGATATGGAGATAGAAAACGAAGTGTCAGGCGCCTACAGCGGCGATCGGCATGCGGTCGCCGAAATGCGCTCGGAAAGCACCGAATCCGGCCGTAGTAACCGTCTTCCCGGTGACGTTGCCTGTCGCCGCCGCCAGCGCCGGTAGCAAACGCGCCTCCGGCGGCACTATCAGACTCGTTACCCGGCCAGCGGTCGCGTTGATATGCATCGCGAACGACAGAAGAACTTCGGTATCCGGATGCGGGGTTTCCAGGCATGCCGACACATCCAGCCGATAGCCGCCCCGCGGCATCTCGCCGACACAGAAACGGATATGCCGCACGGCTTGCGGTTCCGGAATGCGCGCCCAGCGCCAGGCCTCTGGCAGTTCGCGTGCGTCGCGCACGAAGTCGTCGGCGCCCTGCGCCACCGCCGACATCAACCGCGTCAGCGCGATATCCGCCCCCTCGCTGAACCCGGCCAGCTTGAGAAGTTCGCCCTCCAGCGCGGGTATCGGCTGCGAATTCAGTTCGTCGCCTGCCGCGAGCGCACGTGCGATAAGGGAAGGATACGGCTGCGATCCCGCAACCACCAGGGAGAGCTCGCCACGCCGATACGCCGCGTCGCGGAAGTAATCGTCGACCTGCGCCATAGTTGGCGAACCTGGGGCTTTCGCCACGACGGCCTGCACGCCGGACGAATCCGGCAGTGCCATCCTCATGCCGACCGCGGCCAGCAGCCGCGCCCGGTGCATGGCCCCGCATAACGGCAACGCCGCGCGCAGCGACGGCTCGTACCTCAGGCCGAAGAACGGTGCGATATCGGCCAGGCAGGCGTCGTTCCAATAGGGATCGTTCGATCCCGGGCGTGCCGCGCCCATCGTGCCACCCGCGGCGGGGACACCGAAATGGCGTCCCAGGGCATCGAGTACCGATACCGCGGCATCCAGCGATGCGAACCTCGGTTCGTCATGGGCCGCGCCACCATGAAGCGCGGCCGCGCGTATCTGGCGCAGCGCATCCCGCAGCCCGCCGATATGGCGCCTGCCCTCTGTCCAATGCAGCGGTGCCCCCCCGTCCTTGCGATACAGCATCATTCCGACTTCGCGATTGAGGCCGGGCGATACCGCATTGGCGGGATGGTCGACCGGCCCGGCCCGGAACGCCGCCGTCATTTCGCGGCGCGCCATATCCGCCAGCGCGACCGCGGCGATGGCACCGGCGAAAGCGCGCGGAGCCAGCGCCGGACTGCGCAACAGATCCGACAATTGCGCCAGCCGGACATCGACCGCGATGTCCGCATGGGCCAGCCGGTGCCGGGCCTGCGCCGAGGCTGCTGCCGGGTCGAGCGCAAGGCCGGCGACCACCTGCGGATCGTCGATCTGGCGCAGATGCGCGAAGGCCTGGTCGTCCAGGCTGCTGAGCGTAGGGTCGCCCAGCATATTGCCAGGCTCGCCCGCCATGCGCAGGCTGGCGGCGGCACGCACAATGGCGGCATCGACATGCGTGTCTTCACGCCACGCATGGGGATTGAAGGTACGAACCGCAAATCGTTCGCAGCCCGCCAGTGCATCGCTCAATGCCAGCAGCGCATGCGCCGTGGCGATGCGCCTGTCCTGGCCCGCCGCCGCATCCACATCGGAACGGGCGGCCTCGACGCTTTTACGCAAGGCGCCGAACCGCGCTTCGCAGGCATGGCGCAGCGGGCCGGCCAGATGCGCGCGCTGCTCAGCGTTGCACTGCTCCTGATGCGCGCACATCGCCAGCAGGCGGTCCGTATCCACACGTTCCAGGAAGGCCGCCGCGGTCTGATCCTTCATCAGCAGGACGGCGCAGGCGAATTGCTGTTCCGCCGCGGCGTCCAGCGCCGCCGGCTCGTCCGCTTCCTCCCAGTCGCTGTGCAGGTAGATCCATCCCAGCGTATCGGCCATGCGCCGGATATCGCGCCACTCCCGATTCGCGACTTCCGCCGTCCGGATACCTGGCCGCACGGCGTTTTCGAACCGGGACACGGTTTCGACAATCTTGCGCTCCATGCACGACACGATGTGCAGACGCACGGCTTCGGACACCATATAGGTATTCAGGCGCTCCCGACCGGCCTCGCGGGCCGGATCGCGCGGGGTATGGTCTATCGCGGTTTCCAGGATGTAGCGCGCCGCGCGCGCGTGGGACGGAACGCGGCCCGACAAGACGACGGCCAGGACCCGTGTCGACACCGAGGGCAGGCCCTCGAGGCTGCCTTGCAGGTAATCGATGGGGGGCAGCCGTTCCTGGTATGCCGCTTCGCGCACCCCTTCTTCCAGCGAGAACCAGGCCCGGGCAACCAGCCGGGGATCCGGCTGCGCCTGGCGCAGCTCGCCCACCAGGGTCTCCAACGATGCGCTTATACCCTGCCTGGCCAGTTCCCGTACGGCGGCGCGCTTCAGGACTGCCATGACGCCCTGTACATCCTGGCGATTGGTCTCGTCCATCACAACCTGGGATACCGCGCCCTCGAGCTCGTTCAGGCGATTGAAAATCTGGAGACTGTCCTCGCGCGGGCAGTTCCGCATGAACGCATCGATGAACGGCTGCGAGGTACGTTCCCATGACGTGGCGAACTTCTGCGTCGCGACGATGCCCAGGATCTGGTGTAGCGCCGCCTTGGGATCGAGCGGCCCGCGGTCCTGCCCGGCCGCCAGCATGTCGAGCAGCGAGTAGAACTGCCGGCGCAGTTTATTGGCCGCCTTGCGCGAACCGGAGCCCGCGCGTCCGGCGGATTGGTCGGGCACGCCCACATAGGACTGCGCCATGCTTTCCATCGCGGCCTGCACGACGGCGCCAAGGCGCTTGCGCGTGCCGGCACGCTTCTGGAAGGGACGTTTCGCCGGGTCCATGGCGCGCATGCGATCCGCGGCGCCGTCTTGATGAATCGTTGATGAAACGGGGGAGCCGTGGATGGCAGCCATCGTTTGATTACCTGTGAGTCACCGCCACACAGGGCGGAGGAAAACGTGATCGGGGCGGCGCTGCCGCCGGGTGGCCGCAGCGAACCGGTGAGTTCGAGTCTAGTGTCGGCGCCAATGGCGCGGTATCGGCGGAAGCCGCACCCGCGCCCCGTGCCGGACTGAGGAACAGTGGGAAAAATTACCGGGCAACCGGGCCCGCGCAGCCTGGCCGGGCATCCAGGCTGCTGCCGTGGCGGTTGCGCGATTCCGCGCGCCAGGCATCATGACGGCAGCGGAGAACGCTGCGATCTTGCTTGAACCTTGTTGCCGATTGTTCAGCCCGTAACCTTTCAAAGCGAATTCTTTTGGATTAGGATTTTTGTTTACCGGATCGAACGCAAGGAAGCCATCTTGAACGATCACGCCAATGCCACCATCGCCGCTGGTGCACAGGCCGCCAATGCCGCAGACAGCACCACGCCCGCGGGTACGCGCCCTGAACACGACCGGTCATCTCTATCGCGGGAATCCCTGAAAAGGGCTTTTCTGGACCACCTGCTGTACACCCAGGGAAAGTCCCTGGACATCGCGTCGAAGAATGATCTGTATCAGTCCCTTGCGCATACCGTGCGCGATCGGCTGGTTCCGTCATGGTTCGACACCACAGCTACCTATCAGAAACGTAACGCACGTACAGTGGCATATCTGTCGGCCGAGTTCCTCATGGGTCCCTATTTGGGCAACAACCTGCTTAGCCTGGGCATTTCGCACGAGATCCGGCTGGCGATGAGCGAATTGGGCCTGGACCTGGACGAACTGCTGCGCCAGGAGGAAGAACCGGGGCTGGGCAACGGCGGCCTGGGCCGGCTGGCCGCGTGCTTCATCGAGTCCCTGGCCACGCTGGAAGTACCCGCCATCGGCTATGGCATCCGTTACGAATACGGCATCTTCTATCAGACCATCATGGATGGCTGGCAGGTGGAGAACACCGACGCGTGGCTGCGCTATGGCAATCCCTGGGAGATACAGCACGCGGAATGGGCGGTCCAGGTCAAGCTCGGCGGACACACCGAGCAGTACACGGACGATAGCGGACGCTTTCGCGTTCGCTGGGTGCCGGAGAAAACCGTCGCGGGCGTGCCTTTCGACTCACCCATACCCGGCTACCGGGTGGGCACGACCAATACCCTGCGGCTATGGCGGGCGGAAGCCACCGAGGCCTTCGATTTCCATGTCTTCAACCGCGGCGACTACCTGGGCGCGGTCAGCAAGAAGGTGACGTCGGAGAATTTGAGCAAGGTACTGTATCCGAATGACGAGAGCCTCCAGGGCAAGGAATTGCGGCTGGAACAGCAATACTTCTTCGTGTCCTGCTCGCTGCAGGACATGCTGCGCCTGCAGCGGCAACGCGGCCAGCCCGTGACGTCGTTCCACAAATCCTTCGCCATGCAGCTGAACGATACGCACCCGGCCATCGGGGTGGCCGAGCTGATGCGCCTGCTGGTGGACGAACACCTGGTCCCGTGGGAACGTGCATGGGACATCACGCGCCAGACATTTGCCTATACCAACCACACGCTGCTGCCGGAAGCGCTGGAGCGCTGGCCGCTGGAACTGTTCCGCCGCGTCCTGCCGCGCCATCTGGAAATCATCTACGAGATCAATGCGCGCTTCCTGAACGAGGCCCGCATCCATTTCTTCGGCGACGAAACGCGCATCGCCCGCCTGTCCCTGATCGACGAGACCGGCGAACGCTATGTGCGCATGGCACATCTGGCCTGTGTGGGCAGCCATGCCATCAACGGCGTCGCCAACCTGCATTCGGAATTGCTGAAACGCGACCTGCTGAAGGATTTCTACGCCATGTGGCCGGAGAAATTCGACAGCATGACCAACGGCGTCACGCCGCGCCGCTGGGTGGCATTGAGCAATCCGCGCCTGACCAAGCTGATCGGCCGCTGCATCGGCGAAGATTGGATCAAGGATTGGTCGCTGATATCGAACCTGGAACCCTATGCCGAGGACGCCGCCTTCGGCAGCGAATGGCGCGCCATCAAGCGGGCCAACAAGGTCGACCTGGCCGCGGTGATTCTGCGCAAGACCGGCATCCGCGTGGACCCGGACTCCATGTTCGACGTACAGGTCAAGCGCATCCATGAGTACAAGCGGCAGCATTTGTCCGCCCTTCATATCGCCGCGCTTTACCACCGGCTCAAATCCCAGCGCAACCTGGATATCGCGCCCCGCACGTTTATCTTCGGCGGCAAGGCCGCGCCCGGTTATGCGCGCGCCAAGCTGATGATCAAGCTGATCACGTCGATCGGCGATGTCATCAATAGCGATCCGGACGTGCGCGACCGCCTGAAGGTGGTATTCCTGCCCAATTACAGCGTCACCCTCGGCCAATGGGTGTACCCGGCGGCGGAATTGTCGGAACAGATCTCGCTGGCCGGGAAGGAAGCCTCCGGCACGGGGAACATGAAGTTCGCCATGAACGGCGCCCTGACCATCGGCACCATGGACGGCGCCAACATCGAGATCCGTGAAGAAGTAGGCGAAGACCAGTTCTTTTTGTTCGGCCTGACGGCCGAGGAAGTCTACGCGATGCGGCGGGAAGGATATCGCCCGCTGGACTACCTGTCCCGGGATCCGGAGCTGGGCGCGGTCCTGGATTTGATCCGGTCCGGCTTCTTTTCGCGGGGCGACAGCGAGCTGTTTGCACCGCTGCTGGACGACCTGCTCCATCACGACCCATACATGCTGCTGGCGGATTACAGCTCTTATGCGGCTTGCCAGGCGCGCGTGGACGAAGCCTATCGGGATACCCAGGCCTGGACGCGCATGTCCATATTGAATACCGCCCGCACCGGTAAGTTCTCCTCGGACCGCGCGATCCGGGAGTATTGCGAGCGAATCTGGAAAGCCCACCCCGTGCCGGTGGAGAAACTGTACGCCCGGTGAGTTGCAATCGGTAGGCGAATGTCGCCGTTGTTTGAATTGTTGTGGCGAATAATGGGTGCAGAGTGCGAGGCAGAGCAGCCACCACGCATTCCCAAACCGAGGCGGGCCGGGCCCGCTGCATTCGTACAACGCTGGGAGAACAAACAATGAATCGTCGAAATTTCGTGACTTTGCCGGCCGCCCTGATGCTCGCAACGGCCCTGGCTGCGTGCAGCACCACCGGGCCCAAATCGTCCGCTTCGCCTGGCAGCAAGCGGCAGGAAATCAATAGCGGCGTCGATGCCACCTTGAGCCGGCTGTACAGCACGGTGAAGGGCTCCCGCGAGATGGCCAACAACGCCAAGGGTATCCTCGTGTTCCCGAACGTGCTGCAGGCGGGCTTCGTGGTGGGCGCCCAATACGGCGAAGGCGCCCTGCGCGTGGGCAACGCGAATGCCGGGTACTACAGCATGACTTCCGGCTCGATCGGGTGGCAGGCTGGCGCGCAGTCGCGCGCGGTGGTCATCATGTTCATGACCCAGGAAGAACTGACCAAATTCCGCAATAGCAACGGCTGGAGCGCGGGCGCGGATGCATCCGTGGCGGTGGCGAAGATCGGCGCGAATGGCGCGGTGGACACCAATACCGCCAAGCAATCGGTCGTCGCCTTCTTCCTGACCAATGCCGGCTTGATGGCGGACCTGTCGATCCAGGGCACCAAGATCAGCAAGCTGGACCTGTAGCGCGGACCGTCGCCACGCGCCTGAAGGGTGGCCCCGGGTAATGATGGCGCGGGGCTACACCGGAATCCGTTGCACCATGGTCGCCGGTTCGGTTTCCGACGAAGCGGCATCGAGGCATTCGACGATTACCTCGTCGGATGCCTCGCGTTTGCGGCGTAGTCCCGGAACGCTTTCGAACGCGGCGATCAGGGCATGGCACGCGCAGGCGTCCGGCCGGCTATCGGCGGGATGATCCATCCCCGGAGGGGACGTCCGCGGAGCGGCGGATGTGGCGCTGAATGTCGCGGTCATTCCCTTCCTTTCCTGGTGCCGCCAAAATGGCGAAAGGCGGAAGTCTAAGCACACCGTCGCGGCCGCCCGCGAAGGCGCGGCATTTTTCAGTCCAATTCACCCTCGGATACCGACCGCTTTCTTCAGCGATCCTAATCGCCGCGCGCTTGGAATCCGGATTTCACAATGCGCCGACGCGTCGCTTAACGGCGTGCCAGCGCCTGCAAGTCGTCCTGCGGCAGCGTAAGCGCCCGCCACGCCATCGCGCAGGTTGCCCGTAGCGCATTACGCAACTCGCTTTCCTGCACGACTGCCTCGATATCCCCGGGCGAAAGGATGTTGTTGACCGAGGATTCGGGCCGATCGAATCCCGCCACCAGCCTCAGCGCCGGTATGCCATGGGCCGCGAAGTTCGCATGGTCCGAATTCGGCATGAGGGGCAGATACGTGGACACCGGAACGCCGGCATCCGCACCAGCTTGCGAGACGAAGGCCGCCAGCGCCGGGAAATCACTGATCAGCGCCGTGAGATGGCTGTCGCCGCCAACCGTGTCCAGGTTGATATTGAGCTTCAGCGATTGCCGCTGGCCGGGATCCATATCGGCCAGGTAACGCCGCGATCCCGCCAGGGCCCATTCCTCCGCGGTGAACAGGCAGACCTGCAGGCCATGGGTATGCGCCGATACGCGGGGCGCCAGGGCGCGCGCGGCGGCCAGCGCCACGGCCACGCCGGTGGCGTTGTCCAGGGCGCTGCTACCCAGGTCGTGGCCATCCATGTGCGCGCTGATGACGATACGGCTGTCCGTGCCGCCCGGGATGTCGAGAATGGCCAGGTCGGCCATTGCGTGTTCATCCTCCTGCCCCTCGATGCGCAGGTGGACCCGCGCGGGGCCCGCGGCGGCGGCACGCGCCAGGACCTGCCCTGTTGCGTTGTCGACGTAGGCCGCGGGAATGCCCGCGCCGCCGCGCGGACGCCCGGACGAACCGGACAACAGCCCGCCATCGGGCAGCGGATTGGCGATCAGGAAGGCCACTGCCCCGCGCTCGACCGCCAGGTCGTATTTGCGGCGGCGATGCATGTGGCGTGGGGTAAACGGATATTCATGCCGCACCAGCACGATCTTGCCGCGTACGGCGTCGCCGGCGCGATCGAAATCCTCGGTGCGTCCTTCTCCCAGGTCGAGCAGATCGCCTTCCAGGCCCTCCGGCGACGTCGAGGCGGACCGCAGCAGCGCGCGGCATGCCAGCGCCTGGGAGGGTTGGCCGACCAATGCCAGGCTGGCGCGACCGGCGCGCCAGCCGTCATAGGGCACCTGCAGCCGTTTGGCTTCGCCGCCGATCTGGCGCATGCGGCTCAAGGCCCATGCGATGGCGGCGGTATCCTGCCCACTACCGGACAAACGTCCGCCGAAGGCGCAAATCGCGTGAAAATCGTGCATCAGCGCGGCATCGGCCGCGGCGTCGTCCAGCCAGGGAGTCATGCGCCAGCCTCTTACTCGAAAGTGATGTTGGCGCGCTTGACCACATCCTGCCACCGGGCGAAGTCGGCCGTCAGCAGGTTATTCAGGGCAGCGGCACTGGTATCCGGCGGCAGGTTGACCCCCACGCTACTCAGTCGCGATTGCACCTTGGGCGATTGCATGACTTTCGCCATGGCGGCGCTGAGTTTTTCCTGGACGGCCGCGGGCGTGCCCGCCGGCGCGACCAGGCCCCACCAGCTCTGCACGCCCATGTTGGGCACGCCGGCTTCGTCGAAGGTCGGGACGTTGGGCGTTTCTTTCTGCCGCTGCGGCGCCGAGACCGCGATGGGCCGGATCTTGCCGCCCTGGAAGAGCGCGGTCGCGGTCGGCATGGTCGTGAAGCTGGCATCGATCTGTCCGCCCGCCAGGTCGTTCACCGACGCCGACGCGCCCTTGTAGGGGATGTGCACCAGCTTGATATTCGTGTTCAGCATGAGCAGTTCGGCCATCAGGTGGGTCAGCGAACCGTTGCCGCCCGAACCGATGGAAATCGTGCCCGGCTTGGCGCGCGCCGCATCGACCAGCTCTTGGACCGTCTTGGCCGGAAACGACGGATTGACGAACAGGTACATGGGCGACAGGCCCAGCAGTGCTATCGGCGCGAAACCGGTGCGCGCGTTGTACTTGATGCGGTCGCCGTAAAGCGCGGGGACGATGGTGAAGGGCACGTCCGCCAACAGCAGCGTGTAGCCATCCGGTTTCTCGTTGGCGACGTAGGCGGTGCCGATCATGGAGCCGGCCCCGGCGCGGTTCTCGACGATCACGGATTGCCCGAGCGCCGTGCTGAGTTCGTCGCTGATGGCGCGCGCGATGACGTCGGAGCTGCCGCCGGCGGTATAGGGAACGACGACTTTGATCGGTTGGTCAGGGTAGGCGGCCCGGACGGGCGCCACGGCGGCCACCGACAAAGCGGCGGCCGCGCAGAAGGATTTCCAATATTTCATAGTGATGCCCCCGCGGCAAAGAAAAGTTACTTTCTGCGATTCTGCAGACAGGGGCGAAGCGTGGCAAGGGAAGTATGAGCATGAGGTATTCCAGAATGGAATAGTGCGGACGGCCCCGCTCACGCCAGCGCGGCCACCGCTTGGTTCAGCGCGTCGGCGCGGCCCGCGATCCACTCGCACCAGGCATCCAGGTAGGGGCCGCCCACGTCCGGACGCGGCCGCATCAGGTAGTAGGCGTAGCGCCCCTCCACCGACTCGCCGAAGGGGCGCTGCAATTGTCCCGCCCGCAGGGCATCGGCCACCATGCACAGCGGCACGATGGCCACCCCCAACCCGTTCAAAACGGCGGGCATCAGCACGGAAAACCCTTCGTATTCGGGTGCGGTGGCGGCCGGCCCCGGCCAGGACGGCGCCATATCGGCTTTCCATTCGTCCCACCCGTAGCCGCGCTGGGCCCGCTTGAGCAGCGGCACATTGGCCAGGTCCTCCATGCCGCGCACGGGGTTGCGCGCGAACAACGAGGGCGCTCCCACCAGCGCCATTTCGCGGCCGCACAGGTATTGGGTGGTCATGCCCGTCATATGGCCGGTGTGCAGCTGGATTTCCGCGTCGAAGCGCTCTGCCTTGTCGCGCCCATACAGCAGGCGCGGACGCAGATTGATGCGGATTTCCGGATGGGTATCGAAGAATTCGCGCAGGCCCGGGATCAGGCAGAACTGGGCGAAGGAGGGCGACACGGCGATATTCAGGGCGACCCTGGCATCGGGCCGGGCGACCACGGCATCGGCCTCGTCGAGCAGGCGCACGGCGGCGCTGACGCGCTCCAGGTACAAAGCGCCGGCGTGGGTCAGGCGCAAACCGGTGGAGGTGCGCTTGAACAGGCTGGCCCCCAGCCGGGTTTCCAGGGCCTGGATATGCTTGCTGACGGCGCTTTGCGTCAGATGCAGCTGTTCCGCCGCGCGACTGAAATTCAGGTGCCGTGCCGCGGCAAGGAAAATCCGCAGCGATGCCAGGGACAGACGAGATCCTTTCACCCGGAAACCCCGCCGCTAAGGCCGACGCGGACGTCCCGGACCGCCGGACGTCCGCGGGCAGCCGGCCAGGCGCATCATGACGCCACCGGGGCGGATTCCGGGGAGGATGCCGCGCCATCCAGGAAAGCGGGCGTGGCGCCGCGGGAGGCCCGCGCGGGATGGCCGGCCTGGGCCGCATCGCTGGCCTGGGCCGCGCGCGCGGCGGGCGCCGGCCGCGGCTTCTGGCTGGCGCGCTGGGCCAGGCCCGCGGCCATTTCGGCATGCAGCCGCTCCTGCCCCGCCCAGGTGCATTCGCTGTCCACGACGTCGCTGCGGCCGCTCAGCAGCGGGCAACGGCCGAAGATTTCGGCGGCCCAGTCCGTGAAGGCGCGCACCTTGGGCGACAGGTGGCGGTTGTGCGGATAGACCACCGAGATGGGCATGGGCTTGGGTTTCCACGCCGGCAGGATTTCCTTCAGCGCGCCGCTTTGCAGATAGGGCAAGGCCATGTACCGCGGCGGCTGGATCAGGCCGAAACCCTGCAGCCCGCAGGCCATGTAGGCGTCCGCGTCGTTCACCGACACGATGCCGCGCATTTTGACTTCCATCGCCTGGCCGTCGACCATGAAGTCCCAGTCGATGACGCGGCCGGTACGGCTGGAGAAGTAATGCACGGCGACATGGTCGGCCAGGTCTTCCAGCGTTTGCGGTTCGCCGTGCGATTCGATATAGTCCGGCGCGGCGCAGGTGATGCCCTCGAACATGCCGATGCGGCGTGCGACCATGCTGGAATCCTTCAGTTCGCCCACGCGGATCACGCAATCGACGGCTTCCTGCACCAGGTCTACCGGGCGGTCGCCCATGCCGATCACCAGTTCGATGTCCGGATAGCGCTGGCGGAACTCGCACAGCGAAGGAATCAGGATCAGGCGGCCGATGGCCGCGGGTGTATCGATGCGCAGCTTGCCGCGCGGGCGCCGCGACGCGTCCATGAACGCGGCTTCGGCTTCCTCGACGTCGGCCAGGATACGGACGCAACGCTCGTAGTAGGCGGCGCCGTCCGGCGTCAGGCTGAGCCGCCGCGTGGTGCGGTTCAACAGGCGCACGTTCAGCAGCTTTTCCAGGTTCTGGATGATGGTCGTGACGGTGGTACGGGGCAGCGCCAGGTGGTCCGCCGCGCGCGTGAAGCTGTTCGCGTCGACGACCCGGACGAATACCTGCATGGCCTGAAAACGATCCATGGAAGACCTCGACGAATTCTGTGTGACGGCATTATGAACAAATAATTGTTCGAGCTCGCCGAATAGAGTTGTTCGAGTATAGGTATTTATTCGAGCAAACAAAACAGCCAGAATGCCGCCATTCCGATTAATTCGGTGGAAAGTGGTCAGGCCGGCTCCCGGAACTCCCGGACGCCTGCTCCCCCAAACCTCCGTCACGGACGCGCGCCGCGTCAGGCCGGTTTTCGCCAAGGACTGGCCGTCCGGCAACCCATGTCCAGGCATGGATAACCATAAAAACCAGCGCGAAGGCGGCTGAGCCGCCGCCCGGGCATACCGCCCGGCATCCGTGACCCGCGCCGCCGTGCGCACCCGGGGAAGTGTCCGCCCTACCGCCGTTATCCCTAAGAAAGAGGATTCACATGTCTGTGTTGCGCAGTCGCTACGCACTGGCGGCCACGTTCGCCGTCATCATCGCCATCGCCGGCGGCATCGTCCTGACCCGCGGCCAGGGAGCCAACAGCGCCAAGGCAGCCGACGCGCCGCCGGCCGCGCCGGTCGATGTGGCCGAGGTGGTCGAACGCTCCATCACGGACTGGCAAAGCTATTCCGGCCGGCTGGAAGCCGTGGACCGCGTGGAGATCCGTCCCCGTGTGTCCGGCACCCTGGTGGCCGTGCATTTCAAGGACGGCAGCCTGGTCCGCAAGGGGGATGAGCTTTTCACCATCGATCCCCTGCCCTATCAGGCCGAAGTCGACCGCGCCGAGGCCAACCTGGCTGGCGCCAAGGCACGCGTGGCGTACACGGCATCCGAACTGGCCCGGGCCCAGCGCCTGATCGCCGACAATGCCATCGCGCGCCGCGATTTCGAACAAAAGCAGAACGACGCGCGCGAAGCGGCCGCCAACCTGAAGGCGGCGCAGGCGGCGCTGGAAATCGCCCGGCTGAACCTGGGCTACACGCATATCGTGGCGCCCGTGTCGGGCCGCGTGTCGCGGGCCGAAGTCACGGTGGGCAACCTGGTCGCCGCCGGCGCCGCGTCGACGCCCCTGACCACGCTGGTCTCGGTGGACCCGATGTACGCGTCCTTCGACGTCGATGAACAGAGCTTCCTGAAGTACATCAATCCCGCCCGCACCGGCAAGGGCGACCAGGTACCGGTGTTCCTGGGCCTGGCGAACGAAGACGGCTATTCGCGCCGCGGCAAGGTCCAATACGTCGATAACCGGCTGGACACCGGCTCGGGCACCATCCGTGTACGCGCCACGTTCGATAACGCCGACGGCACCCTGGTGCCCGGCCTGTACGCCCGCATCCGGCTGGGTGGCGGCGATCCGCACAAGGCCATCCTGATCGACGAGCGCGCCCTGGGCACCGACCAGAACAAGCGCTTCGTCATGGTCGTGGACGGGCAGAACCACGCGCAATACCGCGAAGTCCATCTGGGTTCCGCGCAGGGCAGCCTGCGCGTCATCACCGCAGGCCTGAAGCCGGGCGAGCGCATCGTCGTGAACGGGTTGCAGCGTGTGCGGCCGGGCGATGCCGTGACGCCCACCGTCGTGCCCATGGCGGAACTGGAATCCCCGATACGGACCACCCAGACCAAGACGCCCGCCGACCCCGCCTGACCTGATTCGCCACCGAGAGCGTCATGAACATATCCAAATTCTTCATCGACCGCCCGATCTTCGCGGGCGTGTTGTCGGTGCTGATACTACTGGCCGGGATACTGGCCATGTTCCAGCTACCGATATCGGAATATCCCGAAGTCGTACCGCCTTCCGTGGTGGTGCACGCGCAATACCCGGGCGCCAACCCGAAGGTCATCGCCGAAACCGTGGCCGCGCCGCTGGAAGAGCAGATCAACGGCGTCGAAGACATGCTGTACATGCAGGCGCAGGCCAACAGCGACGGCAATATGACGCTGACGGTCTACTTCAAGCTGGGCGTGGATCCGGACAAGGCGCAGCAGCTGGTGCAGAACCGCGTGTCGCAGGCGCTGCCGCGCCTGCCCGACGACGTACAGCGCCTGGGCGTGACCACCGCCAAGAGCTCGCCGACGCTGACGCTGGTGGTGCACCTGATCTCGCCCGACAACCGCTACGACATGACGTACCTGCGCAACTACGCGGTACTGAACGTGAAGGACCGGCTGGCCCGGATTTCCGGCGTCGGGGATGTGCAGCTGTGGGGTTCCGGCGACTATTCCATGCGCATCTGGCTGGATCCGCAGAAAGTCGCCCAGATGGGCATGACCGCCAGCGACGTCATCGCCGCGATCCGCGAGCAGAACGTGCAGGTGGCGGCCGGCGTGATCGGCGCTTCGCCCACGCTGCCGAACGTGCCGCTGCAATTGAACGTCAACACGCAGGGCCGCCTGACCAGCGAACAAGAGTTTCGCGATATCGTCCTGAAGACCTCGCCGGACGGCGGCGTGGTGCGACTGGGCGACGTCGCGCGCGTCGAACTGGACGCGGCCGAATACGGACTGCGCTCGCTGCTGGACAACAAGCCGGCCGTGGCGCTGGGCATCATGCAGGCGCCGGGCGCGAACGCCCTGGACGTCTCCAAGCAAGTCCGCGAAGCGATGAAGGAACTGTCGGCGGATTTCCCGCCGTCGGTGAAGTACGACGTGGTGTACGACCCCACGCAATTCGTCCGTGCCAGTATCGAAGCGGTGGTGCATACCCTGCTCGAGGCGATCGCGCTGGTCGTGATCGTGGTCATCGTGTTCCTGCAAACCTGGCGCGCGTCGCTGATCCCGCTGCTGGCCGTACCGGTGTCCATCATCGGGACATTCTCGCTGCTGCTCGCCTTCGGCTATTCGATCAACGCGCTGTCGCTGTTCGGCATGGTGCTGGCCATCGGGATCGTCGTGGACGATGCGATCGTGGTGGTGGAGAACGTCGAACGGAATATCGCCGCCGGCTTGACGCCACGCGAGGCGACCTACCGCGCGATGCGGGAAGTCAGCGGCCCCATCATCGCCATCGCGGCAACGCTGGCGGCGGTGTTCGTGCCGCTGGCCTTCATGACCGGCCTGACCGGACAGTTCTACAAGCAGTTCGCCATGACGATCACGATCTCCACCGTGATCTCGGCCTTCAACTCGCTGACGCTGTCGCCGGCCCTGGCCGCGCTGCTGCTGAAAAGCCATGACGCCGAACCGGACTGGCTGACGCGCGCGATGAACAAGGTGCTGGGACGGTTCTTCGCCTGGTTCAACCGGGTGTTCAACCGCGCATCGGAGGGCTATTCCAGCAACGTCGGCGGCGTCATGAAGCGCAAGTCCGCCAGCCTGCTGGTGTACGCGTTGCTGCTGGCAGCCACCGTGGGCATCTCGTACATCGTGCCCGGCGGCTTCGTGCCGGCGCAGGACAAGCAATATCTGGTGGGCTTCGCCCAATTGCCCACCGGCGCCTCGCTGGACCGCACGGAAGACGTGATCCGCCGCATGGGCGACATCGCCATGAAGGAACCCGGCGTGGATCACGCCGTGTCTTTCCCGGGGCTGTCGATCAACGGCTTCACCAACAGTTCCAGCGCCGGCATCGTCTTCGTCACCCTCAAGCCCTTCGACGAGCGTGTCCGCGACGGCTTGCCGGCGGACAAGATCGCGGCATCCCTGAACCAGAAGTTCGGCGCGGTGAAGGACGCCTTCATCGCGGTGTTCCCGCCCCCGCCGGTGATGGGCCTGGGCACGCTGGGCGGTTTCAAGCTGCAGATCGAGGACCGCGCCGCGCTGGGCTACGAAGCGCTGGACCGCGCCACGCAGGCCTTCGTCGCGGCGGCCGCCAAAGCGCCCGAACTGGGCCCGTCGTTCTCCAATTACCAGATCAACGTGCCGCAGCTGGACGTGGACCTGGACCGCGTGAAGGCCAAGCAGCTGGGCGTGAAGGTGACGGACGTCTTCGACACCATGCAGATCTATCTGGGCTCGCTGTACGTGAACGACTTCAACCGTTTCGGCCGGGTATTCCAGGTACGCGCCCAGGCGGATGCGCCCTTTCGCGCCCGGCCCGAGGACATCGGCCTGCTGAAGACGCGCAACGCAGCCGGCGACATGGTGCCGCTGTCCTCGCTGGTGCGCGTGTCGCAGACCTACGGGCCTGAGATGGTGGTTCGCTACAACGGCTACACCGCCGCCGACATCAACGGCGGGCCGGCGCCGGGCTATTCGTCCGACCAGGCCAAGGAAGCCGCCGAACGCATCGCGGCGCAGACCCTGCCGCGCGGCATCAAGTTCGAGTGGACCGACCTGACCTACCAGCAGATCCTGGCCGGCAACGCGGGCATCTGGGTGTTCCCGATCAGCGTGCTGCTGGTGTTCCTGGTGCTGGCCGCGATGTATGAAAGCCTGACGCTGCCGCTGGCCGTGATCCTGATCGTGCCCATGAGCATCCTGGCGGCACTGGCGGGCGTGTGGCTGACACGCGGGGATAACAACATCTTCACGCAGATCGGCCTGATGGTGCTGGTGGGGCTGGCATGCAAGAACGCCATCCTGATCGTGGAATTCGCCCGCGAACTGGAAATGCAGGGCCGCAGCGCCTTCGATGCCGCCGTGGAAGCCTGCCGCCTGCGTCTGCGCCCCATCCTGATGACGTCGATCGCCTTCATCATGGGCGTGGTGCCGCTGGTGTATTCCTCGGGCGCCGGTTCCGAAATGCGCCACGCCATGGGTATCGCGGTGTTCTTCGGCATGCTGGGCGTGACCTTGTTCGGGTTGTTCCTGACACCGGTTTTCTACGTCACGCTGCGCTCCATCAATCCGCGCAAGCTGCACTCGGCCGGCAGGCACGAGGCCCCCGCGACCGCGCCGCACGGCCAATCCCAGGCTCACGGCCACCCCGTGCCCGGCGCCGAATAAATCGAACTGGATGACAGACATGAAGTCCCGCATGAAAACCCTGAACCGCTTCGCGTTGTCGGCCCTGGTCGCGACGATCCTGGCGGGCTGCTCGCTGACGCCGGATTACCAGCGTCCCACGGCGCCCGTGACGGCGGCCTTCAAGGAGGCGCTGCCCCCGCAGGAGGCCGGCCAATGGAAGACCGCCCAGCCGTCCGAAGACATGCTGCGCGGCGAATGGTGGAAGGTGTTCGGCGATGACACGCTGAACGCCCTGGAAAGCCAGGCCGCCGAGGCCAACCAGAGCCTGAAGGCCGCCGTGGCGCGGCTCGCGCAGGCCCGCGCGCTGCAACGCCAGACGAGTTCGGCCCTGTTCCCGGAAGTCACGGCGAACTTCGGCCCGACGCGGCAGCGCGCCTCGCCGGCATCGCAGGGCCTGCCCGACGACGGCCCCGCCACCAGTGGCACGCTGTGGCGCGGGCAGTTGGGCGTCTCGTACGAGGCCGACCTGTTCGGCCGGGTATCGTCCACCGTCGATGCCGCCACCGCCGACGCGCAGCAGAGCGAAGCGCTGTTGCGGTCGGTACAACTGGCGCTGCAGGCCGATGTGGCCGAGAACTACTACATCGTCCGCGAACTGGATGCCGAACGGCAAATCTATGTACGCACGCTGGAATTGCGCCAGCAGACGCTGGACCTGATCGAACGGCGCTACAAGGAAGGCGATATCAGCGAGCTGGACGTGGCCCGCGCGCGTTCGGAACTGGCATCCGCCCAGTCGGAAGCGCTGGGCATCGACCGCCGCCGTGCGGCGTCCGAGCACGCCCTGGCGGTACTGCTGGGCAAGGCACCGGCCGAATTCACGCTGCCGCCCAATCCGCTGGCGCGCATCGCGATCACCGTGCCGGCCGGGTTGCCGTCCTCGCTGCTGGAACGCCGGCCCGACATTGCCGCGGCCGAACGCGCCATGGCCGCGGCCAACGACCGCATCGGCGCCGCGCGCGCGGCGTTCTTTCCGCAGCTGAACATCACCGGCTACGCGGGCTATGAATCGTCCGAGCTGGGCAACCTGTTCGAATGGTCCAGCCGCACCTTCCTGCTGGGCCCGCTGACCGGTGCCATGCTGAGCCTGCCGATTTTCGACGCGGGACGCCGGCAGGCCGGCCTGGATCGCGCCCGCGCCGTCTACGAAGAGGACGTCGCGAACTACCGCCAGTCGGTACTGGGCGCCTTCCGCGAAGTCGAGGACAACCTGGCCAACCTGCGCATCCTGGATCAGCAGACACAGGCCCAGGATCGCGCCGTGCAGGCATCCTCCCGCGCCGCGCAGTTGTCGCACACGCAGTACAAGGAAGGCTCCATCAGCTACCTGGACGTGATCGACTCGGACCGCACGGTGCTGACGCAGCAGCGCGTCTCGGTGCAGCTGGATGGCGAGCGGGCGCGCTCCACGGTCAATTTGATCCGTGCGCTGGGCGGCGGCTGGGACCTGGGTCTGCCCCAGGCTCAGCAGGCGGGCAACCCGCCCGCCGGCGACGCCGGTGCCGCGGACAAGCCCATGCCGGTGGCGCCGGTCCGACCCGTGGCGCAGCGCTGACGCGGATGGCAAACTGGGGGGCCTCTTTCGAGCCCCCCTTTTTTTTCGCCATGCCATCCACGCCCGCTCCGCCCCAAGCCGATCCGCCCGCCGCGCCCGTCCGCCTGTTCTTCGCGCTATGGCCGGACGCGGCCACGGTACGCACCCTGGGCGCATGGGCGACGCGTGCCCATGCCACGTGCGGCGGCCGCATCATGCGGCCGGATACGCTGCACCTGACGCTGGGCTTCCTGGGCGACACCCCGCCGGACCTGCTGGCCCCGCTGATCGCGGAAACACAGTCCAGGCACATCGAACCGGGTACGGTCATCCTGAGCCGCTATGGCGCCTTCCCTCGCCCACGCATCGTATGGGCGGGACCGGCGGATGCGGACAACGGCCAGGCCGACGAGGGTGCCGCGCGGCTGGAGACTGAACACCGGCGCCTGTGGGACTGGGTGCGCGGCCTGCATCCGGCGCAGCCGGAACCGCATTTCCGCCCCCACGTTACGTTGTTGCGCAACGCGGACACACGGGAATTGCCGGCGCACGCGCCCCCTGCGATCGCCTGGCGCTACGACCGATATGTGCTGGTGGCGTCCGTGCAGAACGGCTCCGGGCGCTATCGCATCGTGGCCTCGACCCGCGTCTAGCGCCGCGGCGTCAGGCACAATAGTCGCCCTAGAAGCCCTTTCGCGCGGGACCATGCTTATCCTGATCGATCAAGACGGCGTACTCGCCGATTTCGAGAACGCCTTCATCGCGGCCTGGCGCGATGCGCATCCGGACATCGCGCCGGTGGAATTCGAGCAGCGCAAGTCTTTCCACATCCTGGAGGACTATCCCGCCGAACTGCGGCCCCGCGCCGAAGCGCTGTACACCGCCCCCGGATTCATCCGGAACCTGCCGCCCGTGCCGGGCGCCCTGGAAGCCCTGCGCGAGCTGGCCGGGCTGGGCATGGATGTCCGCATCTGCAGCTCGCCCCTGCGCCAGTACGAGAACTGCGTCGCGGAAAAATACCAATGGGTGGAACGGCACCTGGGGCGGCCCTGGACGGAGCGCTTGATCCTGACGCGCGACAAGACATTGGTGCAGGGCGACATCCTGATCGACGACCGGCCGGCCATCGAAGGCGCCGCCCGCCCCCGCTGGCGGCACATCGTGTACGACGCGCCGTATAACCGGCATGTGACGGACAAGCCGCGTCTCTCCTGGGCGAACTGGCGCAATGTGCTGGGTGGCGAACTCTATCGCGCGGATGGCTGAAGCGCCCGCCAAATGCCTTAAAGCGCGATATTCGCGTGACACCGCCCGCCGCGGCCGTGTCCGCCTGCGGTAAGCTGACCGGACCGCCAACGGGGGCGACAGGAGACAGGGATGAACCTTCACCGCATGCTCAAGCAACGAGAAGCCGACGGCAAGCCGATACGCATCGCCCTGATCGGTGCCGGCAAGTTCGGATCCATGTTTCTCAGCCAGGCACGTCGCACCTCCGGCATGCGCCTGGTGGCGGTGGCCGATCTCAAGCCCGCATCGGCACGCGCGGCACTGACCAAGGTCGGCTGGCCCGCCACGGCGCTGCAGGCCGCGTCCATCGGCGAAGCGTGCCGCAACGGCAGCGTTTACTGCGCGGAGGACGCGTTGGCCATCATCGCGCATCCGGAAATCGACGTCGTCATCGATGCCTGCGGCAGCGCGGCGGCCGGCATACGCCACGCGCTGGCTTGTTGCGAACACGGCAAGCACATCATCATGGTCACCGTCGAGGCCGATGCATTGGCCGGGCCCTTGCTCGCGCGCCGGGCGCGAGAGGCCGGCATCGTCTATTCGCTTGCCTACGGCGACCAGCCCGCCCTGATCTGCGAGATGGTGGATTGGGCGCGGGCCAGCGGTTTCGAGGTCATCGCGGCCGGCAAGGGCACCAAATACCTGCCCGCCTTCCACACTTCCACCCCGGACACGGTTTGGCCCTACTACGGCTTCACGCCGGAAATGGTCGCGGCTGGCGATTTCAACGCGCAGATGTTCAACAGTTTCCTGGACGGCACCAAGAGCGCGATCGAAATGGCGGCGGTCTCCAATTCGACGGGCCTGCTGCCCGCGCCTTCCGGCCTGCATTTCCCGCCCTGCGGCGTGGATGACCTTGCCCGGGTGCTGCGGCCGCGCGACGACGGCGGCACGCTGCATCACCGCGGGCAGGTGGAAGTCGTGTCCTCGCTCGAGCGCGACGGCCGGCCGGTGTACCGCGACCTGCGCTGGGGCGTGTACGTGGTCATCGCGGCCGACAGCGACTATGTCCGGCGCTGCTTCAAGGAATACGGCGTGGTCACCGACCCGACCGGCAACTATTCCGCCATGTACAAGCCCTACCACCTGATGGGAATGGAACTGGGCATCAGCGTGGCCAGCGTCGCGCTGCGCCGCGAACCGACCGGCGCGCCCACCGGCTGGCACGGCGACGTCGTGGCCACGGCCAAGCGCGATATGAAGCCCGGCCAGATACTGGACGGCGAAGGCGGCTATACCGTGTATGGCCGCCTGATGCCGGCGCGCGACTCCGTGGAAGGCGGCTACCTGCCGCTGGGCCTGGCGCACGACGTCAAGCTGAAGAATCCCGTCCGGGCCACGCAGGCACTGAAATGGTCGGACGTGGACTATGACGAAGCGCGGGAGGCGCTGCAGTTCCGGCGCGAGATGGAACAAGGCTATCTCTGACGCTGCCCCCTGCGGCGTCATTCCTTGCACGCGCGCGCGCCTGGCGACGATTTTTGCGCTGCGCGTACAAGTCCTTTGTCCTTGACGGGCTGTTTCCGCGGTTGACCGGCGCGCAAAATACGCGCTTCCAAACCATTTGCGGGAACTGAAATGCCTATCGCCTTATGGGCGCTTGCCGCGGGTGCCTTCGGCATCGGGACCACGGAATTCGTCATCATGGGCCTGCTGCCCGAATTGTCCGCCGACCTGGGCGTCGGCCTGTCCACGGCCGGGCTGCTGGTGACCGGCTATGCGCTGGGCGTCTTCGTCGGCGCCCCCATCGTCACGCCTTTGATGTCGCGCCTGCAACGCAAGACCGTGCTGCTGGGGCTGATGCTGCTTTTCACCGTGGGCAACCTGGCCTGCGCGGTGGCACCGGGGTACGGGACGCTGATGGCCGCGCGCGTATTGACCTCTTTCGCGCACGGCGCCTTCTTCGGCATCGGTTCGGTGGTGGCCACCGGCCTGGTCGCCGCGGACAAGAAGGCTTCGGCCATCGCCCTGATGTTTACCGGCCTGACGCTGGCCAACGTGATGGGCGTGCCGCTGGGGACCTGGCTGGGCCAGCACTTCGGCTGGCGCAGCACGTTCTGGGCGGTGACGGCCATAGGCATCATCGCCATGGCCGCCATTGCCCTGCTGGTGCCGCGCAGCCGTGACGAGCACCGTGCCCATTTCGGCCAGGAACTGCGCACCCTGGTCCGGCCGCAGGTGCTGCTGGGCTTCCTGATGACGGTACTGGGCTTCGGCGGGGTATTCGCGGCCTTTACCTATATCGCGCCCCTCCTGACGCAGCTGGCGGGCTTCCCGGATGCCGCGGTCTCGCCCATTCTGCTGCTGTTCGGCGTGGGCCTGGTAATCGGCAACACGCTGGGCGGCAAGTTCGCCGACCGCCGCCTGATGCCGACGCTGATCGGCACGCTGTTGATCCTGGCCCTGCTGCAGGCGGTGTTCGCGTTCACCGTCCATTCGCAGATCGCGGCGGCGATTACCGTCGGCTTGCTGGGCGCGGCGGGATTCGCCACGGTGCCGCCCTTGCAGATGCGGGTGCTCGAAAAAGCCTCCGGCGCGCCCAACCTGGCCTCGGCCTTCAATATCGCGGCCTTCAATCTGGGCAATGCGGCGGGCGCCTGGGTGGGCGGCGTCACCATCGACCATGGCCCGGGATTGGCCGCCTTGCCGTGGGTGGCCAGCCTGATGACGGCGGGTGGATTGCTGGTGGCGCTGGCCAGCTGGCGGCTGGATCGCAGGGTACGGCCGGCACTGGCGGGCCAGCCTGCATCCGAATGCCTATAAGCGGGACCGCCCGCGCGCCGGCTGGCGCGAGCGCATGAAAAAACCGCCCGGGTCCGGGCGGTTTTTTCATGATGCGCACCCCGTTGGCGGGGAAGGCCGGCCGCCCGCACGGGCCGCCGGCGCGCGGGGATCAACGCCGTGTCAGCTGGCTGATGTCGCGCACGGCGCCGCGGTCGGCCGACGTGGCCAGCGCGGCATAGGCCTGCAAGGCCTGCGATACGACGCGCTGGCGCTCGCCGGGCTTCCAGGCCTGGTCGCCACGGCTATCCATTTCCTGGCGACGCGCCGCCAGTTCGGCATCGCTGACATCCAGGCGGATGCTGCGGTTGGGAATGTCGATGTGAATGGCGTCGCCGTCATGCACCAGGCCGATGGCGCCGCGTTCGGCGGCTTCGGGCGAGGCATGGCCGATGACCAGCCCCGACGAACCGCCGGAAAAACGCCCGTCCGTGAACAGCGCGCACGATTTACCCAGGCCCTTGGACTTCAGATAGGACGTGGGATACAGCATTTCCTGCATGCCGGGACCGCCCTTGGGGCCTTCGTAGCGGATCACCACCACGTCGCCGGCCACGATCTTGTCACCGAGGATGGCGTCGACCGCGGCGTCCTGGCTTTCGAAAACGCGCGCGCGGCCCTTGAAGACCAGCTGGCTTTCGTCCACGCCCGCGGTCTTGACGATGCAACCTTTCTCCGCCAGGTTGCCGTACAGCACCGCCAGCCCGCCATCCTTGGAATAGGCATGGGCCAGATCGCGGATGCCGCCGTTGCTGCGGTCCAGGTCCAGGGTCAGGTAGGTGGCATCCTGGCTGAAGGCGACCTGGGTCGGCACGCCGCCGGGCGCGGCGCGGAAGAACTTCTGCGCCTGCTCGCCCGCGCCGCCCGCGATATCCCACTTTTCCAGCGCCTTGCCCAGGGTGCCGCTATGGACGTTGCCGACGGACAAGTCCAGCAGATTGGCACGCGCCAGTTCGCCCAGGATGCCGATGACGCCGCCGGCACGATGCACGTCCTCGATATGGTATTTGTCGGTGGCCGGCGCTGCCTTGCACAGGCAAGGCGTGCGGCGCGAGATGCGGTCGATGTCGGTCATGGTGAAATCGACCCCGGCTTCCTGCACGGCCGCCAGCAGATGCAGCACGGTATTGGTGGACCCGCCCATGGCGACATCCAGCGTCATGGCGTTTTCGAAGGCCGCGCGGGTGGCGATATTGCGGGGCAGGACCGAGGCATCGTCCTGCTCGTAATAGCGGCGGCACAGGTCGACGATCAAACGGCCGGCTTCCTCGAACAGGCCCTTGCGCCAGGCGTGGGTGGCGACGATGGTGCCGTTGCCCGGCAGGGCCAGGCCCAGCGCTTCGGTCAGGCAGTTCATGGAATTGGCCGTGAACATACCGGAACAGGAGCCGCAGGTGGGGCAGGCGCTGCGTTCGTATTCGGCGACGTCCGCATCGGACATCTTGGGATCGGCGGCCTTGATCATGGCGTCGACCAGGTCGATCTTGGCCAGTACCTTGCCGTCGGTCGACGACTTGATCTTGCCGGCCTCCATCGGACCGCCGGACACGAACACGACGGGGATGTTCAGGCGCATCGCGGCCATCAGCATGCCCGGGGTGATCTTGTCGCAGTTGGAAATGCACACCATGGCATCCGCGCAATGGGCGTTCACCATGTATTCGACCGAGTCGGCAATCAGTTCCCGCGACGGCAGCGAGTAAAGCATGCCGTCGTGGCCCATGGCGATGCCGTCGTCCACCGCGATCGTGTTGAACTCCTTGGCGACCGCGCCCGCTTTTTCGATCTCGCCGGCGACCAGCGCCCCAAGGTCGCGCAGATGCACGTGGCCGGGGACGAACTGGGTAAAGGAATTCACCACCGCGACGATGGGCTTGCCGAAATCGCCGTCCTTCATGCCGGTGGCGCGCCAGAGGGCGCGGGCGCCGGCCATGTTGCGGCCGTGGGTGGAGGTGCGGGAACGGTAGTGCGGCATGGCGTGTCGTCTCGGAAAGAGCGGGTAGTTGTCAGAACGGCCCGCGCCGCACCGGGGACGCGGCTTGCCGGGGCGGACCGGGCCAAAAGGTTCCCATCATAACGCCTGGGGGCCGGGCCTCCGGCGGCCCGCCGCCCGCGGCCGGGGAATGTCCGGATGTTCCCCAGTCCCCGATCCCGCCGCGGCGTCGCATAATTCCGCTGCCGCCCGCCGGACGATCGTTCCGAGCGGTTCTTCCCATCCTTCACCCGTTACCCGATGACCGCCCCCCTTTCCTCCGGCCTGCTGATCCGCGATGCCACCGCCGACGATATGGCCGCCATCCAGGCCATCTACACCCACCACGTGCTGCATGGCACGGCTTCTTTCGAGCTGACGCCCCCTACCCTGGACGAAATGCTGCAGCGCCGCGCGACGGTGCTGGCAAACAACCTGCCCTACCTGGCCGCCGAACTGGACGGCCAGGTCGCCGGCTATGCCTATGCGACGCTGTACCGGCCGCGCCCGGCCTACCGGTTTACCTGCGAGGATTCGGTCTACGTGAAGCCGGGCATGGCCGGCCACGGGATCGGCGGGCGCTTGCTGGCCGAACTGGTCCGGCGCTGCACGGCGCTGGGATGGCGGCAGATGCTGGCCGTGGTGGGCGACAGCGCCAACGCGGCGTCGCTGGCCCTGCATGCCCGCTGCGGCTTCCATGCCGTGGGCACGCTGCGTTCGGTGGGCCACAAGCTGGGCGAATGGCGCGATACGGTGCTGATGCAGCGCGCGCTGGGCGAAGGCGACACCACCCCGCCGGGACCGCGCGACCGCTAAGGGCCCGCCGCGCGGCGCGGCGCGGCGCGGCGAAGCTATTGCGTCTTTATCCCTAAGCCGGTGGCAAGGGCGCGGCCAGCCCCGCCGCCCAGCGCTCCCAGCCGGCCTTGCGCAGCGTGCACGCCGGGCAGGTACCGCAGCCATAGCCCCAGTCATGGCGGGCGCCGCGCTGGCCCAGGTAGCAGGTGTGGCTGTCCTCTACGATGATGCGCACCAGTTCGTCGCCGCCCAGCCGCTGCGCCAGGGCCCAGGTCTGCGCCTTGTCCAGCCACATCAGGGGGGTTTCGATGGTGACCTTCGTACCCAGGCCAAGCGCCAGCGCGACTTGCTGGGCCTTCATCGTGTCGTCGCGGCAATCCGGGTAGCCGGAGAAATCCGTTTCGCACATGCCGCCGACCAGCACATCCAGCTGGCGCCGGTAACCCAATGCCGCGGCCAGCGTAAGGAAAAGCAGATTGCGGCCGGGGACGAAGGTATTGGGCAGGCCATTCGCCTGCATTTCGATCTGACGGTCGCTGGTCATGGCCGTGTCGCCGACCTGCCCCAGCACGGACAGGTCCAGCAGGTGGTCTTCGCCCAGGCGCGAGGCCGATTGCGGCAGGCGGGCGCGCATTTCGCGCAGCACATTCTGCCGCGCATCCAGCTCGATGCGGTGGCGCTGGCCGTAATCGAAGGCGACCGTTTCGACATGGGCGTAGCGTTGCAGGGCCCAGGCCAGGCAGGTTGTCGAATCCTGCCCGCCGGAAAACAGCACCAGGGCGCGGCGCTCGTGGTTTTGCACGGGAACTCCGAAGTGTCAGGGCCGGCGCACCGGCCCGGCCGCCGCGCGATCGCGGCGGCTCGCATGCCGGACGGCCCATGGAAAGTATCGTGCAATTAGAACCGCGTCGACTCGCCCTAGTCAAAAGGCCCTTCGCGCCGCCTGCGCCGCCCCGCGTCCCGCGATACGGCCGAAGATCGCGCCCGACACCAGCCCCGTGCCGCTGGGATAGTTGAAATAGAACAAGCCGCCCACCATCTCGCCCGCGCAGTACAGCCCCGGCATGGGATGCAGATGCACGTTCAGCACCTGGCCGCTTTCGGGATCGATGCGCAGGCCGCCGAAGGTGAAGGTAATGCCGCAGGTGGTCGCATAGGCATGGTATGGCGGGGTGTCCAGCGCCTGCGCCCAATTGGACTTGGGCGGCTCGATGCCTTCGGTACGCAGGCCGTCCTTGACGGTGGGATCGAAGGACACATCCTTGCGGATGGACGCGTTATAGGCGCGCACGGTCTCCAGGAACGCCGCCGGGTCCACGCCTTCCAGTTTCTGCGCCAGTTCCTCCAGCGTATCGGCCGTGGCCTTGGTCATCATTTTGATCCGGTATTCCGAACGCAGCAGATTCGTGACCTTGGAATCGAACACCTGCCAGGCGAACTGGCCGGGTTGCCTGAGCACTTCGCCGCCGTATTTCGCGTAGGTGAAGGAGTGGAAATCCAGGCCTTCGTCCACGAAGCGCTTGCCGTGGGCGTTGATCAGCAGGCCGAAGATATAGCTGTGCTTCTGGAATTGGTCGCCGACGTTGACGTCGCCGAACTCCGGCGCGTTCAGGTCCCAGCCGGTGGCGTGGCAGCCCGACCAGTTGCCATAGGGCGCGGCCCCCGCTTCGAGGGCCATCCGCAGCCCATCGCCCTGGTTGAAGCGCGAGCCGCGCACCTTGGCGAGCTCCCAGCCGGGGCCCAGATAGCGCGCGCGCATTTCCGGATTGCCTTCGAAACCGCCACAGGCCAGCACGACCGATTTCGCCTCGAATACCGCGGGCTGCCCGTCGCGCGTTGCCCTGACACCCGTGACGCGGTCGCCATCCGTGACCAGCGACCTGGCGCGCGTGTTGTAGTGCACGTCGATGCCGGCTTTCCCGGCCGCCTTGTCCAGGAATTGCACCAGCCCCGCGCCTCCCCCGGACACTTCGATCGGCAGGCGGCCGAAGAACTTGCGCCGTCCGTTCACCAGAGAGGACTGCCGCCCATAGTTGGGCACGAACTTCGCGCCCTTGGAACGCAGCCACACCATGACGTCCAGGCTTTGCGTGACCAGGATCTCCGACAACCGCGGATCGGTGCGAAAGTTGGTCAGGCGAAACAGGTCGTCGAAGTACTCGTCCGTCGTGTTGGTGAAATAGTCGCTGGTGGCGATCTCTTCGTCGGTCAGGTCGGTGACTTTCTTCAGGTCCTCCACCGAGTCGTAGGCGAAACGCATCACGCCGCCGGCAAAACGGCTGTTGCCGCCGGACTCGTCCTCGGAAGCGGCTTCCAGCACGGCGACGCGCGCGCCATGTTCGCGGGCGGACAGCGCCGCGCACAGCGCCGCGTTGCCCTTGCCGACCACCACCACGTCATAACGATGAATTTGCTCTTCCACTTCCGGTCCTTAGTCCAGGGCGGCGCTTGCGATCAGCGCCATCAGCGCCTCCATGCGAGGCAGGGTCTCGATGCGTTCGATGTGGTCGGCGATGTCCTCCACGGCGTCCTCGCGCAGGACACGCGCGGCGCAGAGCGCGAACTTGGCGCGCAGCAGCGCCGGCGACAGCGGATTGGCCGACGTCCGTCCCAGCGGCTGGTCGACCTGCGATTCCAGCACCCGGCCGTCGCGCAGCGTGATGCGTACGCGGCCACCGAAATGATTGTTCTCAGCGAAGATGGGCGAGTCCGCCTGGTCATAGGCCGCCACGTGTATCCGGCCCAGCAAGGCGCGCACGGCCGGCTGCGTGTAGGAGCCGGGTTCGAAGTCGCCCACGCCCACGCGGGCATCCAGCAGCGCGCGCGCCAGGACGTACTGCAGGCTGAACTTGGCGTCCAGCGGGCTGACCGGATCCGGCCGGTTGGTATGCGCCAGTCGGCGCGAATGGATCCACGCATCGACCCGCGCCACGTCATCCGGCCGCGGCCGATGGCGGCGCGCCAGGTCCAGCATGGCGTCCAGCGCCGGATGGGTGCTGCCGCAGCAGGGGTACTGCTTGATGGCGATACCGGGCTCGACGATGTCCAGCGGGCGCGCCCAGGCCTCCAGCGCGCGCCGCGCATCGTAGGTCCCAGGGCCGTTGAACACATCCAGGAATCCCTGCCTGTGCTCGAAGACGCTGGCGCGATTGGCGGTGAAACCCGCGCGCGCCAGGCGCGCCGCGTACAGGCCGTTGCGCGCGCAGTGACCGACATGCAGCGGCTTGGTCATCGTGCCGAAGTTCGCCTTGATGCCGGAGGCGAACGAGGCGGCCAGCGCCAGCGCGGTCGCCGTGGCGTCGCCGTCCAGGCCCAGCAATTTGGCGCAGGCGGCCGCGGCGCCGAAGGTACCCAGCGTGGCCGTCGGGTGCCAGCCCTTGGTGTAATGATGGAAGTTCACCGCCAGGCCCAGCTTGCATTCGGCCTCGAAGCCGGCCACATAGGCCAGCATGAAGTCCCGGCCGCTGCTGTCCAGCTGTTGCGCCAGCGGCAGCAGCGCCGATAGCACGGGCGCGGAGGGATGGCCGCCGATGGTGTTGTTGCAGTCGTCGAAATCCAGCGCATGCGAGGCCGTGCCGTTGACCAGCGCCGCGTCCAGCACGCCGATGCGGCGGCGCGTGCCCAGCACCAGCGCGGGGCCATCCCGCGTGTCCAGGGCTTGCTCGGCCAGCCTTGGCGCGTCTTCACGGGCGCCCGCCAGCGTGACGCCGACGGTATCGAGCAGGCCGACGCGCGCCCAGTGCAGGGCATCGGCCGGCAGATCCTGGTGGCTCAGCGCGGCAACGCGGCGTCCCAGCTCCAGGGCAAGCCCTGGAGCTGGGACGCCGGCATCGGCACGGTCGGCTTCGTCTGTATCGCTCATTCGGTCGGTATTCCCATTTTCTTGATGAGGGCGCGCCACCGTTCGACTTCCGCGCGGATGTGGGCGCGGAACGCGTCCGGCGAACTGCTGGTCGGTTCGGATCCGTCGGCGGCCATGCGCGTGGCCACTTCGGGCAGCGCCACGATGCGCACGACTTCGCGGTTCAGCTTGTCCACGATGGACCGTGGAGTCCGCGCGGGCGCCAGCAGGCCATACCAGCCCGCGACGTTGTATCCGGGCACGCCGGCCTCCTGCATGGTGGGCAGGTCCGGCGAGGCGGGCGAACGTCTTTCGGTCGTGACGGCCAGCGGCCGCAGGCGGCCCGCCTTGATCAGCACGTCCGCTTGCAGACGGGTGGAGAACAGCATGTCGATCTGGCCGCTGGCCACATCGGTCATGGCCGGCGAGCCACCCTTGTAGGGCACATGCGTAAGCGGGATTTCCGCCAGCGAAGAGAACAGCGCGCCGGACAGGTGGCTAAGCCCGCCGATGCCCGACGAGCCGTAGGTCACCGGCCTGGCGCGGCGCGCGCGGGCCAGCGCGATCAAATCCTTGACGCTGCGTACCGGCAGGTCGGGATTGACGACCAGCACATAGGGCTGGGAGGTAATTTGCGATATCGGCGCGAAATCGGTCAGCAGGTTGTAGGGCTGCTTGTGTCCCTGCAGCGTGACGTTGACGGTGGCGCTGGCCGTCATCATGGTCAGGGTGTAGCCGTCGGGCTCGGACTTGGCCGCCATCTCCAGGCCGATCGTGCTGTTGCCGCCGGCACGGTTTTCCACCACGACGGACTGGTGCCAGGCCAGGGTCATCTGGTGGGCGATTTCACGCCCGACGATGTCGGTGCCGCCGCCCACGGCAAAGGGAATCAGCATGCGGATGGGCCGCGAAGGATAGTTCGCGGCGTCCGCCCGGCCCTGCGCGCGCACGCACGGCGCGATCGCGGCGCCCGCCACGGCCAGGCCCAGCGTATTGAGTCGTCGTCTCCGCATGTCCATTCGCCGACCTCCTCCTCGATGGCGCGGCGGCGCGCCACGGCACCGCGGACGGACAAGCCACGCGTTTCGCCACGCTGTTTTATCCCGGCCGTCCTCCATCACGCGCATTTAGAATACCACGGTATACTATTTTTGAAAGACCCTTACCTGGCAGGCTAGCCGCATGTCCAAGCTCCCTGAACCCGACCCTCGTGCGGTGCGCGCAGCGGCCGACGCGCCGCGTTCCGACAGCGCTTCCGGCGCGCTCGCCGGCTTTGCCGCCGGCCTGCGGTTCAACGACATCCCGGCGGATGTCCGGGATCGGGCGGCGTCCTGCATCGCCGATACGCTGGCGTGCATGGTCTATGGCGCGCGCTTCCCGTGGAGCGCGACGACGGCGGCGTACGCGCGGCGCTACGGCGGCCCGGGTCCGTGCACGATCTTCGGCGCGCCCGGTCCCGGCGTCGGCGCGCCGCAGGCCGCGCTGGCCAACGGCGCGGCGGCCCACGCCTTCGAACAGGACAGCCTGCGTTACCCCGGCGCCGGCGTGCACCCGGGGGCGACCCTGGTGCCCGTGCTGGCGGCCGTGTGCCAGGAAACAGGCGCGGATGGCCGGCGCGCGCTGACCGCCTTCGTCGCCGGCTGCGAAGTGCTATTCCGCATCGGCGCCGCGTCGCGCCACAGCAGCGAAAAGCTGGGCTTTCATGCGCCCGGCCTGACCGGCCCCTATGGCGCGGCCGTCGTCGCCGGCGTGCTGTGGGACCTGGACGCGGCCGGCATTGCGCGGGCGCTCGGCATCGCGGGGTCCTTATCGGCGGGTCTGCTGGCCTTCACAAAATCGCGCGAGGGCGCAATGGTCAAGCGGCTGCACATGGGGCGCGCCTGCGAGGCCGGCATCCTGGCCGCGCGCCTGGCAGCCGACGGCTACAGCGGCCCCGAGACCATTCTGGAAGGCCGCTTCGGATTCCTGGATACCTATTGCCGCGAGGCCGACCCAGGCCGCCTGACCGCCGGCCTGGGCAGCGAATGGGAGACGCTGCGCATCTGCATGAAGCGCTATGCCTGCCATGTCACGCCGCAGGCGGCCATGCAGACCTTGCGCGAGCTGATGGCCGCGCAAGGCTTTACCGGCGACGACGTGGCGACGCTGGCGCTGGGCATGTCCGAAAAAGCCGTCAGCCACCACGACATCCGCCGTCCCGGCGACGTCATGACCGCGCAATACAGCGTGCCCTTTTGCGTTGCCCTGTCGCTCTACCGCGATCCAGAGGACCCGCGCGCGTTCGACGAAACCGCGCTGCGCGATCCGGCCATCGCGGATCTGTGTAAACGAATCGGGCTGTCGGCCGCGCCGGATCTGCCCTCGGCATGGAGCGCGAACATCGCGCTGGCGTTGCGCGACGGACGCCGCTTCGCAACCACGGCGCGCGACTATCAGGGCATGCCGCAAACGCCGATGTCCGGCGCCGAACTGCGGCGGCGCTTCCTGCTGTTGACGGAAGAAGCGCTGGGCAATGCGAGCGCCGCCGACTGGTACGACAGGCTGATGCGACTGTCCTCGCAGACGGCTTTTCCGCTGCCGTCAGCCTGATTCCTTCGTCCCGCCCAGCAAGCCGCGCCGGGGCGCCCTGTCCACCAGTTTCGTGTGCTGGACCTGCGTGCGGGCACGCAAGGCGTTCTGCACATGGCGCGCGGCCACCGCCCGCGCCGCCGCTTCGTCGTGCGCCGCGATGGCTTCGTACAGCTCGCGATGTTCGTCGATGACCTGCTCGCGCCGCGCTTCGATCACCAGCGTGGAGACATTCCGATAGGCCGACAGCGTGTCGGCCGTGATCAGCAGGAACTTCAGCAGGAACTGGTTATGCGCGGCCCGGTAGATCACGTCGTGGAAGGTGCGATTGTGCTCGTACATCTGTTCCGGCTTATCGCGTATCGCGGATTCGTGCTCGACCAAATGCCTGAGCGTGGCGATCTCCGCATCGGTGGCCCGCTTGCATGCCATGGCCGCCGCCGCGCCTTCCAGCAGTTCGCGCACGGCGTAGAGCTCCTGCACCGCCTCGTCGTCGATCGACGCCACCACCAGGCCGCGACGGGGATGCTGGGTCAGCAGCCCTTCGTTTTCCAGGCGGCGCAGGCCTTCGCGGGCCGGCGTGCGGCTGATGCCCAGCCATTCCGCGACTTTGTACTCGGATACCCGGTCGCCCGGCTTCAGGTCGTTGGCCAGGATCGCTTCACGTACCGACTCGTAGGCAACGTCGCCCAGCAGCAGATTGGAGTCGTAGGGTTTTCTTGTCATAGGTCATTTCCCGCGGCGGCAGGCAGGCGTTCGAAACGAGATCGGGGCCGTCAACCGCCCCCAGACGAAAGTGTTCACGCTGAGGACAGCTTGCCTTGACGGTGGCCGGCGTGCCGTGAAAGCATCCGGGATTGTAGAACCTCCCCATGTTTTCGGACCGCCGATGATTTCCAAACTCGTAGAAAGCGCAGCCCAGGCGCTGGCCGATGTCCCGGATGGCGCCACCATCCTGATCGGCGGCTTCGGGCCGGCCGGCCAGCCGGTCGAACTCATCGATGCCCTGCTGGAGCAAGGCGCGAAAGACCTGGTGATCGTCAACAACAACGCCGGCAACGGCACCACCGGGCTGGCCGCGCTGCTGGGCGCCGGCCGCGTGCGCAAAATCATCTGCTCGTTTCCGCGCCAGGTGGACTCGCAGATCTTCGACGGCCTGTATCGCGCCGGCAAAATCGAACTGGAACTGGTTCCCCAGGGCACGCTGGCCGAACGCATCCGCGCCGCCGGCGCCGGCATCGGCGGGTTCTACACGCCCACCGCGTACGGCACGCCCCTGGCGCAGGGCAAGGAAACGCGCGAGCTGAACGGCAAGAATTATGTCTTCGAGCTGCCGCTGCACGCCGACTACGCCTTGATCAAGGCCGACCGCGCCGACCGCTGGGGCAACCTGATGTATCGCAAGACTGCGCGCAACTTCGGTCCCATCATGGCCAGCGCGGCCAAGGTTGCCGTGGCCCAGGTGCGCGAAATCGTCGAACTGGGGGAACTGGATCCGGAAGCGATCGTGACCCCGGGCATCTTCGTCAAGCGCGTGGTGCGCATCGACGCGGCCGCCGCCAAGGAGCAAGCATGAGCGCCAAACTGACCCGCGACCAGATGGCCGCCCGCGTCGCCCGGGACATTCCGGAGGGCGCCTACGTGAACCTGGGCATCGGCCTGCCGACGCTGGTGGGAAATCACCTGCCGGCCGACCGCGAGATCGTGCTGCACACGGAAAACGGCATGCTGGGCATGGGCCCCGCGCCCGCCAAGGGCCAGGAGGACTACGACCTGATCAATGCCGGCAAGCAGCCGGTGACGCAAGTCCCCGGCACTTCCTTCTTCCACCACGCCGATTCGTTCGCCATGATGCGCGGCGGACATCTGGATATCTGCGTGCTGGGTGCGTTCCAGGTATCGGTCGAGGGCGACCTGGCGAACTGGCACACCGGGGGCGCGGACGCCATCCCGGCGGTGGGCGGCGCCATGGACCTGGCCAGCGGCGCGAAGCAGGTGTTCGTCATGATGGAGCTGACCACGCGCGAAGGCCAGAGCAAGCTGGTGCCGCGGTGCACCTATCCGCTGACGGGGGTGCGCTGCGTATCGCGCGTCTATACGGATGTCGCGGTCTTCGATATCCGCGCGGACGGCGTGTACGTGACGGATCTGTTCGGCGATGTCGACCCGGCAGCGCTCGAACGCATCACCGGACTTCCGCTACGATTCGAATTACCGGTCGCCCGCTGATATCCTGGCGGCGACGCCTTATCGCGGGAAAACAACCATGAAACGCCTGCTTGCCATCGCCATCCTCGCCGCGGCCGCCCTGAACGCCGCGGCGCAATCGCTGCCCCAGGGCGTCACGATAGACAACCTGGCGGCGGTCAAGGACACCGGAAAGGGCACCACCTACATCCGCGCCACGGTGCACAACGACACGGGCAAGACGCTGAATCGCGTTTCGGTGCTGTTCCAGCTGCAGGACAGCCAGGGCAATGTCATCGGCACCACCTCGGCCCAGACCTTCAATCTGCCGGACAAGCAAAGCTGGAACGTCAACGCCACGACCACGTTGCCGTTCGCCCGCTTCACTGCCTACGAAGTCAAGGCGGAATAAACCGCCGGCGCGGCGCGCCCGCGAACGGGCGTCCGCATGCCACGCGATCCGGGCTGGGCGTAATGCCCAGCGCCTTCGGCATCGCGGCGTTCTGCGCCATCAAGGCCGCAACGTCAGCGTGTGCGCGGCGGCCCCGGCCATGAAGGGCGACGCGGCCCCCTCTACCCAATCCTCGTGCCCCGCGAGGAAGAACGGCGACATCGGGTGGCCCGAAGCGCCGCCGGGCATCTCCAATACCCCTTGCGCCTCCCGGCCGGGCGCCACCACGAAGCGTTCCGACGCGCCGAAGGACGGCCGCTGCACGCGCGGCATATTGGTATCGCCCGGCACGGCCTGCTCGGGCGCGGAGAACCACGACCGCAGGGACGCAGGCAGCAAGCCGGCGAACGGATGCCCGATTTCCAGCCTGTTGCGCTCGCCCCAGCGCGCCTGCTCCAGCGGCGCGCCGCGCGGCCGGTTGCGCTTGATCGTCTCGTCGATGGTTGCCAGCATAAAGGCCCGCCAATCGGCATAAGGCGCCGGGATCCACGCTTTCGCCCCGGCCAGCGCCCGCATGACGGCCTCCAGCCGCGACGAGGCACGGCCCACCGAAATCGCCGGCGCGAATTCCGGCGCGCGCGCCGACAAACGCTCGTCCAGCCCCGAGAACCAGGCACCGTAAAGCGTTTCGCGGAAATCGCGCAGCAGCGTGTATCCCGCCTGGTCGATATCGGCGCGGCCGTTCCATTGCAGCAGGATGCGGCGGAAGGCTGCACGGTCCGGGTCCCGCGCCAGCGCGTTCGCATCCAGCGCGTCCAGCGCAATCCGGCGCCAGAATTCCAGCCACAGCCCCCGGTCGTCCAGCTGGATCGCCAGCAAGGCCGCCTCGTCGTAAGTGTCGCGCGCGAACAGGCCCTCGCGGATCTGCCCGCCACGCAGGCCGACGTCCGCGCCGCCATCGCCGATCAGGCGCTGGCGCGCGGCGTCCCCCAACTGGGTGCTATTGGCGGTCCACAAACGGCCCGAGGGCGGGTCGACGATGCGCGGATACTGTTCCGGCGGCAAGCGCCCGGCGGGCGCGGCCGCCTTCGCGGCCTCCACGGGGTAGCCTTCCGGGTCGCGCGTGGCCAGCGGCAACGGACCGGCAAGCGTCCAGCCGATATGACCGCCGCGGTCGGCAACCAGGATGTTCTGGGTCGGCACCCCGGCGTTCTGCGCGACGCGCAGCGCCTCGCCCACATCGCGCGCGGTTTCCATGCCCATCAGGCCCAGGTCGGCGGCGTCCGGGCGGTAGGCGACCCACTCGACGGCGTAGGCATCGTCGCCGATCGCCAGCTCCGGTCCCCAGCGGGTCTCCAGGACGGTACGGCGTACGGGCGCCCCGCCCTTCACCTGTATCCATTCCTCGTGCTCGACGGCCGTTTCCCATTCGCCCCCGGGGCCGCGATAGCGGCGCGGGTCCGCGGGATCGCGCTGAAGGTGTATGAGGTCGATGTAGTGGCCATAGCTGTTGGTAAAACCCCAGGCCACGTCGCCGTTGCTGCCCGCCACCACCACCGGCGCGCCGGGCAGGCTGAGGCCGCTGACGCGGCGCGGCTGCGGCCCCTGCAACACCAGCGTCAGCCGGTACCAGATGTTGGGCAGCCGCAGCCCCAGATGCATATCGTTCGCCACCCGCGCGGCGCCGTCCACGCCATGCGATCCGGCCACGGCGAAAGCGTTGCTGCCCACCTCGGCATCGCCCACCGCGGCCTCGTCCGGCACGATGCCCGCCAGCAGCGGACCGCCCGCGCGAGCGGCGTGCTCCTCTGCGGGCGCCGCGCCGGAACGCGCGCGAGCGGGACCATCCAGCCACGCGGGCCGTCCGCGCGGCACGCGCAATGGGGGCGTGCCGACCGCGACCCCATCCAGGGGCGCGTCCATCGCGCTCGCTCGCGGTGTCAGGAATGCCAGCATGTCGGGCGCCACCGCATCCCGCAAAAACCCGCGTGACAGCACACGGTTCAATTCGGCGGACTGCAGATCCAGATACATGGCGTCCACCACCAGCAGGGTGTCCTCCGGCAGCCAGGGCTGCGGCCGCACGCCCAGCACGCCATACTCGAACGGCCATACCGGCAGCGCCGCCTGCGCCGCGTTCACGCCGTCGGCATAACGCTGCAGCAACTCGCGCTGACCGGGCGGCAATGCGGCATAGGCAGCCTGCGCGCGGGCGCGGAAGCGATGCATGCGATTGCGCCGGTCCAGGGGAATGGCGTCCGCGCCGACCAGCGCGGCGACCTCGCCGGCGGCGACCCGCCGCAGCAAGTCCATTTGGAAGTACCGATCCTGGCCATGCGCGTAACCCGTGGCGTAGGCGAGGTCCAGGCGATTGGCCGCCGTCACGGTCACACTGCCCCGCGCATCGCGCTCGATGGTGGCGGGCACGGACAGCCCCGTGCCGGCGACGTCGCCATCCAGCCGCGGCAGGCTGGCCCGCATTGCCCACCAAGCCGTCGCCCCCACGGCGGCCGCCAGGATCAGCACGGCGGCGCAGAACCATCCCAGGACCCGCCCCCACCGGCGCGTCGCGTCCAGGCGCGGCGGCCCCATATCAGCGGAATTCCAGGACGATGGGCTGGTGATCCGACGCCGCGCTTTGCGCATCGACGTCGCAACGGACCACCCTGGCGGCGAGGTCCGGCGTGACGAAGACGAAGTCGCAGGCGAATGGCCCCTGCGGCCATTGCACATGGTCGTGCACGCCCACCGTCGGCGCGCGCGGGGCCTGGCCGTGCCGGACCAGCCAGGCGTCGACGAACGACGGCACGCCCGCCGGCATCGGATCCAGCATGCGCCGGTACGCCGGGTCGCTTACCGCGCTGTTGAAATCGCCGCAGAGCAGCGCGGAAAGCGGGCGCTGCACTGCGGCGAAGGGACTGTCGGGATCGCCATGCGGACTGGGCCGCGCCGCGTGTCCGCACGCTTCCACATGCAGATCGCGCAAGGCATCGGCCTGCGCAAGGCGCTGCGATGGCGAATAGAACTCCAGGTGGGTGGTCGTCACGCGCAGCGGTCCGAGGTCGCTGTGCAGCACGGCCTCCAGCGCCATGCGCGGCATGGACTTGACCGCGGGGTCGGACGGCCACGGCAGGCTGTGCCGGAATACCGGCCCGACGGGATAGCGCGTCGCGATGGCGTTGCCGTTCTGCCGGCGCGGCGCGCCTGGCCGTACCGGCGGCAGATCCGCGCCTATCCCGCAGAGCACGGTATACCCGGGCAGCAGCGCCGAGAGCGTGGCGAATTGATCGGCGTCCGGACCGCCCGGCAGGCCGCCAGCACCCGCATCGCCGTGAAAGCCGCGCGTGACCTCCTGCAAACAGAGGACGTCGAAGTCCGCCAGCCGCCGGGCCTCATCGACGATGCGGCCCAGGTCTACCCTGCCGTCCACGCCGCGGCCCCATTGGATGTTCCAGTTCACGAGTCGCATCCGCCCTGTTTTACCAGCCGCCCTGTTACCCGTCCACCTGCTTCGGTGCATTCCACGTACATCCTTTGCGGAAAAAACCCGCCTTCCGCGCAGCCGGGGCCGACGGCCGCGGCGGCGCGTTCCCGTTCCGCCACGCGCGTTCCATGCAGGCAGGGAACAGGCCGGAAGGCGACCGGCACTCAACGCGCCTCGAAGGGAGGACACCAAGCATGAGACAACTTTCCGGCCACGGCCGCGCGCGAACCCGCGCCGGCGCCGCCTTGGGGCAACGTCCGGAGGCAAGGCGGCCATGACGACAGCACTCAGCGGAATCAGCGCCGGCGGCACCGTCCTGCCGGCCGCGGAACCGTCACCGCGCCGCGACGAGCCAGGCTTGCACAACCTTTGGGGCCTGCTCACCGTCCAGGGGGACGACGAGCCCGACGCCCGCCACAGCGCGCAATTGGAAGCCGCGCTGCGCATCATCGACGGCACGGACATCGGCGCCTCCCTGCTGCGCGCCCTTTCCTCCTGCGACATCCCTGTCCACGAACGGCCGCTGATCGCCTTCGTCAACCTGGACAGCCATCGGGACGCCGCGCTCTTGCTCGACGACGGGTCCGAAGATGACGAACGGATCATCCATTTCGGCGTGCAATGGCCGTCCGTGCCCACGGATGCACCCTTCACCGATTCGTCTTCCTATCCATTCGACGACCTGCTCCCCGACGAGCTGTCGCAGCGCTATCAGGCCGTAGACCTGTTCGCCGATCTGGCGACATTCTTCGCCGACCACACCGGGCGCCCCTGCCTGGCGCCCAGCCTGGGGTGCGTGGAGTATTCCGCCCTGACCTTCCGCGAACAGTTGGGCGACGAGATCCCGTCCTGGCAATACAGCATGGAAGCCTACCTGCGCGCCCCCACCGAGGCGGGCGAAAAGCGCGCCACGGTGTGGGAGCTGGTCAACCTTTGGAACGACGCGAACAAGCCGGAGCAGCCGCTGCAGCTGAATTCCCTGGACCTGCGCGAATGCCCGCCGCTGCGGGAGCTGCCCGGGCTGACCTGGCTGATATTGGCCGACAACGCGCTGACGGCGTTTCCGCCCGGCAACCGTCTGCCGCCCACCCTGGACCGGCTGGACCTGGCGGGCAATCCCATCGCCGTCCCGCCCGACGACTACAGCCCGGGACTGCGCCATCTCACCCTGGACCGGACGGTCTGCGACAACGCGGGCCTGCGTGCCGGACTACCGCCGGCCGTGGAACTGGAAGAAGTCGACGCGGACTATGTCGAGTCCTTCCGGGCGGCCAACCGCTTCGTTACCGAATTCCCGGAAACCCTGGTCGGCATGGTCCCGGTAGAGGAAATGGAGCGCGCGGGCTGGTCCAACGATGTCATGGCGCGGCTGTATCCCAAGGACGCGCTTGAAAAAGCAGCCGCCAAGTGGTTTGCCCCGTCCTTGTCGGGCGACATCCCGCAGGCGCCGGCCCGTGCCGGCGACGCATGGCGGCGGGCCCAGGGGGCAGACCCGAATGGCGCGGCCGCGTTAAGCGCCTTGATCGACCGCCTGCACGCTGCCTGGAGCCGGCGACCGGATCCGGTGTTCCACCAACGCTTCGCGGCGCTGCTCGCGAAGATGTGCCAGCCCGGTAACGACCAATTCCGCGACGAATGCCTGAGCATCGCCCGCGAAGGCGCCGCTTCCTGCAACGATCAGATCCTGTACACGCTGAACAACCTGCACATCGCGTCCCTGAATGCGGACGTGGCGGCTGGCGCCTATGACCGAAAACCGGCCGAACTGATGCACCACGCCGAAGACATGCTGAATGTGCACACCCTGACGCAGTTTTTCGCCGACCTCAGGCCGGAACTGCAAAGACGCGCGCGGGAACGCCACATGGAGTTCGAAGAAGTCGAGCAGTGGCTGCATCTGCATACGCGCCTGCAAGGGTCGGTGCACCTGCCGGACATGCAGTTCGGGATGCAATTCGTAAACCTGTCCCTGGTGACCGACGCCGACGCCCGGGCTGCCAGGGCGCGGATCGCGGAGGCCAGGAACAAGGGCTACCTGGAGTTCCTGGCCGTATGGGCACCATTGCAATCGGTTATCCGCCGTGTCGCGCCCCGGCTTACCGAGCGAGCGGGCCAGTGGCGCGAGCACATCGTCAACGATCGCGGACGTTTCTATGGCGCGCTCGATCGCCTGATGAAAACCGACGGGCAGTTGTTCGCCGCGCCGCGCCAGTCGGGCATGGATGTCTTCAGGGTGGGGCCGCGAATGTTCTGGACGCGGTTCGAACGCCTGGTCCATGAACACCTGCGCACGATCGACAAGCGCCTGGCCACGGCCGCGCTGCAACGCAAAACGATCGACGCCCCGCCATCCGGCGCCGTCGATGAAGACCTCGACGAATTGCGGGCGGTGATGCAATACACGCTGCCGCAGGTTTGCCGGGCGGTCAACGACACCATCCAGCGGCTGATCCAAGTGGCCACGGCGCGTGACTTCCTGAACATGCACGGCCTGAAACTGGAGGAAACCATCCAGGAAGCCAAACAGCCGCGCTGGTTCAAGCGGCTGCGGCAGGAGATCCCCTGAACGGCATCACGCCTGCCGCTTGAACTGGCGACGGTATGCCGACGGCGCTATCTGGAAATTGCGGGAAAAGTGCTGGCGCAGCGACGATCCGCTGCCCAGGCCCGCGCGCGTGGCGATGACTTCCAGCGGAAGGTCGGTGGTTTCCAGCAGCTTTTGCGCCAGCCGCAGCCGTTCGGCGAGCAGCCATTCGCTCAGGCTGCAGCCCGTCAGGGACAGAAAGCGGCGATTGAAGGTGCGGCGGCTCATGGCCAGGCGTTCCGCCAGGGTGTCGGCCGTGTGTTTTTCGACGATGGTTCCACGCAGCCAGTCCAGCAGCTCGGCCAGGCGAAAGCCCGCGCCTTCGGTGGAAAACGGCTGGGGCGGCAACTGCGCCTGCGCGCCATGGCGGTGCGGCGGCACCACCAGGCGCCGGGCGGCGAAATCCGCCACCTTCGCGCCGTAGAGCGAGCGCACGATGTGCAGGCAGCAATCGATGCCTGCCGCCGTGCCGGCGGATGTCGTGACGGTACCGTCATCGACATACAGCACCGAAGGCTCGACCTTGATGCGAGGGTACTGGCTGGCGAAATGATCGGCCCAGGCGAAATGCGTGGTGGCGCGGCGGCCGTCCAGGATGCCGGCGGCCGCCAGCACATAGGCCCCCAGGCACAGTCCCACTATCCGCGCGCCCCGGGCGCTGGCGGCGGCGACCGCATCGACCAGCGCGGCGGGGGGCGTCTCGCGCGGGTCGCGCCAGCTGGGCACCACGACCACGTCCGCCGTACGGGTGATATCCAGGGACGGCGTGGTCAGGACCGAAAAGCCGGACGTGGTGGTAGCCAGGGATGCCCCTTCGGCCGAGCACACTTTCAGGGAAAACCTGGGCGCGCCCGGCACACCGCCATACGTCCCGAATACCGCGCAGGGCACCGATAGGTGAAAGGCGCTGATCCGGTCGAAGGCGATTACTGCGATGACGGGCGCTTGCATGACTCGGCGATGCGATTGGGGACGGGCTTAGGCATTGGCCCAATTCTATCGAAAATTGACCGTAAACCGGCGAACCTTTTAGTGCGGATGGCTGAGAATTCCGCTGCCATGGGGGAAGAACCGGCGAATGCGGTACCTAAGCGCGAAACGCGCGGCGGGACGAACGGTTCCAAAAGTATTTCACTAGAACGATATAGAAGGCAGGGCTGCGCGATGCCGATAAAGCTTCTCTCGAACGGAAAGACCGTCTCCCTCAGGTCGTTCCCTAGGGCCGAGGATTTTCCGGCGGAAGATCGCGCCTCCACCATGGAAGCCTTCAATCGCCTTATCGGTATGAATTGGGATGTCACCGAACCGCACTGGACGCCGACCCATAGTCCTTTCCGTAGCGGTTACGGCCTGGTACTCGTTCATGCCGATAAGGAGCTCGTTGGGTTTTCGATCTACCAGTACTTCGATATGAACGGCGACCTCTGTCTGTACCGATCCGGTACCGAACTGGCGCCACCCTACCACGGCCTGGGGTTGTACAGCGATGTCACGGATCTGATCTTCGCTGAGGCCTTCCGCCAGCGGCCGCACCAATCGCGGCTGCTGTATTGCTGGCGGACCCGCAATGCCATCGTGGCATTGGCCAACGCGCGTCGCTGCGCCGAGGTCGTGCCGGACCTGCAGGCCGACCCGCCCAAGGAAAACGGCGGACGGGCCGGCCTGCTGGCCCTCGCGGTGCTGGCCGCCAAGCGCCTGTATCCCGACCGCGTCCTGGAATTGCCCGCGCTGGTCATGCGCGACGTCTACGGACATATCAAGCACCGCAAGCCGTCCTATCGCGGCGTGGCGGTACACGTCGGCAAGCGCATCGCGACGCTGGCCCCCAACTCTTCCGACGCGCTGTTCTCACTGGGTATCGTTCGCCGACCGACATTGTCATGAGCAAGGCCGCATCGCTTTCCACCCCGTCGCTGCCGTTGGACCGCGACCGGCCGACCGCGCGCGTCTACGCGTCCTGGATCCTGATCGCCCTGGCATATTCGATCGCGTTCATGCAGCGGCTTGCGCCGCAATCCATGCTGAACGAGCTGTCCGCGTCGTTCTCCATCGACGCCGCCGGCCTGGGCATGCTGGCCTCGGGTTATTTCTACGGCTATCTGGCCATGCAGATCCCGGCGGGCATCCTGGTCGATACGCTGGGCGTGCGGCGCGTCCTGCTCGGCAGCCTGCTGGTCTCCCTGACCGGCACGGCGTGTTTTGCCCTGGCGCACAGCGTTCCCGCCGCCTTCGCCGCGCGCCTGGTCGTCGCCTGCGGCGACGCGCTGGTTTTCACCGCCATGCTCAAGCTGGTGGCCTTGAAGTTCAAGCAAAGCCGCTTCGGCCTGATGTCGGGGCTATCGCAGGTATCCGGCTATCTGGGCGGCGCCATCGCCACCACCCCTTTGGCCTACGCCGTGTCCGCGGTGGGATGGCGCGAATGCTTCACCATCGTCGCCTGCGTCATCGCCGTCAACCTTGCGGCGTCGGCCATCGTGTTCCCCCGAACGGACCAGGCCCCGCTGGCGGCGAAGGAACTGCTGCCCCGGCTGGGGCAGACTTTGCGCCTGTTCCGCACGCGCCTGCGCAATGCCGGCAGCTGGGGATGCGCGATCGTCTTCGCGTCGCACTTCGCTTCAGTCACTACACTATCTGGCGTATGGGGCTTACCCATGGTCCGCGATACGCTGTCGATCAGCAAGGACCAGGCAAGCACCTGCATCCTGGCTTTCCTGGTAAGCAACGTGGCCGGCTCCATCCTGCTCGGCCATTTGTCCGATCGCGTCCGCAACGTGCGGCGCGCGCTGCTGTGGAATTGCCTGGTGCGCGCCGCGATCCTGCTTACCTTGCTTCCGGCATTGCTGGCATCGCTGGGTTACCTCTACGCCATCGCTTGCTTCAGCGTCCTGGGCTTTGTGGCCGGCGGCACCGTCCCGCTGGTGTTGAAAGCGGTACGAAAGCTGTACTCCACCGAAATGATCGGCATCGGAGCCTCCTTCAACACCACGCTGGCCGGGATCACGGCCGCGCTGGTGCAGCCGCTGGTCGGATCACTGCTGGCCGCCTCGGCCACGGGTAGTCCCGGCCACTTGTCCTACACCGCCCAGGGCTATACCGGATTCGTTCTATTCATGGCGGCCGTCTCGGCCCTGGGCTGTATCGGCGCGGCTGCGATGCGCATGGCGCATCAAGCTTAACCCCCTCATCGCGCCGGTGCGGCATCACGCCGCGCGCGCGTCATGGCAAGTCGATTCAGTTCCCTCCACCTGAATGGGTAGACAAAGCCGTGAAAGACTATCTCAGCCGTATTCAAGTCCAACAACGCCACGCCGGCGGTACCTGGCAGGCCATCCTTTTCCAGGAACTGGCCAGCACCCTCAACAGCGATACGCGGGCCTTTCCCTGCATCTTCGGCGTGGCGGGATATCGCGCCGACCAGCTGCGCTATCTTTTCCTCGACGAGGACGACATCGAAGGGCTGGCGCGCAACCTGCGCGCCTACGTCGCCGAATCGCGCACCTACGGCCCCAACACCTCGCTCATCGTATTCTTCCGGCCGCGTCCGCTGCTGCCGCTGGAGGCCTATCGCGCCAAGTTCTGGGCCCTGCTCGGCCAACTCGCGGCCCTGGACGATACCGAATGGCCGGCCGAAATCCCCGCGGAACTGGATTCGCCGCACTGGGAATTCTGCTTCGCCGGCGAACCGATCTTCGTCGTATGCAATACGCCGGCGCACGTGCAGCGGCAAAGCCGCCGGGCCAGTTCGTTCATGATTACCTTCCAGCCGCGCTGGGTCTTCGACAATATCCTGGGCAGCAAGCGCGCGCGCGATGCCAGCGTATCGAAAGTGCGCGACCGCCTGGCGACCTACGACATGATCCCGCCGTCGGCCGACCTTGGCGCCTACGGCGATCCCTCCAACCGCGAGTACAAGCAGTACTTCCTGGGGGACGACAACCGGCCGGTCTCCGGCTGCCCCTTCCACGCCATGCGCGCCGCCGACCTGGCATCCGAAACCGAAATCTGAAAGCGAGGACACCATGGAAGTCATCAAGGGACTGCTTGGCGACATCGATCTGGCCACCGGGCTGCGGGCGCTGCTGCCGCGGCAGGGCTGCATCGAAGTCCAGCGCGACGCACCCGGCAAAGAGCACCGCACGCACAGCCATCCGACGGATGAAACGCTGATCATCGTCGACGGCACGTTGACCGTCTACGCCGACGGCGTCGATTATGTGTGCAGGAAGGGCGATGTCATCGACCTGCCCGCCGGCACGGTGCATGGGTCCACGGCATCGTCGGAAGGCGCGATCTATCTGATCGCGTTCGAACGGCTGGCGCCGTCCATCAAGGAGCGGGCCGGCCAATACTGCGGCGCATGGTAACCGCCCGGCGAGCGTGCGGCCGTTTCAGTGGCCGCACGTACCGCCGGCATTCCAGCGGGACCGCCGCCACGCCGCGGCCTTCACCGGGCCGACGCGACGGCCCGCGGGTAACGGACGCTTCAGCGCGTCGCCACCATGAAAAGGCGCGGGAACGGCAGCAGCACGGAACCGTCCGCCACGGGCCGGTGGGTCTTCTCGATCATCTCGGTATAGCGGGCCAGGTAGGCTTGCTTTTCCGCTTCGTCCAGCGGATCCAGGAACGGCCGCAACGCGCTGCCCTTGAACCACTCCACGATGGCGGAGGGCCCGTCCTGCAGCACGTGATAGTAGGTGGTGCGCCAGATATCCACCCGGCTGCAATGCGGCTGGAGCAGCTCGTAATACCATTGCGCCGGATGCAATGCGGTGCGCGCCTGGCTGACGTCCTTCAGCTTGCCCGACCAGGGGCCGTCCGCGGCCAGCTCGCGCATCATGCGATGCGGCGGCTCTTCCATCGTATCGGGCATCTGGATCGCCAGGCTGCCACCCTGCGCCAGCTTGGCCACGAGGGCGGGAAACACGGTTTCGTGACCGGGTACCCACTGGAACACCGCGTTCGACAGAATCACATCGTAGGCGGTAGGCGCCTTCCACGTATGGATATCCGCCACCTCGAAGTTCACCTGCGGCATGCGCTTGCGCGCGGCGGCGATCATGTCCGACGAGCTATCCAGGCCGGACACGTTGGCCGTCGGAAAGCGCTGCGCCAGTACCTCTGTGGAATTGCCCGGTCCGCAGCCCAGGTCGATGACCTCGCGGGCCTCGGCGACGGGCACGGCGGCCAGCAGGTCGCGCACCGGACGGGTGCGCTCGTTCTCGAATATCAGGTACTGCCTGGAAGACCACTTGTCTTGTGCCATGGCGAACTTCCGGTTGCCGAAGGAGATTCGATGATACGCGCGGCCACCTTTCACGTGCTTGACGTCAGGGCATCATGACATCGTGATGCCCGCGCGGCGCGGGCCGGCCGCCATGGCGGCCGCATGGGTCTTGGCCCATTGATTCAGCGCGGCACATAGCAGCAGCAGCGCCGCGGTGACGTAGAAGACCGATCCCAAGCCGATATGCGCGCCGACCTGCCCGCCCATGAGCGGGCCGATGACCTGCCCGCTGAATTGCGCGGACTGCAGATAACCCAGCGCCTTGCCGGAATGTCCATCGGCGGTGGCCTGCCGCACCAGCTTGGCGATGGAAGGCAATAGCCCCGCGATGGTCATGCCCATCAGGCCGCGCAGAATGGCCAGCTGCCACCATTCGGTCACCAGCGCCTGCGGCACCATCAGTATCGCCGTGGCCACCAGGCAACCGACAATCACGTTCCAACTGCCGATACGATCGGCGAGCGCGCCCAGCCTTGGCGCGGTCAGCATGCTGCCCAGGGCGGATGCCGCCATGACGATGCCCGCGGTGCGTGCCTGCGCCTGCGGCCCCACGCCGAGATGACCGATGTAGACCGTGATAATCGGCTCGATCGACATATTGGCCAGCAGCACCATCATGGCCGTGGCAAGCAGGGCGAACAGCAGGATGCGCCGGGGCCCGTCGACGCGAAGGCCGTCCGCCGTGCTGCGGAGCTTGGCGTCGGAGATTCTGTCGAAGTCTTCCTTGACCAGCACGATGGTGGCGATGGCCGCGACGGCGATCATCGCCCCACCGGCAAAGAACGTCCCGCGGATGCCCACCAGCCCCGGCAGGAATCCGCCGACCAGGGGCCCGACCAGGCTCCCGGCCAGGGCTCCCGTCGACAGCACACCCAGCGCCCAGCCGGCCCGTTCGCGCGGCGCCTGCGTGCCTATCATCACGATGGAGGCCGACGCATAGCCGCCGATCAGGCCCGCTACCAGACGCAGCAGCACCAGTTGCGTCACGGTCTGCGCAAGACCGATCAGCGACATCACAACGGCCATCCCGATGGCCGCGCGCACCAGCATGGGCTTGCGGCCATAGCGGTCCGCCAGCCGCCCCCACAGCGGTGCCGTGATGGCGGTACCGAAGAATGTCGCGCCGAACGCCACCGCGGACCATTGCACGATCGCGGCCGGCGCGGTCTCTCCCAACTGCGCCACATACAACGGCAGGAAAGGCAGCAGCATGCTAAGACTGACCAGCGTGGTGAAGGAGCCGAACACGCAGACCGCCAGGTTGCGCCGCCAATGCAGGCGATTGCGTTCGACGTAGTCCGGACCTCTCGATGCGCTTTCCATTTCTGCCACTTCCTATTGCCTGCTCGCGATGAGCCTGGGTTGTCCGCCTGGCGTCGACGCGAATGACGTCGCCTGCATTTGCCGCCGGGGAAGCCGCCATCGCGGTCGAATAGCGGCGACGCGGGAAAAGCGGGGCTGGACTTCGCCGGCGTGGCGGAACAGGGATAGCGTAAGAAGGAACGCGTATTCCGGGAACTGAATTTATTGGATGGGGGCTATCGGTAAAGCAGATAGCTCATCGACGATGAGCTCCGCCATGGCGCTGGCTGGAAAACAAAAAGCCGAAACTGCGCGAGCAGCTTCGGCTTATCGTCTCGGCGCGGGATCCTTGCTTTCCTGCCCGCGGGATATTGCGGAAAAGAAAGCGAACCTGCACCGATGATTCGGGAATGACCGACCCTTGCAAGGGTGGTCGGGGCGAGAGGATTCGAACCTCCGACTCCTGCGTCCCGAACGCAGTACTCTACCAGGCTGAGCTACGCCCCGTTATCGATCTATCGATCATCGATCGCGGTTTACCGCGAAAGCGCAGAATTCTAGCAGGGATTGCTGATAAACGGAAATGGGATAGCCAGCCAGCGCCTGCCGCGCCAATTCGGCTTCCGCGCGGGCGGCTTCCATGGCGTGGCTCAGGGCATCGGTGGCGTGAATGGCGGCGGCGACGGCTTCGAAGTCGGCGTGTCCGGTTTCGATGGCGGTCCGCACCAGTTCGCGCTGCGCCGGCGTACCGACCTCCATCACGCGTATCAACGGCAAGGTGGGCTTGCCCTCGCGCAGGTCGTCGCCGACGTTCTTGCCCAGCGCGGCGGCGTCGCCGCCATAGTCCAGGACGTCGTCGACCAGCTGGAAGGCCGTGCCGATATGGCGGCCGTAGGCGGCGGCGGCCTGTTCCTGTTCCGGCGTGGCCTTCGCCAGCACCGCGCCCACCTGCGCGGCCGCCTCGAACAGCTTGGCCGTCTTGTAGCGGACCACCTGCAGATAGCGGTCCTGCGAGACATCCGGATCGTGCACGTTCAACAGTTGCAGGACCTCGCCTTCGGCGATGACCGTGGTGGCCTGCGACAGGATGGCCATGACCCGCATCGAGTCGACATCGACCATCATTTCGAAGGAACGCGAATACAGGTAGTCGCCCACCAGCACGCTGGCGGCGTTGCCAAAGACCGCGTTGGCCGTCTGGCGCCCGCGCCGCAGGTCGGATTCGTCGACCACGTCGTCATGCAGCAGGGTCGCGGTGTGGATGAATTCGACCACCGCGGCCAGGGTATGGTGATGGGTGCCGGTGTAGCCCAGGGCGCGGGCGATCATCAGCAGCAAGGCGGGGCGCATGCGCTTGCCGCCGGCGCCGACGATGTAGTCGCCTATCGTCCGGATGAGCACGACGTCGGAATTCAGCCGGGCCCGGATGACGGCGTCAACGGCCTTCATGTCGTCGGCAACAGGGGCAATAAGCTCGGGGAGATTCAAGACGAGTCCGGGTGGTAGAAGACGAGCGCCAAGGCTCATGAAGCAGGCCCGCGCCCGCCATGCAAGCCGGCCGGGGTCCAGCGAATTATACGGTGTCACTTTGACAGCACCGCGCCCGCCGCGGACGCTAGCCGATCCCGCGGCAGGCCGGCGGGGAATGCGGGCGGGACAGACGGGAATGCGGGCGGCGGCCCGTCTCCCCGTACCGCGGGCGCGACACGTAACTCGTTGCCCTGCCGGGACTTTTTGACATCGCCAGGCGCCCGGGCTAGAATCACGAGTTCAGCGTTTCAGGCGCTGGATCACCCTTATAGGAAATTACCCATGTACGCGGTCATAAAAACCGGCGGCAAGCAGTATCGTGTCGCAGCCGGCGAAAAACTCAAGGTAGAACAGATACCTGCTGACATTGGGCAAGAAATCACCCTGGACCAGGTTCTGTCCGTGGGCGAAGGCGACCAGCTGAAAGTTGGTACGCCCATCGTCGCCGGCGCCGTGGTCAAGGCGACCGTTCTTGCGCATGGCAGGCATGACAAGGTCACGATCTTCAAGATGCGCCGTCGCAAGCACTATCAGAAGCATCAGGGCCACCGTCAAAACTACACCGAAATCCGCATCGAGGCCATTACGGCCTGACGCGCACCGGTATCCATAGCAGGAGCTAAACATGGCACAGAAAAAGGGCGGCGGCTCTACGCGGAACGGTCGCGATTCGGAATCGAAGCGACTGGGCGTCAAGGCCTACGGCGGTCAACTGATCCCGGCCGGCTCGATCATCATCCGTCAGCGCGGTACCCGCGTTCACGCCGGCGTGAACGTCGGCATGGGCAAGGATCACACGCTGTACGCTTTGGTCGACGGCAAGGTGCAGTTCGCCACCAAGGGCGCGCTGAGC